>NZ_JAIHOO010000001.1:2055000-2355000 GCF_019733395.1 Lysobacter sp. BMK333-48F3 | reverse complement strand
GCGCTCGCTGAGGTACTGGCCGATGACCGGGCCCTCGCTGAGGCGTTGGCCGTCGGCCAGCTCCAGCAGCGGCACCTGGCCCTTGGGGTTGATCGCGTAATAGTCGGCGCCGGCTTCGGTGGCATGGCGGGCGGTGTCGACGCGCTCCAGCGCGAATTCGGCGCCGGTTTCGCGCAGCAGGATATGGCTGGCCAGCGAGCAGGCGCCGGGCGAGTAATAGAGCTTCATGCGGGCTTCCTTGTGGGCGGGGAACGACAGCCGGCATGCTATTGATGCGCCGCAAGCGTATAAACGCGTCCGGAATCAATTCATAAGTTACATGGCGTAAACCATGAGCCGACAGTTCGACGCCCTCATGCTCGGCAGCATCGAGCTGTTCTGCCTCTGCGCCGAAGCCGAAAGCTTCACCGCCGCGGCCCAGCAGGCCGGCCTGACCCCGGCCGCGGTCAGCCGCGCGGTGGCGCGGCTGGAAGCGCGCCTGGGCGTGCAGCTGTTCGTGCGCAGCACGCGCCGGGTGCGCCTGACCGACGCCGGCCGTCGCTATCTCGCCCATTGCCGGCTGGGCCTGAACCAACTCGCCGAAGCCGAGCGCGAAGTCAGCGGCCAGCAGCGCGCACCGGCCGGCAAGGTCCGGCTCAGCCTGCCGACGCCGGTCGCGCATCACTTGCTGCTGCCGGCGCTGGCGCGATTCCGCCGCGCTTACCCGGAGGTGACGCTGGACATCCAGCTGAGCAATCGCAACATCGATTTCACCGCCGACGGCTTCGACCTGGCGGTGCGCGGCCGCACGCCGCCGGATTCGGGCCTGATCGTGCGCAAGCTGTTCGACGCCGCGCTGGTGGTGGTGGCCGCGCCGGACTATCTGCAGCGCGCCGGCGTCCCGCGCACGCTGGAAGACCTGGCCGCGCACGACTGCCTGCAATTCGTTCTGCCCAGCAGCGGCCAGGCCGTGCCCTGGCAATTCCGCCGCGACGGCCGCGACCTGGACCTCGATACCCGCGGCGGCCTGCAATGCAGCGACGACTTCCTCGGCCCGGCGACGCTGGCGCGCGCCGGCGCCGGGCTGCTGCAGACCTATCGCTTCATCGTCGCCGACGATCTCGCCCAGGGCCGGCTGCAGGCAGTGCTGGGCGACTACGCCGGCCGCTCGCGTCCGTTCTCGCTGGTCTACCCCAGCGCGCGCCACGTGTCCTCGCGAGTGCGCGCGCTGATCGATTTCCTGATCGCCGAGTGGCCGGCACAGGTCTGAGCGGCGCTCAGCGCGGCCAGCGCCCGCCGCATCGCCACACGCGCGCTCACAGCCGCAACTCCAGCAGCTTGTCGCCGCTCAACTGCGCCAGGTAGCGGCCGTCGCCTTGCGCGCGCAGGTCGTACAGGCCGAACGGCGTGACCAGCGCGGCGCGCGCCAGCCCGCCGCCGGCATCGAGCGCGATCGCCTGCAGGCGCGGTCGAGTCCACGCCGACGCCTTGGCGAAATGAGCGCGCAGGACCGCATCGGCCTCCAACTCGCCGACGCAGCGTCCGCGTTCGAGACGGAAGCGGATCGCGCCGCCGAGCGCCTGCTCGCCCAGGCGGCCGCGGTAGCGGCGCTGGGCCAGCGGACACGCCGCCGTCGGCAAGCCCGCGGGCAGCGGCTGAAACGGCGCCGCCAGCATCATCGTCGTGGATTCGATCGACGATACCCATTCCGCGTTCGAGGCCACGCTGGCGGCGATCGCGCGCTGCGGCCACAGCACCAAGGCCGCGCGCGCGCCTTCGGTGATCCCGGCGTGGTGGACGATGCGCGCGCCGTCCAGGTCCGTGCCCAGACGCCAGCCCAGGCCGAGCCGGTAGTCGCGCTCGCGCACCGGCCGGCCGTCGTCGAATCGCAGCGGCTGCTGCAGGGCGGCGAAGCTGGCCGGCTCGAGGATCTGCCCGCTCATCAGCCGGCCGCCGAAACGGGCCAGCGATTCGGGCGTGCCGGCGAGGCCGCCGCCGCCCCAGGAGTAGCTGTGATTGCGCGGCCGTTCGACCCGGTGCGCCGCGCCGCCTTCGAGTTCGTACAACTGCGATTCGCGTTCGCCGCGGCCGCCCTGCTCGGCGTCGATGCTCAGGCCGGGCACGATCGCGCGGCCGAGGTAATCCAGAAACGGTTCGCCGGCGGCGTCTTCGACCGCCGCACCGACCAGGGTGTAGCCATAGGAGGAATAGTGGTACCGGCTGCCGGGCGCGCTCAACAGCGCTCGCCCGGCGAACACGCCGACCGCCTCGCGCTGGCTGGCGTAACGGCGACCGTCGCGGCCGATGCCTTGGTCGCCGGCCTGGTAGTGCGGCAGCCCGGCCACGTGCGCCGCGACCTGGCGCAGAGTCATCGGCGCCCAAGCGGCGGGCAGCCACGGCAGCCGCGCCTGCAACGGCGCGTCCAGGTCGAGCTTGCCCTGTTCGGCCAGTTTCGCCGCCGCGGTCGCGGCGATCGCCTTGGACACGCTGGCGAAACGGAACACGGTGTCGGCGCGCACCGGCTGCTGGGCCTGGAGATCGCGCCAGCCGGCGCAGCCGGTCCACGCCAACTCACCGTCGCGCCACACCGCCGCGCCCATGCCGGGCACGCCGTTGAGACCGACCAGCGCGTCGAGCAGGGACTGGGCGGTGACCGCGGCGGGGTCGGTGGGCGCCCGGCCGCAGTCGGCCCAAACGGGCGACACGACGGCGGACAGCGTCGCGGCCAGCAGGCAGGCGGCCAGGGAACGGCGGTTGCGGCGCAGGCGGATCATGCCGGTGGAGCTCCGTGGAAGGCTGGCCTTCACTGTAGGAGCCGGCGTTCGCGGCCGCACCGCATTTGGGATGGACCGTGCGCGCGCTGAGGCGAACCGGTGGACCCGTCCCGGCCCAGCCGCTCAACCGGTGCCGGCGCCGTCGCGCAAGCGGGCCAACAAGGCGTCGATGTAGGTGCGGCTGACCCGCAACGGCGTGCCGTCGTGCAGGCGTGCGATCGCGTCGCGGTTGGGCAGCGCCTGCAGTTCGGCCACGCAGTCCACGCGCACGATCGCCGAGCGGTGCACGCGCACGTAGCGCCGCGGGTCCAGGCGCTCGGCCAGCCGATGCAAGGGTTCGCGCAACAGATGACTGCGCCCGCCGATGTGCAGCAGAGCGTAGTCGCCGTCGGCCTGGATCCATTCGACCCGGTCGGCCTCGACGTACACCGCGCGCCGGCCGACCCGCACCGCGAACCGACGCAGCGGCGCGACGGCCGGCGCAGCGGCGCCGGCGCCTTCGCGCTCGCGGCGGCGCCGGCGCGCGCGCTCCACCGCCTCGTCGAAGCGCGCATCGTCGATCGGTTTGAGCAGATAGTCGACCGCCTCCAAGGCGAAGGCCTGCACCGCGTACTGCGCATGCGCGGTCAGCAGGATCGCCAGCGGCCGCTGCGCCGGCGCCAACGCGGCCAGCCATTCCAGGCCGTTCCGGCCCGGCATCTGCACGTCGACGAAGGCCAGGTCGACCGGCGCGACCGGCAGCCCGGCGCACGCCGATTCGGCGTCGGCGTACTCGCCGGCGAGCATCAGGTCGGGGTGGCGCGCCAGGCGCTGGATCACTCCGCGCCGCGCCAACGGTTCGTCGTCGATCACCGCCACCCGCATCAGCGCGCCTCCTGCGTGTCGGCCGCGGCCAGAACCGGCTGCAGCGGCAGGCGCAGGCGCACCCGGTAGCGGCCGTCGCCGTCGATGCCGGCTTCGAACGCATGCCGCTGCGGATACAGCGCCTGCAAGCGCTCGCGCACGTTGCGCAAGCCGATCGTGCCGCCCGCCGGCGCCGGATCGGCATCGCCATCCGCAGTCGTGGCCGGAGTCGTGGCCGGATCGTTGACGATCTCGATCCGCAAGGCATCGCCATCGGCGGCGATGTCCAGGTCGATCCGACCCGGCGCGCTGCGCCGGGCGATGCCGTGGCGGACCGCGTTCTCGACCAGCGGCTGCAGCAGCAGATACGGCACTCGCGCCGACAGCACGCCGGCGCCGATCTGCCAGCGCAATCGCAGCCGTTCGCCCAGGCGGGCCTGCTCGATTTCCAGATAGGCCTCGGTCAAGGCCAACTCCTCGGCCAGGCTGACCTCGTGCCCGCGCCCGCCGTCGAGGGTGGCGCGCAAGAACTCGCTCAGGCGCGCCAGCATCCGCTGCGCCTGCCCGCCCTGCCCTTCGCCGATCAGGGCCGAGACCGCATTGAGGGTGTTGAACAGGAAATGCGGTTGCAACTGATAGCGCAGCGCGGTCAGCTCCGCATCGCGCGCCCAGGCCTGCGCCTGCGCCACCCGCTCGCGCTCGCGGCGCAGCTGCACGGCGTAGGCGACCACCGCATGGATCGCGCAGGCGGCGACCAGGCTGAGCCAGGTGCCTTCCAGGCCGCGCAAGCTCATCGCCCAATCGAAGTGCGGCGGCAGCGATCCGCGCGCAAGCAACGGCGGCAACAGCAACAACCAACGGCTGGCCCAGGCCATCAGGAAAGTCGCCGGCAGCAGCACCGCCGCCGTCGTCGCCAGCGACCAGCGCTGCCGCAACGCCCGCTGCAAGGCCGTCAACGGCAACAGCCAGAGCACGAACGCCCACAGGTACATGGTGCGCGACGCGCTCGCCGCCCCCTGGCCCAGGATCGGCACCGCGCTCAGCAGCAGGCAGGCCGCCAGCGGCAGCGCCGCGAGCAAGGGCAGCCAGAACGGCGGCTCGTCGTTGCGGCGGTCCAAATCGTCGGCGGAGGCGTTCATCGGATCGGCGGCACCCATGCCATACGGGCGATCAACGCCCATCATGCCAGCGCCGGCGGGCGCGCCGGACCGGTATACCGCGGCGCCGGCCATCCCGACGCGCAAAGCCCCGACCGAGGCGGCCAACCGTGCCTGCGTCGCGCCGGGACGGTGGGCCCAGCCGGCCGGGCGCTGCGCCCGGCGCGCTATCCCGACCTGCAGCAACGCCCCGCCGCCCCCGCCGACGCCTCGTCGGCGGTGCCCGAGGCGCTTGGCCGCCCCAACCCCGCCCGCTACCATGCGCGCATGTCGACGCATCGGACGCAGGACGACCAGGACGGCCACGTCGTCCACCTCGTGCCGCGGCTGGACGCCGCCGCGCCGCCGTCCGCACCGCCACCTGAGTCGTTGCGCTTCCCGCGCCGCATGGGCACCGCGGGACGCACCGGGTTCGCGTTCTTGAACCTCGTCGCCAGCGCCGGCGCCGCCTGGGCCATCGTCCAACTCTGGACCGACGAAACTCCCGGTTGGTGGTTCAACCTGATCTTCACCGTCCTGCTCGCCTGCCTCGTGCTCGCGCTGTGGGCGATCCTGGCCGGCTCGATCCGACAGGCGACGCTCGAACGCCGTCTCGAAGCGCTGTGGCGCGAAATCGGCCCTACCGCGGTCGCGACCGCCGGCCAGGTGACCGGCCGGTGCTGGGTGCTCGCCGAAGACGGCTCGGTGTCGTCCTTCGTCCTGCTGGTGCGGCTCGCCGATGGCCTTGCGCTGCAAGCCCACTGGAATCCGGACAACTCGCGCGAATGCCTGTTGCAAACGCAGGTGCCCGGCGTCGGTGCGCAGGCGCGGGTCTGGCGCGTGCCAGACGCCGCGGCCGATGCCCCACTGGTGATCGAGACGGCGGATCCTTCCGTGGTGGGTTGAGCTGTCGGTCGGCCGCTTCCGCGTGGGTTCGCCTCGCTGCTTATCGGGCTCCTGACGACCAGCGCATGAGCACGCAGCATTTCGTTCACTAGCCTGTCCGGACCTCGGGGAGAGACAAATGATCAAGCGCGACGCGATGGCACCGGGGCTGCTCTACCTGCTGCCGGTACTGCACGACGCTATCCTCATGCCGACCTTGGGCGCGCGGCTTCGCGTGCCACAATCCGCGCCGTGAACCGTATCCCGCGGGGGGCTTGCCCTGCGCGACCAGCCATCTGGAGGAAAAGGTGAGTCGAATCCTGTATTCAGGCACGCGCAATGCCTCGAGCTGGGCGTTTCGGGCGTGGCTCGCACTCAGGGAGGCGCAGGTCGATTTCGAGGAACGCATCGTCGATATCCGCGTGCCTCAGCGCTACGACAATCTCGCGCGCATCCGGGCGTTCTCGCCGCCCGGCGCGGTCCCGGTCCTGGTCGAAGGCGACCATGTCGTCTACGACTCCTTGGCGATCATGGAATACGCCAACGATCTTTCCGGCGGGGCCCTGCTCCCGCGCGACCTAGCGGCCCGCGCTACCGCACGCTCCTTAGTGTCATGGCAGCACGCCGGGCTGTCGGGTCTGTGTGCGCGGCTGTCGTTCGAAAGCGCGTTCTATCCGGACCGCCGCGCGATGACAGAAAACGAGCAAGCCGAGACCGAGCGCATCGCCGCCGCCTGGGAGGGCGCGCTCCAACGCAATGGCGGGCCGTGGCTGTGCGCAGAACTGTCCCTGGCCGACCTGGCCTTCGTGCCGACGGTCGTCCGCTTGCTGGCGCACGCGCCGGATCTGAGCGCCTATCCTTTGAGTGTCGAGTGGGCTTCGCGCCTGTTGAGGCGGCCGGCCGTGGACGAGTGGATGCGACACGCGCGCGGGCTGCCGCCGGTCTACCTGGACGACTATCGCCGGGACTGATGGGGCATAAGAGCCCGAATGGAGCCCGCGCGAGCCGCTTCGCGCAGCGGGGATGCGGCGTCAGCTCTTCTTGACCAGCGTACGCCGGCCGATCGGACTGTTCTTGCGTGCGGTCGGTTTGGCCAGGCCGGGGATCAGGAAATCGGTGACGCTACGGCCGTGCTTGGTCTTCTGAGCCAGCCAGCGCGGCATCCGCCCACGACCCGACCAGGTATTGCGCTTGTTGTCCGGGTCGCGGTACTTGGCGGCGACCTTGCTCGCCTTCTTGCCCGCCTTTCTCCGCGGGGCCCGCTTCTTGCGCGAGACCTCGGCCGCCGGCGGGTCCCCATAGAGTTCTTCGATCGTGTAGCCGTGCTGCGCGGCGAGCGCGATCGCCTTCCGACGAACCAAGGCGACAGGGCGACGGCTGGATAACAGCTTCCTGCGCCGCTCCGCGGCTGCCAGAAGGGAATTCAGTTCCGGCAGGCTGAGCTTCTCGATATCGATATTCATGCCGCGCAGGGTCCGGCCATAGCCATCGGCCTGTCAAGCAATAACGCCGATGGCCGGCGAGAATCCGCTTCGGGCCGGAAACTTCGGCCCATTACGCGGGGAATTGCCGTGACCGACGCCTGGCGAAGGCATCGATCGGGCTCTCCTGGCCGAGCAAATCGGAGACGCGGCGCGACTCGTTGCGGCCACTTGCGTTTCCGCTAGAATTCCGGCATCGCGGGACAAGCCGGCAAGCACCAGGGGCGAAAACACCCTTGGCCGCAGTCCACCGACCTACACACAGGGCATTATGAACCCGATTTCCGGGCCTGATTTTCCTGGGGCGCCAGACGGCGCTGCGGTTCCGTCCTGCGACTCCCCCATTGCGTCTGCGCGCACTGGCTTCTCATCGCAAGAGCCGGCTTTTTCGTCGGCGACCGATCTGGCGCGACTGATTCGGCGAAAACAAGTCAGCTCGCTCGAACTTACCCGGTACTACATCGAGCGCATCGAACGGCTCGATAAAGCCTTGAATGCGGTGGTGGTGAGGGATTTCGAACGCGCGCTGGAAGCGGCGAAATCGTCCGATCAGTCCCTCGCCCGTGGACACCGATCGGGGCCGCTGCACGGCGTCCCGATGACGATCAAGGAGTCCTTCGACGTGTCCGGATTGCCCACGACCTGGGGCGTGCCGGAGCATCGGGACCACCTCGCCCGGCACGACGCGACGGTGGTCGAGCGCCTGAAAGCGGCCGGCGCCCATGTCCTGGGAAAAACCAACGTCCCGCTGCGGCTCGGCGACTGGCAGAGCTATAACGATATTTACGGAACGACCCACAATCCCTGGGATACGCGCAGATCGCCGGGCGGATCGTCCGGCGGCTCGGCCGCCGCGCTGGCGGCCGGCTTGACCGGTCTGGAATTCGCTTCCGATATCGGCGGATCGATCCGGAATCCGGCTCACTTCTGCGGCGTGTATGGGCACAAACCCACTTATGCGATCGTTCCGACGCTTGGCCACAATCCTCTGGGCGTCGTATCCGCGCCGGACCTGAATGTCGTCGGGCCGATGGGAAGATGCGCCGAAGACTTGGCGCTGGCCCTGGAGGTCGTAGCCGGTCCCGATCGGTTCCGGTCGTCGGGCTGGAAGCTGGAACTTCCAGAACCGAGGGCCCGCACCTTGCGGGGCCTGCGCGTGGCGATCTGGCCGCAGGAGGACTTCGTCGCCACCTCCGTCGAGATATCGGATCGGGTGCAGGAAGTCGGGGAGATGCTTGCCCGGGCCGGCGCGGCGGTCTCCGATCTGGCGCGGCCCGGGTTCGATCCACGAGAGTCGTACGACACCTACCTGAGCCTGTTGGCATCGGCGGGACTCGCCAAGCTTTCCGATGAGTACTACTCCCTCATCCGCAAGGAGGCGGCGGAACTCGATGCGGACGATGAGTCGCCGTTGGCGGTGCTGATGCGGGCGCGCGTACTGGATCATCGAAGCTGGGCCGATCACGATGAAGCGCGCACCCGGCACCGACTACGCTGGCGCGCCTTTTTCGACGATTGGGATGTGCTGATATGCCCGGTCTCCGCCACCACGGCCTACGAACACGATCATCGGCCCAAGCTTGAGCGGGTCCTCGCCGTCGACACGGCACGGACCTTGCACTACGAGCATTACTTCTGGGTCGGCCTTGCGACCGCCGCGTACCTGCCGAGCACCGCGTTTCCCTGCGGATTGTCGAGCGCCGGGCTTCCCATCGGCCTGCAGATCATCGGCCCGGAGTACGGCGACCGGACCACCATCGAAGTGGCCCGGCTGATCGCACGAGAGCTAGGCGGTTTCCGGGCGCCGCCCGGTTTCGGAGCTTAGCACCCACGGCCGAGCGTCTGCGTTTGGCCGCTCATCGAACTGCATCGTCGGAAAGCGGCGTCCTTGGCGATGCCGGTCTCCGGCAGGAAGCGGACAGCGGCACGACCGTTTTACGATGCGAATCGAACTGCGCACTCCACGCATCGAGCGCCAACGGGCCCAGATACGACCCGTGACCTGTTCGATCCGCTGGCGACCTCCCGGCTCCGTCAGAGCGATGCAGTTGCCGACTCGGCTAGACTTCGCCTCGCCAAACGTTCCGGGAGGGAATCCAGAGTGTCGACATCATGGTTGCGCGCCGCCGCATTGGGGCTTGTGCTGTTGGGAGGCGCGCCGGCATTCGCGGCGCAAACCAACGACCTGCCTCTTCCAGGCGGATGCGATTACGTCCGATCGGAACAGGAGACGATGCCCGCACCGGCCGCTCGAGGCCCGTCGTTCCCGCCGGTGCAGCTTGAGCTCCGCACACCGATCGCGCCCACCGCATTCGCCGCGAACGGCCATTCGATGATGATCTACGAGCTGCACCTGCAGAACTTCTCGGACAGCCCCTTGCCGTTGCGCGCTATCCAGGTTCTCGATGGAACCCGCGCCATGGACGCCCCCCTCGTTTCTCTCTCAGGCGAGCGACTCAAGGGCAAGCTCATGCTCGTGGGTGGCGGCGAGCTCGATGAAGCGCCGACCTTGGGCCCCGGTCGCCTGGCCGTGGCCTTCCTGTGTCTCGCCTTCGACGACCGGTCGCCGCCCGGAAAGCTGACGCATCGGGTGCTGCTCGACGATGCCGCGGCCGACGGACCGATCGTCGACATGAAGCCAGGCGAACTCAAGATCCTGGCCGCGCCGCTGTCGGGCTCGGACTGGGCAGCCGTGAGCGGCTTGAGCGTCGGCGCGCATCACCGATCGGGCCTCATCGTCGCCGGCGGACTCGGGCAGATCTCGCGCCGATACGCCATCGACTGGAAGCGCCGCAAGGACGGCGCCTTTTTCTCCGGCGACCCGCGGGACGTGCGCTCCTATCATGCGTACGGCGCCGACGTTCGCGCGGTGGCGGATGCGACGGTCGTGCAGGTCAGGAACGACTTGCCAGATAATATTCCACGTACGCCGGCGGGCTTCGAAACGGCGGTTCCGGTGACGATGGAGACGGTCGCCGGGAATTCGGTGGTGCTCGACCTGGGCCGGGGGCAGTTCGCCTACTACGCTCATCTGAAACCGGGCAGCGTACGCGTCAAGACGGGCGATCGAGTGCGCCTGGGCGAAGCGATTGCGGCAGTCGGAAATTCGGGAGATGCGCGCGAGCCGCACCTCCATTTCCAGGTGACCGATGGCCCCGGCATTCTGGCGAGCGAAGGCCTGCCCTACGTCATCGACCGATTTCGAATGAAGCTTCCGGACGGCAGTTGGCAGGAGCGAGCCAATGAGTTTCCGTTGGGAAACGTCATCATCGAATTCGCTGGGCGCTAACGGCGCCCATCTCGGGCTCGGACTTGGTCCCGGCTTCAAGCCTAACCTAGGCGCGATCGCGCTCCTGCCATCGCTCTCCACCGTGTTGTCGGGCGTACGCGGCCAGTGGGTTGCGATCTCGCGGCGCGCGAACCGCGATGGCCCGACCGGTGCGCCGGCCGCTCAGATCCGCGGACGCGTCTTCAGTTCGGGCGTCGGCCTGGGCGCCTCGCGCTCCAATCGCGTGCTCGGCCGCGCCTGGTTGGACGCATCGATCAGCTTGGCCAGCGCCCGCAGGCGCTTGAACGCCTCCAACGCCAGTCCGGCCTGGGTGTAGTAGAGGCCCTGCGGATCGGCGTCCAGATTGTCCAGTCCTTCGAAGCTGTAGCTGCACGCGTGCGCAGACGGCTCGAAGAAGCGGTCGAAGTTCGCGTCGGTGCCCTGCAATTTTCCGCACGCGCCCTCCAGCGAACCGAGCAGCTCGCTCATGCCGGCGAGCAGCAAGCGCAGGCGGATGATCTGGTGATTGCCCCAGTTCATGCTGGAGGGATCGGTCACATCGGTCCACAGGTCCGGGTTGCCGAAGCGCTCGACGAAGTTCAGGCCGGCGATGCGTCCATACTCGGTCAGGACCTTGATTAGTTCCGAGTCCATCGACAGGTTCAAGCCGCCTTCGCGTTTGGTCAGCAGGATCAGGCCGATGCGGTCGCGGAAGCCGGGAAGATGCGAAAGCGTTTCGTGGTTCCAATCCTTCGCCACATGGACCACCGTACCGAGGAATCCCGCCAGCCTGGCGAATCCTCCGCCCTCGAACCGATGCCACCAGGTCAGCCGGGCGTCGCCGTTCTTCTTCGGAAAACGCACCCGCTCGGGCTCTCCCTCCTCCGCCTGCCCCAGGTCGAGGCCGAACGTCGGCCGGCACGGCAGCGAACTATCAAAGAAATGGATCGGGAAATTGGAGCCCACGCCGCCATCGGTGAACCAGCACGGTTCCAGCTTGCGCCGCGGTTCGCCGCGCTGCGCCGCATGCGTCGCGGACCGCTTGCGCGGGCGGCGGTTGAAGTCCACCGCATGCAGCGGTATCGCGCTGAGCAGCAACGGGAAACTCAGGCTCATGCGGACCGCCACGACCACCGGCAGGTCGTCGGGCGCAGGCAAGCGGCGGAATCCGCTCAGGTCCAGGTCCTCAGAAGCCGAGCCGGCGTCCGCCGACGCCGGCCGTTCGCGCGCGTGCATCCAGGCATTCACCCGCGGCGGGAACAACTCGCGGAAGTCCGACTCCTTGTAGAAGAACTGTTTGTTCTCCCGCACCTGCTCATCGTCGCGGAACGGGAGCCGGAACGGCCGGCCCAGGGTCAGGCAGGTAGTCATCATCTGCAGATCGATGCCGTGCTTGCGCAGGTCGCCGAACGTGAGCGGCTTGGCCCGATCCACTTCGTCGTCCTCGCCGGCTTGCGCGTCGCGCTGACCGCATAGCGCATCCAGATAGTCCGCCAGCCACACGGTCAGCGCCTCTTCCGGCGCCCGATCGTCCGCAGCCGGCATGCCGGTGCAGGCGCCGAAACGATTGTTCGGCAACTCGCGAAACAGCAGCCACAGCGCATGGGCCAGCGCGACCAGTACCGCGCCGGTCAGCGCACCGGCGAGCACCCAGGGCCATACCAACACGGCGCCGCTGCGCGCCACCGCCCAGCCCAGCGGCACGCTGCCTATCGCCGCCCCGAGCACGATGGCCGGAGCGAAGTGGGCGAACAGCGCTTTCGCGCCGGCGCCGGCGCGACGCCAGCCGGTACGCTCGCCCATTACGCCCAGGAACACGTCGAACAAAGGCCGAAGCTTCGGCGCCGGCTTGAAGAACGCCAACAGCTTGGTGCCGCGCCCGCCGACGGGCTTGCTCACCAGGTGCTCGGGCAGTTTAGCCAGGGCCTGGAATCCCGCGTCGTTGTTCCAGCGCTGCCGCCCCAGCTCCGCCGCCGCCGCGGCCGCCGCAGCGATCGCGCCGGCGCTGGTTCCGCCGATGCTGCGCAAGGTGAAGGCCTTGGCGATCTCCACCACCGCCAGGGGGTAGACGATGCCGCTGGTGATGCCGCCCTTCATGACCAGGTCGCACTGGGTCGCAAAGACGCGGCCGGGCGCCGCTTGCGTGGTCGATTCGTCCGTCATCTCGCCCTCCCTCAGGCCGCCGTCGCCCGTGCCGCCACGGCCGTCGCGCGCCTCGTCTCCCCTGTTACGCGGAACCGCGAATGCCAAGGCCACTCGCGCTCGCTTGTCGTCGGCGACGAACCTGCGCGGCCTTCAAGAGCGGCAGGCCGTCCAACGCAGCGAGTCTTGCCGGCGGTCGTCGCCGAAGCCGAGGCCGGACGACTGCACCCGGCCCCCGCGGCCGCCCGATCGCGTTGCATTGGCTCACGACTCGCCCCTGCCGGAACCGGCGGACGCAGGGACGCCTATTGCGGCAGGCTTCTTCGATCGAGCCCGTCTTGGCCGGGCGCATGGAACATGACAGGCTATCGTTCCGCGCCTGGTTCATCCGAGCCGCGACCGCTTCCCCACTCGGCCTGAGTCGAGCATCGAGCCCCATGCCATGTCGCCATAGCTGATCGAATTGCTGCAGAGCTTCACCGACCCCGATAGCGAGGAGCACCTCGACGCTCTGTCCGAGGCCATCGGCAAGATCGACCCTTCGACGTGCGGGCAGGACGAGTTCCGCGCCTCATTCGGCGTATTCGAGCGCTTTCCCGAGGACGACGCCTACGGCCTGTTCTGGAGTCTGCTGCATGCGCTGGAAAAATGCCGAGGCTACGAGCCGGAACTGCTGGCATCGGTGCGCCGCAAACCTGGCGAGTTCAATACCCGGATGGTCTTGCGTCTGCACAACGTCGGCGCCGCACCGATCGCAGGCCGGACGCTGGACGAAGTCGTGGGCGAAATCCTCGATCACCCGGACGCGCCTGCGGACGTCGTCGACTATGCGAGAGAATACTTGGCCGGGCGCGAGGCCGGCGTCTGAGCCCCTGCGCTACGCGGCGGGCATGAGGATCAGCCCGCTTTCGGCGGGCCGGCGTTGACCGCCCACTGAGCGGCGAAGGCGCGCCGATAGGCCGGCCGCGCTTCGCCGCGGGCGACATAGGCGGCCAGCGACGGATACTCGGCGAGCAGGCCCGACGGCCTGAGCCTCAGCAACACCGACACCATCATCAGATCGCCGGCGCTGAAACCGCCATCGAGCCATTCCTCGCCATCCAGTCGCTCTGCCAGCTGGGTCAGTCGTTGGCGGATGCGATCGGCGACCAGCGGCAGGCGTTCTTGCGCCCACGGCCGATCGCCTTCCTGGATCTTGGCCACCGCCAGGTCGAGGATCGGCGGCTCGACCGTGTTGAGCGCGGCGAACATCCAGGCGATGGCGCGGTCGCGCGCATTGGCCTCATCCGGCAGCAGGCCGGGGCGGTTCTGCGCCAGATGCAACACGATCGCGCCGGTTTCGAACAGGACCAGACCGCCCTCCTCGAACGTGGGAATCTGGCCGAAGGGATGCAGGCGCAGGTGCGCGGGCTGCTTCATCGCCGTGAACGACAGCAGGCGCACTGCGTAGGGCCGGCCGACTTCTTCCAGCGCCCAGCGTACGCGGGTATCGCGCGCCAGGACCTGGCCGCCGTCGGGCGAGCGTTCGAAGGCGGTGATGACGATGCTCATGGCGAGTGCTCCTGGCTGGGTCTTGGTGCGGCTCGATCGGAAGAACTGGCCGCCTTTCACCCTGGCGACGAACGGCCGGCCGTGGATTCGACATGCGACGGGGCCACCTGCCCGGCTCGACCTTACCCGGCAAGCGGCGGCCATCCAGCCGGCCCCAAGCTGCCGCGCTTTTCGGAGAGCCCAGCTCCTGTCTCGGGCGATCCCAGACCCTTCGCGGCGCAGCGTCCGATTCCGCAACCGGTTGTACATCCGCATGCCGCCGTTGCGGGCTTGCGCTGCCGTATGAATGCGGATCTCGCGCCGGATCCTGGTCCCGCGGCCCGACCCGACGACTTGTAATTCGGAGCCGCGAATCACGGTGTCGGCGCGGGCGAGTGTGGATGCTGGCCCGACGGCCGGCCGCTCCGATCGACGCTCCGATCGACGCGAACGTTTGCCGCGGGCGACAGCAGCAGCGCCGAGTGCAACGACGTCCCATCCGTAGCCGACCAGGGACGGCATCCGGGCTCGGGTCGCAACCGGCGCGACCCGCTCCGGAGAGGCTGTGCGCCGCATCGTCCGCCGATCCTGCGCTCGCCGCAGATGCGCCGGTCGCGGCCGGCCGGCGCGCTGGCTGCGCGACACGCCCGTGGGGTTTCGCCCGGGCCGTCATCGCCGTTCCAGCGCCCTGTCACTGGCGCCGCCGGGACGCATTACGGAAAAGAACGGGTGCGGTCCGCCCCGCCGCCGCCACGTGTTCGACCAGGGGCTTTCGGCACAGCCCGGCCGCGGGCGCAATCCCGCTCCGGGCGACGTCACTCACCTTCGAAGCTAGAGGACGGATGACCAACATGAAGACTGTTTCGCCATCACAGCCGTGTTGCTCCAACCAGGTGGATATCGATCGGTTCTGGGCCCTGGCCGACGAGCTGCAACGCCAGACCGTCGAGCGCGCGCAGGCCATGTTCGCCTTCGTGGAAACCGCCAGCCCGCAGCGTCTGCATTCGCTGCTGCTGCAGTACCGCTACTTCACCAGCTACTACATCACCGATATCGCGCTGCTGGTCGCCCGGCTGCAACCCGGCCGGATGCGCAGCTTCCTCGCCGACATCCTGCTCGACGAGCTCGGCGGCGGCGACCCGGCCCAGGCGCACCCGGAACTGTACGACGGGTTTCTCGCCAGCCTGGACGTCGCCCAGCCCTCGCCGCAGACGATGGCGCTGGCCGGCAATATCCAACTGCTGGACCAGGCCCGCGCGCGCCTGATCGACCCTGCCTGCAGCCCGGCCTACGGCATCGGCCTGCGCGGCATGGGCGGCGAGTGCGTCTGCCAGATTTACCTGGCGCGGCTGTATCAGCACCTGATCCGCAATCCCTATATCCAGCGCAACCACGACCGGATCGCCTGGACGTTCTGGGATCTGCATGTCGGCGAGCACGACATCGCCCACCGCGAGCAGCTGCGCAAGCTGATCGGCGACGAGATCGCCGGCATGGACAGCGGCAGCGTCGAGGCCTTGCAGCAGGGTTTCTGCGACAGCATGGCGGCGTGGTCGTCGTTCTGGAGCAACATCCTGGACGAGGCGAGCAAGGCCGACGATGCGCCCGCCGGCGAGCGCGCCGCGGTCGCCGAACTGGTGCTGGGCCCGGCGGCCGGCCACCGCGACGACGCCATCCATCAGTTCCACCTGGCGATCGGCGTGCACGACCTGCAGCAAGCGCGCCGGTTCTACTGCGAGGTGCTCGGCGCCAAGCAGGGCCGCTCGACCCGCAATCTGATCGACCTGGATTTCTACGGCCACCACCTGGTGATCCACCAGACCCCGCAGACCGGCGACGACGCGGACCATTCGTTCGGCTCGGCCTTCTACGGCGAGACCGTGCGGGTGCCGCACTTCGGCATGAACCTCAACTGGCGCGACTGGAGCGGGCTGGCCGAACGGATCAAGGCGCGCGACTACGGCTTCATCGACCCGCCGCACGTACGCATGCGCGAACTGCCGGGCGAGCACGCCACCATGTTCCTCAGCGACCCCAGCGGCAACTGCCTGGAGTTCAAGGCCTTCCGCAACCACGACGAAGTGTTTTCGGTGATCTTCTCCGACAGCACCAAGGACATCTTCGGCCTGGACGCGTTGGCGGAGAAAGCGGCCGCGGCCTGAGACGCGGATACCCGAGCCCCGGCCCAGGCCGGGGCTTTTCGCGTTCGCCGGCGCGGCAGGTTAGCCCGCCGCGTGGCGATCGGCCGCCTGCAAGGCGTCGTCGATGATCGCCAGCCCGCTGCGCAGGTCGGCCTCGTCGATGGTCAGCGGCGGCGCCACATGCACCCGGTTGAAGTGCACGAACGGCCATAGGCCGCGCTGTTTGCAGGCCGCGGCGAACTCGGCCATCGGCCGGTTGTCGGCGCCGGCCGCGTTGTAAGGCACCAGCGGCTCGCGGCTGTCGCGGTCGCGCACCAGTTCGATCGCCCAGAACATGCCCAGGCCGCGCACTTCGCCGACGCTGGGGTGCCTGCGCTGCAGTTCTTCCAGCGCAGGCCGGACGATCCGCTCGCCGAGGCGGCGGGCGCGCTCGATGATGCCGTCCTCGCGGTACACGTTCAGGCAGGCCACCGCCGCGGCGCAGGCCAGCGGATGGCCGGAATAGGTCAGGCCGCCGGGGAAGGGGCGGTCGTCGAAGGTGCTGGCGATGGATTCGCTGAGGATCACCCCGCCCAACGGCACGTAGCCGCAGTTGACGCCCTTGGCGAAGGTGATCAGGTCCGGCACCACGCCCCAATGGTCGATCGCGAACCATTCGCCGCAACGGCCGAAGCCGGCCATGACCTCGTCGGCGATCATGACGATGCCGTGGCGGTCGCACAGCTCGCGCACGCCCTGCAGATAACCGTCCGGCGGCACCAGGATGCCGTTGCCGCCGACCACCGATTCCAGCAGCACCGCGGCGACGGTGTGCGGCCCTTCGACCATCAAGGTATCGGCCAGGTGGGCCAGCGCGCGTTCGCATTCCTGCGCCGGCGAATCGGCATGGAAGGCGGAGCGGTACGGATACGGCCCCCAGAACCGCACCGTGCCCGGCATGCCCGGTTCGGCGCCCCAGCGGCGCGGGTCGCCGGTCAGCGAGATCGCCCCGGCGGTGGCGCCGTGGTAGCTGCGGTAGGCCGACAACACCTTGAGCCGGCCGGTGTGATGGCGGGCGATGCGCACCGCGTTCTCGACCGCCTCGGCGCCGCCGTTGGTGAAGAAAACCTTGTTCAGATCGCCGGGCGCGGCCTGGGCGATCAGCCGCGCCGCTTCGGCGGTGGCCTCGTTGGCGTGGTAGGGCGCGACCGTGCACAGGCGCGCGGCCTGGGCCTGGATCGCGGCGACCAGCTTGGGGTGTTGGTGGCCCAGGTTGACGTTGACCAACTGGCTGGAGAAATCCAGCCAGCGCCGTCCGCTCTCGTCCCAGAAATGCGAGCCGCTGGCGCCGGCGACGACGACCGGGTCCAGGCCGGCCTGCGCCGACCAGGAATGGATGACGTGGGCGCGGTCGTTGCGGTAAGCGGCGGATGGTTCCGCGGCGGCCGCGCTCGGGCCGGAGCGGGAGATGGAGCGTTCGAGGTCGATCGTCATGGCAGCGCGGGACTCGGATGAGGGCGCTGGGCGACGGCCGGTGCGCCGTGGGGCTGGGCCGAACGGCGGCGTTGCGCGCCGCCTTGTTGCTCCGGCTTGCGGGCCGGACGGGAGGTCCGCGTCGGCGGAGCGCCGAGCGCGCAGATCAGGTTATCGATCGGAACCGTACTCGCGAAACCCTACTCGCCAAACCGCACGCGCGGATCCAACGCGCCGGACCGGCGGCGGTCGCGCCGCCGGCCACTGTCGCAGCTGTCGCCGCCGCGCGGCGGGCGCGGCGGCGAAACAGCGGCGGCTTACTCCACCGTCACCGCCTTGGCCAGGTTGCGCGGCTTGTCCACGTCGGTGCCGCGCGCCAGCGCGGCGTGGTAGGCCAACAACTGCACCGGGATCGCATGCACCACCGGCGACAGCACGCCGACATGGCGCGGGGTGCGGATCACGTGCACCGCCTCGGACTCGCCGAAGTGGCTGTCGAGGTCGGCGAACACGAACATCTCGCCGCCGCGCGCGCGCACTTCCTGGATGTTGGACTTCACCTTCTCCAGCAGCTTGTCGTTCGGCGCGATCACCACCACCGGCATGGCCGCGTCGACCAGGGCCAGCGGGCCGTGCTTGAGCTCGCCGGCCGGATAGGCCTCGGCGTGGATGTAGGAGATTTCCTTGAGCTTGAGCGCGCCTTCCAGGGCGATCGGGTAGTGCACGCCGCGGCCGAGGAACAGCGCATGCTGCTTGGGCGCGAAACGCTCCGCCCAGGCGGTGATCTGCGGCTCCAGGTTGAGCGCGTGCTGGACGCTGCCCGGCAGGTGGCGCAGGGCGTCGACGAACTCGGCTTCCTGCTCGGCCGACAGCTTGCCCTGCAGCTTGGCCAGGGTCGCGGTGAGGGTGAACAGCGCCACCAGCTGGGTGGTGAAGGCCTTGGTCGAGGCCACGCCGATCTCGGCGCCGGCGCGGGTGTAGTAGACCAGCTTGCTGGCGCGCGGGATCGCGCTTTCGGGCACGTTGCAGATCGACAGGGTGCGCTCGTGGCCCAGCGACTTGGCGTACTTCAGCGCCTCCATCGTGTCCAGGGTTTCGCCCGACTGCGAGATGGTGACGATCAGTTGCTTGGGATTCGCGACCGCAGCGCGGTAACGGTATTCGCTGGCGATCTCGACCTGGCACGGCAGGCCGGCGATGGCCTCGATCCAGTAGCGCGCGGTCAGGCCGGCGTAGTAGCTGGTGCCGCAGGCCAGGATCTGCACGCCCTCGATGCCGGCGAACACCGACTCGGCCTGGGCCCCGAACAGCGACGGCGAGAACGCGCCGTTGTCCATCACCGCCTCGATGGTGTCGGCGATGGCGCGCGGCTGCTCGTGGATTTCCTTCTGCATGAAGTGGCGGTACGGGCCCAGCTCCAGCGAGGCCAGCGAGACGTCGGACACGTGCACTTCGCGTTCGATGCGCGCCCCCTGCGCGTCGAACACCTGCACCGCGTCGCGGCCGAGGTCGGCGGTGTCGCCTTCTTCCAGGAAGATCACCCGTCGGGTGGCCTGGAGGATCGCCGAGACGTCGCTGGCGATGAAGTTCTCGCCCTCGCCCAGGCCGATCAGCAGCGGGCAGCCCATGCGCGCGGCGATCATCCGGCCGGGTTCGCGCTTGCTGACCACGGCGATGGCGTAGGCGCCGACCAGCTCGCGCACCGTGCTCTGCACCGCCGTCAGCAGGTCCCCGTCCTGCTTGAGGTGGTGGTGGATCAGGTGGGCGATGACTTCGGTGTCGGTCTGCGACTCGAAGGCATAGCCGGCGGCGCGCAGGCGCTCGCGCTGCTCGTCGTGGTTTTCGATGATGCCGTTGTGCACCACCGCCAGCTCGCCGAAGCTGATGTGCGGGTGGGCATTGGCTTCGGTCACGCCGCCGTGGGTGGCCCAACGGGTGTGGCCGATGCCGACCTGGGCGCTGAAGCCTTCGGCCTGGGCCGCGGCCTCCATCTCGCCGACGCGGCCGGTGCGGCGCACGCGACGCAGCTGCGCGCCGTCGAACACGGCGATGCCGGCCGAGTCGTAGCCGCGGTATTCCAAACGTTTGAGTCCGTCGATGAGGACGGGGACCACATCGCGATCGGCGATCGCACCAACGATTCCGCACATGCTGGGGGCAACTCCTTCGGGGGATCCGCCGATTCTAGCCAGTGCGCTTTGCGACATGTCCGGCGGACGGCGCGAGCGTCCGGACGGACGCGCGGACAGGCTCGCAGGTCATTTCAAATCAACGACTTGCGGTTGGCACGGGTTGTGCTTGGGTTAAGCCCAGACACCCGCCGCGAGCCGCATCGAAATGAGTATCCGCGACACTTCTGCGCAGGACCACCGGGTCGCCCCGTCCGCCGCCGCGCGGCGCCGGCCGTGGCTGTTCGGTGCCGGCGCCGGCGTGCTGGCGTTGGCCGCCGGCGCCTGGCTGCTGTCGGGCTGGAGCGCGGGCGGGCGTTCGATCGCGGCCGAGCGGCTGCGTTTCGCCGAAGTGAAGCGCGGCGACCTGGTCCGCGACATCGCCGCCGACGGCCGGGTCATCGCCGCCAACAGCCCGATCCTGTACGCGATCGCCGGCGGCTCGGTCGAGCTCAAGGTGGTCGCCGGCGACGTGGTCCGCCGCGGCCAGGTCCTGGCCGAGATCGACAGCCCCGAACTGCGCAGCAAGCTGGCCCAGGAACAGGCCACCCTGGCCGGCCTGGAGGCCGAAGCCAGCCGCGCCGACCTGGCCGCCGAACTGGCCCGCTCGACCGCACGCAAGGAACTCGACCAGGCCCAGGTCGACCGCGTCGCCGCGGTGCGCGACCTGGAGCGCTACCAGCGCGCCTTCGACGGCGGCGCGGTGGCCAAGGTCGACGTCGCCAAGGCCCAGGACGAATTGAAGAAAGCCGACATCGGCCTCGACCACGCACGCGGCGATCTCGACCGCCAGGGCCGCAGCGCCGGCCTGGACGCACGCAACAAGCGCCTGTTGGCCGATCGCCAGCGCGCGATCGTCGCCGAGGCGCAGCGCCAGGTCGACGCGCTGACCCTGCGCGCGCCGTTCGACGGCCAGGTCGGTCAGATCCAAGTCGCCCAGCGCGCCAACGTCGCCGCCAACGCGCCGGTGCTCAGCGTGGTCGACCTGGGCGTGTTCGAGGTCGAGATCAAGGTGCCGGAAAGCTTCGCCCGCGAGTTGGCGATCGGCATGCCGGCGCAGATCGGCGGCGGCAGCGGCGACAACTTCCCGGCGCGGATCTCGGCGGTGTCGCCGGAAGTGGTCGGCGGCGAAGTGGTCAGCCGCCTGCGCTTCATCGACCGTCAACCCTCGGGCCTGCGCCAGAACCAGCGCATGAGCGCGCGCATCGTCCTGGACACGCGCCGCAACGTGCTGATGGTCGAGCGCGGCCCGTTCCTGGAGCAGTCCGGCGGCCGTTACGCCTATGTGGTCGACGACGGCCTGGCCGCGCGCCGGCCGATCCGCACCGGCGCCAGCAGCCTGAGCCAGGTGGAAATCCTCGACGGCCTGCAGCCGGGCCAGCGCATCGTGGTCTCCGGCAGCGACCAATTCGACAACGCGGACGCGGTCCGCATCAGTGGAGAATGATCATGTACGCCATGCACAAGCCCGCCGCCCCGGCGTGGAACCCGCAACAGCTGGCCGACGCGGTGCCGCTGCGCCTGCATCAGCTGGTCGATTTCGACCTGGCCCGCGACGCCGCCGCGGCGCGCAGCGCCAACGCCGAGCCGCGCCGGCCGCTGCGCGGCGCGCACTACGCGGCCGCCGCGGCGCTGCCGATGTTCGCGGTGCGCTGAGCATCGCCTTTCGTTTCAGACATCTCTTCGAGGAATAGCCTTCATGCTCGACATGCGCCAGGTCACCAAGGTCTACCGCACCGAACTCGTGGAAACGCACGCGCTGCGTTCGCTGGATCTGCACGTCGGCGAGGGCGAGTTCGTCGCGGTGACCGGGCCGTCCGGCTCGGGCAAGACCACCTTCCTCAACATCGCCGGCCTGCTGGAGACCTTCACCGGCGGCGAATACCGGCTCGACGGCGAAGACGTGCGCGGCCTGTCCGACGACGCCCGCTCGCGGCTGCGCAACCAGAAGATCGGCTTCATCTTCCAAAGCTTCAACCTGATCCCCGACCTCAACCTGTTCGACAACTGCGACGTGCCGTTGCGCTACCGGCGCATGCCCGCGGCCGAGCGCAAGCAGCGCATCGAGCAGGCGCTGGCCCAGGTCGGCCTGGGCTCGCGCATGAAGCACTACCCGGCCGAGCTGTCCGGCGGCCAGCAACAGCGCGCCGCGATCGCCCGCGCCCTGGCCGGCACGCCGCGCCTGCTGCTCGCCGACGAACCCACCGGCAACCTGGACTCGCAAATGGCGCGCGGGGTGATGGAATTGCTGGAGGAGATCAACGCCGCCGGCACCACGATAGTCATGGTCACCCACGACCCGGAGCTGGCCGCGCGCGCGCAGCGCAACGTGCACATCGTCGACGGCATGGCCACCGACCTGAAGGCCGAGCCCAGCCTGATCCGCACCCCGGCTCCGGCCGAAATCGCCGACGCCCTGTCCGCCTGAGGCCGCCGCCATGTCCGGCAACAGCCAATTCGCCTACTACCTCCACCTCGCCCTGCGCAGCTTCAAGCGCAACCGGGTGCTGACCGCGCTGATGGTGCTGGCGATCGCGCTCGGCATCGGCGCGTCGATGACCACCCTGACCGTGTTCCACGTGCTGTCCGGCGATCCGATACCGAACAAGAGCGAGCGCCTGTTCTACGTCCAGCTCGATGCCGCCGACCTGCACGGCTTCAAGCCCGGCGAGGAGCCCGAAGACCAGCTGACCCGCTTCGACGCCGAAGCCCTGCTGCGCGAAGGCCGCGCCGAGCGCCAGGCGCTGATGTCCGGCGGCAACGTCGTGGTCACTCCGTCCGACGGCCAGTCGTCGAAGATCAGCGAGGCGCGCTACACCAGCGAAGGCTTCTTCGATCTGTTCGATACGCCGTTCCAGTACGGCCGCGGCTGGACCCGCGCCGAAGACGAGGGTCACGCCCGCGTCGCGGTGATTTCGCGCGAACTCAATCAGACCCTGTTCGGCGGCGCCGACAGCGTCGGCCGCACGGTGCGGGTGGAGAACGTCGACCTGCGCATCGTCGGCGTGCTCGGCGATTGGCGCCCGGTGCCGCGCTTCTACGACCTCAACCTGTCGCGCTACGGCGAGCCGGAGGAACTGTTCGTGCCGTTCTGGACCGCACGCGACATCGGCCTGGAGCACAGCGGCAACCGCAACTGCTGGGCCGATTCCGGCGGCGACCAGCTGTCTTCCACCGCGCCCTGCGCCTGGGTGCAGTACTGGGCGCAGATGGACCCGGCCCAGGCCGGCGCCTACCGCGACTACCTGGGCGCCTATTCCGAACAACAACGCAAGGCCGGCCGCTTCCAGCGCCCGCCCAATCCGCGCCTGCGCGACGTCATGCAGCACCTGGAACACAACAAGGTGGTGCCCAACGACGTGCGCCTGCAGGTCTGGCTGGCGTTCGGCTTCCTGCTGGTGTGCCTGATCAACACCGTCGGCCTGCTGCTGGCCAAGTGCCTGCGGCGCTCGGCGGAGATCGGCGTGCGCCGCGCCCTGGGCGCGTCGCGCCGCGACATCTTCCTGCAGTTCCTGGTCGAGGCCGGCACGCTCGGCGTGGCCGGCGCGGTGCTCGGCCTGGGCCTGGCCCTGCTCGGGCTGTGGGCGGTGCGGCAGAACCCGGCCCAGTACGCGCAGTTGGCGCAACTGGACGGAACCATGCTGCTGACCACCTTCGCCCTGTCGATCGGCGCCAGCGTGCTGGCCGGGCTGTTGCCGGCCTGGCGCGCCTGCCAGGTGACTCCGGCGATCCAGCTCAAATCCCAGTAACGCGCACGCCGCGAACCAGAAACGACCCGCCGCCGGCGATGTCCGGCGGCCTCGACGGAGCATCCATGGACATCCGCCCCATTCTTTCCACCCTACGCCGGCACAAGACCGCCGCCGCGCTGATCGTGCTGGAGATCGCCCTGGCCTGCGCCATCGTCTGCAACGCGGTGTACCTGATTTCGCAGCGCCTGGAGCGCATGGACCGCCCCACCGGGGTCGCCGAGGAACGCCTGCTGCGCATCCAGACGGTCAGTCCCGGCAAGAACCGCAACGATTCGGCGCGGGTGCAGGAGGACGTGCAGTCCCTGCGCGGCGTGCCCGGCGTGATCTCCGTCGCGTCGGCCTCGCAGATTCCGCTCGGCGGCTCCAGCTCCAACAGCGGCGTGCGCATGAGCGCCGACCAGAAGGACAACAGCTTCAACGCCTCGGTCTACCTGGGCAGCGAGGATCTGATCGAGACCATGGGCCTGCGCCTGATCGCCGGGCGCGATTTCCTGCCCAGCGAATACCAGAACATGGAAGCGATCGAGGTGTCCTTCGACGAGGGGCGCATTCCGGTGGCGGTGGTCAACCGCCGCTTCGCCGAGCGCCTGTTCCCGGGCGCCACGCCGGCGACGGCGCTCGGCAAGCAGTTCTACAGCTGGGGCAACAATCCGATCACCGTGATCGGCGTGGTCGAGGAACTGCTGCGGCCCAACGACTACGGCAACGGCCAGTACTCGATGATCTTTCCGGTCCGCCCGCACTGGAGCTGGTCGAACTATCTGATCGCCACCGAGCCGGGCCGGCGCGCGGAAGTGCTCAAGGCCGCGGTCGCCGAACTGCAGCGCACCCGTCCGGGCCGGGTGGTGCTGAAGGAGAACACCTTCGCCGAGGTCCGCGAGGAGTACTACCGCCAGGACCGGGCCATGGCCTGGCTGCTGTCGGGAGTGATCCTGGCCCTGCTGATCGTCACCGCGCTCGGCATCGTCGGCCTGGCCAGCTTCTGGGTCCAGCAGCGCACCAAGCAGATCGGGGTGCGGCGCGCGCTCGGCGCCACCCGCGGCCAGATCCTGCGCTATTTCCAGACCGAGAACTTCCTGCTGACCACGATCGGCATCGCCCTGGGCATGGCCCTGGCGTTCGCGATCAATCTGGGCCTGATGAAGCTGTACGAACTGCCGCGCCTGCCGGCCTGGTATCTGCCGGTCGGGGCCTTGTGCCTGTGGCTGCTCGGCCAGCTCGCGGTGTACGGACCGGCGCGGCGCGCGGCGATGGTGCCGCCGGCGCTGGCGACGCGCTCGGCCTGAGACCGGGGACGCAGGGGTCAAGCGCGCTTAACCCCCTGCGTCCCTTTCACACTGCTTCACACTATTCCTTCGTTCGCCCGGTCTCGCGCCGGGCGCTCGGGACGGCGCGTCCGCGCGCGATCCCGCCCTCTCGCCACGGAGCCCGCCATGAGCCCCACCGCCCCGCGTCCGCATTCCCGTCCCAGTGCCCGCCTGCGCCGCAGCGCGCTCGCCTTCGCCATGCTGGCCTTGCTCGCCGGCGGCGCGGTTCAAGCCGCAGCCACCGCCCCGGCCGCCGCGCCGCGCGCCGACGCGGCCGACGACGTCGCCGTCCGCACCCGCGCCTTCAACGCCCTGATCGACGAACACTGGCAGGGCATGCTGCGGCTGCTGCCGGAACAGGCCAGCTTCTTCGGCGACTACCGCTACAACACCCAGTGGAGCGACTTCTCCCTGGCCGGCGCCGAGCGCCGCCAGGCCTTCGGCCGCGAGATGCTGGGCAAGGTTCGCGCGGTCGACACCCGCGGCTTCGCCGAGGCCGACCTGCTCAACCACCGCCTGCTGCTGCGCTGGATCGAGAACGACCTGCAGTCCTACGCGATCAAGAGCCATCTGATGCCGCTGGACCAGTTCAACGGCAGCCATCTGTTCCTGACCATCATCGTCAAGGCGTTTCCGTTCAACGATACCCGCCAGTACGACGACTACCTGGTCCGGCTGCGCGCGATCCCGCGCATTCTCGACCAGGTCACCGAAGTCGCGCGCCAGGGCGCGCGCGAAGGCCTGATGCCGCCGCGCTACCTGCTGGAGAAGATCGTCGGCCAGTGCAACGGCATCGCCGACGCCGCCGGCGAGGACAGCGTGTTCGCCGCCTCGCTGAAGAAGTTCCCCGACAGCGTGCCGGCAGCCGAACGCGAACGCCTGCGCAAGCAGATCCTCGAGGCCGTCGACGGCGAAGTGCGCCCGGCCTATCGCCGCCTGGCCGAATTCGTCGCCAAGGAGTACGCGCCGCAGGGCCGCAGCGAATACGGCGTGTGGTCGCTGCCCAACGGCGAGGCCTACTACCGCTACCAGATCGACCAGTTCACCGGCTCCTCGCTGGGCGCCGAGGCGATCCACGCCCTGGGCCTGAGCGAAGTCGAGCGGATCGAGCGCGAACAGACCCGGATCGCCAAACGGCTGGGCTATGCCGACCTCAAGACCGCGCGCACCAAGATGGCCGCCGACCCGGCCCGGCATGCGCAGTCGCGCGAGCAGATCCTCGAGCTGTACCGCGGTTACCTGGCCAAGATGGAACAGCGCCTGCCGGAGCTGTTCGGCACCCTGCCGCAGACCCGGGTGCAGGTGCAGGCGGTGGAAGCCTGGCGCGAGAAAGAGGCCTCGGCCGCGCAGTACATGCCCGGCACGCCCGACGGCGCGCGCCCGGGCCTGATCACGGTCAACACCGGCGAGCCGGACAAGCGCCTGCTCGGCACCATCGAGGCGATCGCCTATCACGAGGGCGTGCCCGGCCATCACCTGCAGTCCTCGATCACCCGCGCGCTGCCGGCGCTGCCGAAGTTCCGCACCCTGACCGGGCAGTTGGCCTACATCGAAGGCTGGGGCCTGTACTCGGAAGACCTGGGCAAGGAGATCGGCTTCTATCAGGACCCGTACAGCGATTTCGGCCGGCTCTCGCAGGAACTGGTGCGCGCCAACCGGCTGGTGCTCGACACCGGCATCCACCACAAGCGCTGGAACCGCGACCAGGTGGTGCAGTGGATGCGCGATCACTCCGACATGGAGGAGCCGAACATCCAGGCCGAGACCGACCGTTACATCGCCTGGCCGGGCCAGGCCCTGGCCTACAAGATGGGCCAGCTGAAGATCCGCGAGCTGCGTGCGCTTTCGGAGCGCGAACTCGGCGAGCGCTTCGACATCCGCGCCTTCCACGACCAGGTGCTCGGCGGCGGCGCGCTGCCGCTGGACGAACTGGAAGCGCGGATCGGGCGCTGGATCGCCGCGACCCGGCCCGCCGGCAACGCGCAGGATGCGGCCAGATAACGGCCGAGCAACGGCCGGACGACGCCGGCGCGGACGCCGCGTTCGCCCGCGCCGGGCGGCGCTGGCATACTCACCGCACTACGGCGGCGCGGCGTCGCGCCGCCGCACGCTCACTGGATGCACGATGCGCACGGTCCTGGTCATCGACGACAACCCCGCGGTCGCCACCGCGCTGGACCTGCTGTTCGGGCTGCGCGAAATCCGTGTGGTCACCGCGCAGTCGCCGGAGCAGGGCCTGGAGCTGCTGGCGCGCGAGGACGTCGGCCTGGTGCTGCAGGACATGAACTTCAGCGCCGACACCACTTCCGGCCAGGAAGGCGTGGCCCTGTTCCGGGCGATCCGCGCGCGCCACCCCGACCTGCCGATCATCCTGTTGACCGCCTGGACCCACCTGGATACCGCGGTCGACCTGGCCAAGGCCGGCGCCGCCGACTACCTGGCCAAGCCCTGGGACGACCAGAAGCTGCTCGCCAGCGTCGAGAACCTGCTCGAACTCGGCGCCAGCACGCGCGAGGTCTCGCGCCTGCACGAACAGCGGCGCAAGCGCCACCGCGACCTGGAAGCGCGTTTCGACCTGCGCGGGCTGGTATTCGGCTCCGAACAACTGGCCGCAGTGATCGAACTGGCCGGCCAGGTCGCGCGCGCCGACGTGCCGGTGCTGATCACCGGCCCCAACGGCGCCGGCAAGGAAAAGATCGCCGAGATCGTCCAGGCCAACTCCGCGGTCAAGGCCGGCCCGTTCGTGACCCTCAATTGCGGGGCGATGCCGACCGAGCTGATCGAGGCCGAATTGTTCGGCGCCGACGCCGGCGCCTACACCGGCGCCAACAAATCGCGCGAGGGCAAGTTCGAAGCCGCCGACGGCGGCACCTTGTTCCTCGACGAAATCGGCAACCTGCCGCCGGCCGGGCAGATGAAACTGCTGCGCGTGCTGGAAACCGGACGCTTCGAACGGCTGGGCTCCAACCGCGAGCGCCAGGTCAGCGTGCGGGTGATCAGCGCGACCAACGCCGATCTGGCGACGATGATCCGCGACGGCCGCTTCCGCGAGGATCTCTACTACCGGCTCAATACGATCCAGATCGACATCCCGCCGCTGGCCGAACGCCGCGACGACGTGCTGCCGCTGGCCCGGCATTTCCTCCAGGCCAATCCGCTCGGCGCCGGCAAGCGCCTGGGCGAGGACGCCGAACGCGCCCTGCTCGGCCATGCCTGGCCCGGCAACGTGCGCGAACTGCGCAACACCCTGCAGCGCGCGGCCCTGCTGGCGCGCGGCGAAGTGATCGGCGCGGCCGACCTGGGCCTGCCGCCGGCGTCGGCCGGAGCCGGCGGCAACGGCGCCGTCGAGGAGCCCGATCGCGCCGCGATCGAGGCCGCGCTGGAGCGCAGCGGCGGCGTGCTGGCCCAGGCCGCCAGCGAACTGGGCCTGTCGCGGCAGGCGCTGTATCGCCGCCTCGACCGCCTCGGCATCAAGCGCGACTGAGGCCGCCCGCATGCGCCGCCCGTCCCTGAGCCTGGTCTTCGCCGCGATCGCGCTGGCCTATCTCGCCGTCGGCACGGCCCTGACCCTGTGGCTGTCGGCCTACCTGTCCGAGCGCTGGCTGGCGCCGGCGATCGCCGTTGCGGCGCTCGCGCCGCTGCTGATCTACCACGTGCGGCGCGCGTTCGCGCCGATGAACTCGTTGTTCCGCGCCCTCGCCGGCTCGGTCGCCAGCTACCGCGACGGCGACTACTCGATCAGCTTCCACTGGACCGGCGGCGGCGACCTGGGCGAACTGGTCGCCAGCCACAACCGCCTCGGCGATGCGTTGCGCGAGCAACGCCTGAGCCTGGTCCAGCGCGAACTTCTGCTCGACACCATGGTCCAGAACACGCCGGTGGCGATGCTGCTGGTCGACCCGGCGCGGCGCATCGTTCACGGGAACCTGGCCGCGCGCAAGATGCTCGGCGACGGCCGGCGCCTGGAAGGCCAGGACTTCGCCGAGTTGCTGGCGCGCGCGCCGTGGCCGATGCAGGAGGCCTTCGAGCGCGGCGGCGACGGCATGTTCAGCGTCGGCGACATCGAGAACGAAGAGATCTACCACCTGTCGCGGCGGATCTTCCGGCTCAACGGCCGCGCCCACGAACTGGTGCTGCTGCGCCAGCTCACCGCCGAGCTGCGCCGGCAGGAAGTGCAGACCTGGAAGAAGGTGATCCGGGTGATCAGCCACGAGCTCAACAACTCGCTGGCGCCGATCGCCTCGCTGGCCCACTCCGGCGCCGAGCTGCTGCGCCGCGGCCAGCACGAGCGCCTGCCGACCGCGCTGCAGACCATCGAAGAACGCGCCCGCCACCTGGAAGGCTTCATCCGCGACTACGCCCGCTTCGCCAAGCTGCCGGCGCCGCGGCTGCAGCCGATCGAATGGTCGCGCTTCATCGAACAGTTGCGCAGCCAGGTCGCCTTCGCCTACGACGGCGTGCCCGGCGAAGCGGTGGCGCGGGTCGACGCGGCCCAGCTCGAACAGAGCCTGATCAACCTGCTCAAGAACGCGCACGAGTCGGGCTCGGCCCCGGAAGAAGTGCGTCTGCAACTGCGCCGGGTGCAGGACGCCTGGCGCATCGACATCCTCGACCGCGGCAGCGGCATGAACGATGCCGTGCTCGCCAACGCCTTGTTGCCGTTCTACTCGACCAAACGCAACGGCACCGGCCTGGGCCTGGCCCTGGCGCGCGAGATCGCCGAGGCCCACGGCGGCCGCATCGCCCTGCTCAATCGCCAGGGCGGCGGCTTGTGCGTGTCGATGGTGTTGCCGGACTGAGCGATCCGCTTCGGCGGCGGCGAAGCGCTGCAACGGGGCCTTCGCGCGTTTATCGAAGATCCCGATATCCGCAGGCGGGTCACGCTGCGAACCCGGCCGCGCCGGCGATAGCGCAGCGCTAGTCGCGCTTGCGCCGGCCGCTCGCCTGTCTCTTCGACGCTCCGACCGCGGCTCGGCGACGACTGCGGCGGCAGGCGCGCGGAGGCGCGCGGATTGCCCGATTCGCGAACGAACGCATGGTCTTCGCCCGCCGCCTGCTCCACGCTTGCGCGGCGAACCGCATCGCGTCGCATCCACAGCATTCGTCGTGCGAACCATAGGGTGAAACGCATCCTGGTTCGTTTCTAGCGTGGGCGCATGCATCCGACGATCGCTTCGCGCCCTCGAATCGAGCCGTTTTTCCAAACAATGGAAGAGGAGATCCGCCAATGCTTCGCACATCTACGCTTTTGGCTGTCGGTCTAATGGCAATGCTCGCCAGTTTCGGCGCCAGCGCTACGCGCAACGTCGTGTTCTTGAACAATCCTTCGCCGCAGAACGTGAAGGACATCGGCCACTTCCGGGTCAAGAGCACCGGCCAGCCGTTCTTCTCCGACCTGGTGCTGTTCGCCGCCAACATCAACGGCAGCACGCCCAACACGCCGGTGCTGTACTACAACACGGAAATGAGCGCGATCCTGAAGGACAACATCGACGCCGTCCGGCAGCTGCAGACGGCGGGAATCAAGGTCCAGATCTCGTACCTGGGCAATCACCAGAACGCGGGCTGGTCGTGCAACATGACCACCAAGACCGCGAACCGGCTCGGCAACGCGATGGTTACCGACATGGTCAAGTACGGCCTCGACGGCATCAGCGTCGACGACGAGTACTCCACCTGCTCGGGCAGCGCGAGCTCGTTCTATGCGGTGCTGAAGGCGATCCGCAGCAACCCCTACTTCAGCGGCAAGACCCTGAGCAAGGCGCTGTGGTCGGACTCGCAGTACTTCCGTTCGCCCTACAACGCCGCCACCCAGTTGACCGAAGGCTATGAGATGACCTATGGCGGCAGCGTCGGCTACCTGGCGCCCTACGTCGGCTACGGCATGGCCAAGAGCAATCTGTTCCTCGGCATCTCGCCGGAATTCAGCTCGGCGTCGCAGGCCGGCTCGATCGCCGGCAGCGTCGCCAGCGGCGGCTACCAGGGCGTGATGATCTGGGCGCCGAACGCCTTCCTCAGCAACGCCGCGGCAGCGCAGTACTACACCGAGATCGTCAAGGCCCAGGCAGGCGCCACCGAGTCGGTCGAATACGTGCCCTGAAGCATGGCGCTGAAGCCTCTGGATGCCCGCCTGCGCGGGCATGACGGCTGGGAGTCCGCGGCGAAGTCCATCCACCACCGCTTCGATGAGGCTCATCTCGCTTCGATTGGGCAACGCCTGATGGAATCCCCCACCGTCATCCCCGCGAACGCGGGGATCCAGGGCTTCATCCAGGCATGGCTCTCAAGCCCTTAGCGAACCTCAGGGACGGAGGGGGTTAAGCCCGCTTAACCCCCTCCGTCCCTGCTCCTCCGGCAGGCACGACGCCGCGGCGCGAACCCCCTCGCCGTCGCGCCTAATCCCGCACCGTGCGCGACTCGATCAACCGCGGCTCGCCGAGCGCGCCGCAGGCGTCGTCGGCGCCGAACAGCAGGGTCGAGGCGATGGCGCCGTAATAGCCATCGCCGACCCGGTTGTCGCGGAACACGTTGCCGGCCGACGGGCACTCCGGCCGCGGCAGCGTGCAGCGCTCGATGCAGTACCAGTCCGAGTACGCGGCGCGCTTGCCGGCGCGGTCGAATACGTTGCCGACGATCCAGTTGCCGTCGGCGCCGTCGCGGGTGCGGATCGCATCGCCGTTGACCGCGACGAAGCGGTTGCGCTCGATCCGGTTGGCGCCGGAGCCGTGCGCGGCGTACACCGCGTGCAAATAGCCCGAGTACTCGGTCGGATTCTCGATCGATTCGAAGTGATTGTCGTACAGGCCGTTGCGGCGCGAATTGATCATCCGCACCGCGGCGTACGAGTACGGCGCCGGGCCGACGCCGTAGCGGCCGCCGATGCGGACGAAGCGCATGCTGCGCAGTTCGTTGTAGCCGTTCCAGCCGCCGGCCGGGTCGTTGCGGTCGCCGACCAGGTCGACGCCGAGCCAGTAGTCGCTCACCGTCAGGTAGCGGAAATGCAGCTTCGATGCGCCGGCGGCGCTGCGCAGTTCGAACCAGGTGCCGGCCGCGCCGCCGCCGTCGAACACCGGCCGCGCGGTCGCGCCCGGGGTCGGCAGGAAACTGATCCGATAGCCGTTCAAGTAGGTCCACACGACCTGCTGGCCGCGGTAGGTGCCCGGCGCGATCCGCACCTCGACCTCCTCGCGCGGCGCATGCCGATGCAGCAGGGCGTCGGCGCGCGCCAGGCTGCGGATCGCGGTCGCGGCGCTGCGGCCGTCGCGGGCGTCGTCGCCATCGGGCGCCAGGTAGAGGCGGAACACCGCCTGCGCCGGCGGCGCGCACAGCAACGCGGTTGCGGCCAGCATCGCGCCGGCGAGCCTGCTGTCCATCGATCGGTTCCCATCGCGCTCCCCGCGCCGACGGCAGGCTAGCGCGCGCGCGACGCCGACCGCGCTGCCGCGCATCACGGAACGCGCCATGCGGCGCGCCGCGATGCGCGGGGTCGCGCTTACTTCTTCTTGACCGGCCGCTTCCAGCCTTCGACCGTGGCCTGGCGCGCGCGCGCCACGGTCAGTTCGCCGGCCGGCGCCGGGCGGGTGATCACCGAGCCGGCGCCGATGGTCGCGTCCTTGCCGATCGTCACCGGCGCCACCAGCGAGGCGTTGGAGCCGATGAAGGCGCCGTCCTCGATCGTGGTGGTCGACTTGTTGACCCCGTCGTAGTTGCAGGTGATGGTGCCCGCGCCGACGTTGACCCCGGCGCCGATCACCGCATCGCCGAGGTAGGTCAGGTGATTGGCCTTGCTGCCGACGCCGATCCGGGCGTTCTTGGTTTCGACGAAGTTGCCGACGTGAGCGCCGTCGGCGAGCACCGTGCCCGGACGCAGCCGCGAATACGGGCCGATCTGCGCCGCGCCTTCGACCACCACGCCGTCGAGGTCGCAATGCGCGCGCACTTCGGTGCCCGCGCCCAGGCGCACGTCCTTGAGCCGGCTGAACGGCCCCACCCGCACGCCGTCGCCGAGTTCGACCGTGCCTTCGAAGATCACGTCGACGTCGATTTCGACATCGCGGCCGACCGTCACCGTGCCGCGCTGGTCGTAGCGCGAGGGATCGGCCAGGCGCGCGCCCTGCACGCACAGCGCGCGCGCGGCGCGGCGCTGGAACGCGCGCTCGAGCTGGGCCAGCTGCCAGGAATCGTTGGCGCCCTCGACCTCGATCGGGTCGTCGACATGGACCATCTCGGCCGCGGTGTACTCGGCCGCGGCGGAACCGAACACGTCGGTCAGGTAGTACTCGCCCTGGGCGTTGTCGTTGCCCAGGCGCTCCAGCCAGCGCCGCAGCGGCTCGCCGTCGGCGACCAGGATGCCGGTATTGACGGTGCGGATCGCACGCTGCTCGTCGTCGGCGTCCTTGTGCTCGACTATGCGGCCGACCCGGCCTTCCGGATCGCGCACGATGCGGCCGTAGCCGGTCGGGTCGTCGAGGTCGGCGACCAGCACCGCGATCCGGCCCGGCGCGGCGAGCAGGCGCTGCAGCGTATCCGGCGCGATCAGCGGCACGTCCCCGTACAGGATCAGCACGCGCGCGTCCTGCGGCACGTCCGGCATCGCCTGCTGCACCGCGTGGCCGGTGCCCAGGCGCTGGCTCTGCTCGGCCCAGGACAGGTCGTCCTGGCCGGCGAACGCGGCCCGCACCTGCTCGCCGCCGTGGCCGTAGACCACGTGGATGCCGGCCGGCTTCAGCGCGCGCGCGGTGTCGATCACGTGCGCCAGCATCGGCTGCCCGGCGATCTTCTGCAGCACCTTGGCGGTGGCCGACTTCATCCGCTTGCCCTCGCCCGCGGCGAGGATGACGATATGCAACTGGTTCATCGAATCACGAGCCATCGAAAATGTCCGATTCCTTGACGCGCATGCCGCGCCCGGGCCGAATCTTAGCAACTGTCGATTGCGGGACCCTGCATGTCCGCTGAGCGAGTTTCCTGGCGCCCCTCCGCCGCCGTGGCCCTGTTCTTCACCCTGCTCGCGGCCCTGGTGCAGCGCCAGGACGCGAACTGGGACCTGCGTAACTATCATTTGTATACGCCGTTGGCATGGCTGGACGGTCGGCTGCAGACCGACATCGCCGCGGCGCAGATGCAGACCTGGCACAACCCGATCGCCGACCTGCCGTTCGCGCTGCTGGTGCGCGCCGGCGCGGGCGGCTGGCTGGTCTCGCTGTGGCTGGCGCTGCCTACCTTCCTCGCCTTGTTCTTCGGCCTGCGCCTGCTCGACCGGCTGTGGCCGGCGCAGCGCAGCGCGCTGCGCAGCTGGATGGCCGGACTGGTCGCGATCACCGGCGCGGCGGTCTACCCGGGCGCGGCGGCGACCTTCAACGACCACATCGTCGCCGCCTTCGTCCTGGCCGGCCTGTGGTGGTTGGCCGACTCGCCGGGCCGCCGCGGCGCCTGGGCGACCTGGCTGCCGGTCGGCCTGCTCGGCGGCCTGGCCGCGGGACTCAAGCTGACCGCAGTCATGTATTGCCTGGGCTTCATCGCCGCCGCGGCGCTGGCCGGGCCCTGGCGCCAGGCGCCGGCGCGGCTGTGCGCGCTGGCGCTCGGCGGGGCGATCGGCGCCGCGCTGAGCTGGGGGCCGTGGGGCTGGTACCTGTGGCAGCAGCACGGCAATCCGCTGTTCCCCTACTTCAACCAGTGGTTCCATTCGCCCGACGCCTTGTTCGAAGACCGGCGCGACCTGCGCTTCCTGCCGCAGACCGCGTGGGACGCGGTGAACGTGCCGCTGCGCCTGCTGCGCAAGAGCAACGACTTCTCCGAGGCCTCGCTGGCCGACGCGCGGCTGCTGCTCGGCTTCGCTGCGCTCGCCGGCTGGCTGTGGGCGGGACGTCGCCGCGACGGCGCGACGCGCGCCGCCGACAGCGCGCAAAACGCCGCGCAGGCGCTGCGCTGGCCCCTGCTGGCCTTCGTCCTGGTCAGCTACGGATTCTGGCTGGGCGTTTACTGCATCTACCGCTATCTGCTGCCGCTGGAGCTGCTGTGCTCGCTGCTGATCGTCGGCCTGCTGTCGCAGCTGTTCGCGCGGCGCTGGACCCGCACCGCGCTGGTCCTCGGCGCCCTGCTCGCGATCGCCCCGACCAAGCACCCGGGCTGGGGTCGCGACCCGTTCCGCAGCCCGATGATCTCGGTCGCGTTCCCGGCCCTGCCGCCCGGCAGCCTGGTGCTGTCCAGCACCGAGGAACCGATCGGCCACGCCGCCGCGTTCCTGCCGCGCGAGGTGCCGCTGTACGCGATCCGCAACAACTTCATGGACCCGCAGCGCTGCACCCGCCTGCAGTCGCGGGTCGAACGCGGCATTGCGACCCACCAGGGACCGCTATGGCTGCTGCGTCCGGTCGCCGTCGACGCGGTCGCCGCGCAGCGCATGAGCCTGTACGGATTGCACCTGGCCGGCGCCTGCCGGCCGATCGAGGACAGCCTGGCGCGGCTGGAACTGTGCCCGCTGCGGCGCGAGCCGTTCACTCCGATTTGTAGCAAGGACGCCCCATGAACCGGGAGACAGCGCTGCAACGCGCGCGCGAATCGCTGGACGGGCTTTCGGTCGGCGATGCGTTCGGTCAGTGCTTCTTCCAGCCGGCCGAACGCTCCCAGCCATGGCTGGAGCAGCGTGTCCCACCGCCCGGCCCCTGGCCGTACACCGACGACACCCAGATGTCGCTGTCGGTGTTCGCCGCTCTGGCGGCCGATGCCTGCATCGAACCCGACGCGCTGGCGCGTTCGCTGGCCCGGCACTACGACTACGACCGCGCCTACGGCCCCTCGATGCATCGGGTGTTGGCCCGCATCGAGGCCGGCGAACCCTGGCGTGAGGTCGCGGCCTCGTCGTTCGGCGGCGCCGGCTCTTACGGCAACGGCGCGGCGATGCGAACGGCGCCGATCGGCGCCTACTTCTGCGATGACCTCGACGCGGTCGTGGAACAGGCAACGCGTTCGGCCCAGGTCACCCACCTGCATCCCGAGGGCGTCGCCGGCGCGGTCGCGGCGGCGCTGGCGGCGGCGCACGCCTGGCGCTTCCGTCAAACCGGCGTGCGGCCATCACACGCTCAGTTCCTCGCGGCCGTGATCGAATCGCTGCCGGTCAGCGAAGTGCGTTCGAAGCTCGCGCGAGCCCAGGCGATGGAGCAAGTGTCCTCGCCCGACTACGCCGTCGCCGTGCTCGGCAACGGCACGCTGATTTCGGCGCAAGATACCGTCCCCTATGCGTTGTGGTGTTGCGCGCAATCGCTGCACGACTACCCGGCCGCGCTATGGCTGGCGGTCGGCACCGGCGGCGATCGCGACACCCTCGGCGCAATCGTCGGCGGCGTGGTCGCCTGCTTCACCGGGGTACAGGGCATTCCCAGCGATTGGATCGAACGTCGCGAAGCGTTGCCGCGGTGGCCGTTCGCCGCCGCGGCGCCCACCTGATCATCCTCGCTCAGCGTCCGTCGCGGCCGTGCACCACCTGGTCGGTGATCAGGCGCAGGATCTCGTTCGAGCGGCGGTTGACGGTGTCCAGGATCAGGCCGGTGGCGAGCAGGATGAACGCGGTCAGGGCCAGCGCCGCGGCGAGCACTGCGGTCGAGGGATGGGTGACCGCGCCGGTGAGGCTGTATTCGTGGACGACGAAGGCGCCGAAACCGGCGCTGGCCAGCGCGGCCAGCAGCGCGGCGGTGCCGAAGAACAGCAGCGGGCGCAGGTCCTTGAACAGGAAGCCGATGGTGCGCAGCACCCGGAAGCCGTCGCGGAAGGTGTTGAGCTTGGATTCGCTGCCTTCCGGGCGCACGCCGTAGGGCACGGTGCGTTCGCTGAGCACGAAGGCGTTGGCCATCGCGAACACGGTCATCTCGGTTTCGATCTCGAAGCCGCGCGACAGCACCGGCATCGATTTGACGAAGCGGCGCGAGAACGCGCGATAGCCCGACAGCACGTCGCGTACCGGCTGGCCGAACAGGCGGCCGATGCTCCAGCGCACCAGCTTGTTGCCGAAACCGTGGAAGCGGCGGAACGAGTCGGAGTCGAACTGCTCCAGGCGGGTGCCGACGACCATGTCGGCGCGGCCTTCGACGATGTCCTCGAGCAACTGGCGCGCGTGCTCGGCCGGGTAGGTGTCGTCGCCGTCCACCATCAGGTACACGTCGGCCTCGACCTCGCGGAACATGGTCCGCACCACGTTGCCCTTGCCCTTGGCCGGCACCCGCCGCACCTGCGCGCCGGCGGCGCGGGCCAGCGCGGCGGTGTCGTCGGTGCTGGCGTTGTCGAACACCCAGATCTGGGCCTCGGGCAGGGCGCGGCGGAAATCGGCGACCACCTTGGCCACCGTCTTGGCTTCGTTGTAGCAGGGAATCAGGACCGCGCTGCGCAAAACCGCCGCTCCGGAAGGCCTAGGGGAGTGGCCGCGATGGTACAGGGTCGGTTGGCTAGAATGCGCGAATGCCCATTACCCGAGCCGCCGCCGTCCGGCCCTGTCCCGTCGCTTCGCTCGGAGCGCGCGCATGAGCCTGACCCGCCAGGGCCGCAATTACCTCGCCTTCGGCGCCCTGCAGTACTTCCTCGACTGGGGCGTGATGGTCGGGCTCAGCCACCTGGGCATGCCGGTCGAGGCGGCCAACCTGGCCGGCCGCATCAGCGGCGCGATGCTCGGTTTCTGGCTCAACGGCCGCTTCACCTTCGCCGGCGAGGACACCACGGTCGGCCGGCGCCAGTTCGGGCGCTTCGTGACCATGTGGATCGGCACCACCCTGGTCAGTACCTGGGCGGTCGGCACGGTCGACGATTACGCCGGGCTCAAGTGGACCTGGCTGGCCAAACCGGTGATCGAGGTGATCCTGGGCGGGGTCGGCTTCCTGATCTCGCGCCATTGGGTGTATCGGCGCTGAGGTTTCGCGAGGCGGCGGCAGGCCGTCGGCGGAGCGGTCGGGCCGGATTGCGGTCGCGGCTGGCGAGCGTTGGCGATCCCCGAGCGACGCCGCTGCTGCAGGGGCCGACGCGCATGCGGCGCGCACAAACGAAAACGCCGGCCCAGGGCCGGCGTTTCCGCATCGGGCCGCAGCGCGGCCGATCAGTGCTTGACGTTCTTGCGCAGGCGTTCGAGCGCCTGCAGCTGCGCCATCGCCTCGGCCAGCTTGGCCTGGGCTTCGGCGACGTCCATCTGCGGGCCGCGGTTGGCCAGCGCGCGCTCGGCTTCTTCCTTGGCCGCGCGCACGGCGGCTTCGTCGATGTCCTGGGCGCGGATCGCGGTGTCGGCCAGCACGGTCACGACCTGCGGCTGCACTTCGAGGATGCCGCCGGACACGGCGAAATCCAGTTGCTCGCCGTTGGGCAGGGTGACCACGACCTTGCCCGGCTTGAGGCGGGTGATCAGCGGCGCATGCCGCGGGGCGATGCCGAGCTCGCCGATCTCGCCGGTGGCGACCAGCAGCGTCGCCTCGCCGTGGAAGATTTCTTCCTCGGCGCTGACGATGTCGCAACGGAAGGTGGATGCCATAAAGAAACGCCTCTATTCATTGTCCCCCTCTCCCGCTCAGCGGGAGAGGGCAGGGGTGAGGGCACGCGATGGATGAGTACGAACGTCGCCAGGAACAATCGGTAACAGCGCCCTCACCCTACCCTCTCCCGCAAGCGGGAGAGGGAATCGCGGGTTTAGCCCACGCCCATCTTCTTGGCCTTCTCGACCGCTTCTTCGATGCCGCCGACCATGTAGAACGCCTGCTCCGGCAGGTGGTCGTACTCGCCTTCGACGATGCCCTTGAAGCCGCGGATGGTGTCCTTCAGCGACACGTACTTGCCCGGGGCGCCGGTGAACACTTCGGCGACGTGGAAGGGCTGCGAGAAGAAGCGCTCGATCTTGCGCGCGCGGGCGACCGCGGTCTTGTCTTCTTCCGACAGCTCGTCCATGCCCAGGATCGCGATGATGTCCTTGAGCTCCTTGTACTTCTGCAAGGTGGCCTGGACGCGGCGGGCGGTGTCGTAATGCTCGCTGCCGACCACGTTCGGGTCGAGCTGGCGCGAGGTCGAGTCGAGCGGATCGACCGCCGGGTAGATGCCCAGCGCGGCGATGTTACGGCTCAACACGACGGTGGCGTCGAGGTGGGCGAAGGTGGTCGCCGGCGACGGGTCGGTCAGGTCGTCCGCGGGCACGTACACGGCCTGGATCGAGGTGATCGAACCGGTCTTGGTCGAGGTGATGCGCTCCTGCAGCACGCCCATTTCCTCGGCCAGGGTCGGCTGGTAGCCCACCGCCGACGGCATGCGGCCCAGCAGCGCCGACACTTCGGTGCCGGCCAGGGTGTAGCGGTAGATGTTGTCGACGAAGAACAGCACGTCGCGGCCCTTGCCGTTGGCGTCCTTCTCGTCGCGGAAGTACTCGGCCATGGTCAGGCCGGTCAGGGCGACGCGCAGACGGTTGCCCGGCGGCTCGTTCATCTGGCCGTACACCATCGCCACCTTCGACTTCGACAGGTCGTCCTGCACGATGACGTTGGCGTCGGACATTTCGTGGTAGAAGTCGTTGCCCTCGCGGGTACGCTCGCCCACGCCGGCGAACACCGACAGGCCCGAGTGCTCGGTCGCGATGTTGTTGATCAGCTCGAGCATGTTGACGGTCTTGCCGACGCCGGCGCCGCCGAACAGGCCGACCTTGCCGCCCTTGGCGAACGGGCACATCAGGTCGATGACCTTGATGCCGGTTTCCAGCAGCTCGTTGCCCGAGGACTGGTCGGCGTAATCCGGAGCGGCGCGGTGGATTTCCCAATGCACGTCGCTTTCGACCGGGCCGCGCTCGTCGATCGGCTCGCCGAGCACGTTCATGATGCGGCCCAGGGTGGCCGTGCCGACCGGCACGGCGACCGCGCGACCGGTGTTGGTCGCGATCAGGTTGCGCTTGAGGCCGTCGGTGGAGCCCAGCGCGATGGCGCGCACGACGCCGTCGCCGAGCTGCTGCTGCACCTCGAGCGTGACGGCGGTGTTCTCGACCTTCAGCGCGTCGTACACCTTCGGCACCGCATCGCGCGGGAATTCCACGTCGACGACCGCACCGATGATCTGAACGATCTTGCCCTGGCTCATGGTTGATACTCCACTAAACTTTGTTTGATTCGTTTGTCGGGAATGGGGAATTGGGAATCGGGAGTGGGAAGTCAAAAGCCTTTGCTTTCGCTCGATTCCCTATTCCCGACTCTCCATTCCCGGCTTAAACCGCCGCGGCGCCGCCGACGATTTCGGAGATTTCCTGGGTGATCGCCGCCTGGCGGGCCTTGTTGTAGACCAGGTTCAGGGTGCCGATCAGCTTGGTGGCGTTGTCGCTCGCCGCCTTCATCGCGACCATGCGCGCGGCATGCTCGGAAGCCACGTTCTCCAGCACCGCCTGGTACACCAGCGACTCGATGTAGCGGGTCAGCACGTGGTCGAGCACGGTCTGCGCATCGGGTTCGTAGATGTAGTCCCAGTCGTGCTTGGCGACCTGCGTCTCCGGTTCCGGCAGCGGCAGCAGCTGATCGAACGCCGCGCGCTGGGTCATGGTGTTGACGAAGTCGTTGTAGCAGACGAACACGCGATCGATGCTGCCGGCGCTGTAGGCGTCCAGCATCACCTTGATCACGCCGACCAGCTGTTCCAGGTGCGGCTGGTCGCCCAGGTGGGTGACCGAGGCCAGCATGTTGACCTTGATTCGGCGGAAGAACACCGACGCCTTCTGGCCGATGGTGACCACGTCGACCTCGACGCCCTGCTCCTGCCACTTGCGGAACTCGCCGAGCAGCTTGCGGAACAGGTTGTTGTTGAGGCCGCCGGCCAGGCCGCGGTCGGACGACACGATCACGTAGCCGACGCGCTTCACGTCCTTGCGCTCGACCATGTACGGATGCCGGTAATCGGAATTGGCCTGGGCCAGGTGACCGATCACCTGCTTGATCACTCGCGCGTACGGGCGCGAGGTCTTCATCCGATCCTGCGCCTTGCGGATCTTGGAAGCCGAGACCATTTCCAGCGCGCGGGTCACCTTGCGGGTGTTCTGCACGCTCTTGATCTTGGTTTTGATTTCTCTGCCGCCGGCCATTGCTCGCTCCGCTCGCCGGGAATGGGGAATGCAGAATGGGGAATCGGCAAAGCCGCCCCGCTTCTACTATTCCCTATTCCCTATTCTCAATTCCCGCCGGCTCAGTAAGAGCCGGTCGCCTTGAACTCTTCGATGCCCTTCTTGAAGGCGCCTTCGATTTCGTCGTTCCAGTCGCCGGTGCCGTTGACCTTCTCGATCAGCGCGCCGTTGGTGTTGACGAAGTGCGAATGCAGCGCTTCTTCGAACGCGCCGATCTTGTTCACCGGCACGTCGTCCATGAAGCCCTTGTCGACCGCGTAGATCGACAGCGACTGCAGGGCGATCGGCATCGGAGCGTACTGCTTCTGCTTCATCAGCTCGGTCACGCGTTGGCCGCGCTCGAGCTGCTTGCGGGTGGCTTCGTCCAGGTCCGAAGCGAACTGGGCGAACGCCGCCAGCTCGCGGTACTGGGCCAGGGCGATACGGATGCCGCCCGACAGCTTCTTGACGATCTTGGTCTGGGCGGCGCCGCCGACGCGCGACACCGAGATGCCGGCGTTGACCGCCGGGCGGATGCCGGCGTTGAACAGGTCGGTTTCCAGGAAGATCTGGCCGTCGGTGATCGAGATTACGTTGGTCGGAACGAACGCCGAGACGTCGCCGGCCTGGGTTTCGATGATCGGCAGCGCGGTCAGCGAACCGGTCTTGCCCTTCACTTCGCCGTTGGTGAACTTCTCGACGTAGTCCTCGTTGACGCGCGCGGCGCGCTCGAGCAGGCGGCTGTGCAGGTAGAACACGTCGCCCGGGTAGGCTTCGCGGCCCGGCGGACGGCGCAGCAGCAGCGAGATCTGGCGATAGGCCACGGCCTGCTTGGACAGGTCGTCGTACACGATCAGCGCGTCTTCGCCGCGGTCGAGGAAGAACTCGCCCATGGTGCAGCCCGAGTAGGCGCTGATGTACTGCATCGCGGCCGATTCGGACGCGGTCGCGGCGACCACGATGGTGTGGGCCAGGGCGCCGTTCTCTTCCAGCTTGCGCACCACGTTGGCGATCGAGCTGGCCTTCTGGCCGATCGCGACGTAGATGCACTTAATGCCGGTGCCCTTCTGGTTGATGATCGCGTCGATCGCCATCGCGGTCTTGCCGGTCTGACGGTCGCCGATGATCAGCTCGCGCTGGCCGCGGCCGATCGGAATCATGGCGTCGACCGACTTGTAGCCGGTCTGCACCGGCTGGTCGACCGACTTGCGCCACAGCACGCCCGGCGCGACGCGCTCGACCGGCGCGGTCAGGGTCGCGGCGATCGGGCCCTTGCCGTCGATCGGCTCGCCCAGCGCGTTGACGACGCGGCCCAGCAGCTCGCGGCCGACCGGCACTTCGAGGATGCGGCCGGTGGTCTTGGCGGTGTCGCCTTCGCTGAGGTGCTCGTAATCGCCCAGCACCACGGCGCCGACCGAGTCGCGCTCCAGGTTCAGCGCCAGGGCGAAGGTGTTGTTCGGCAGTTCGATCATTTCGCCCTGCATCACGTCGGCCAGGCCGTGGATGCGCACGATGCCGTCGGACACCGAGGTGACGGTGCCTTCGTTGCGCGCTTCGGCGGCCAGCTTGACCTTCTCGATGCGGGTCTTGATCAGTTCACTGATTTCGGACGGGTTGAGCTGGGTGCTTGCCATTGTCGTTTCCTTGGTCCTGCATCGCGATGGGCGACGCGCGGGTGCTTTCTTTTAACGGGAATCGGGAATCGAGAATGGGGAGTCGGAGAGCTGTGCTTCGACGATTCCCGATTCCCGGCTCCCTGTTCCCAGCTTTAACCGGCCAGCGCCGTCTGCAGGCGCGCGAGCTTGCCCTTCAGCGAGCCGTCGATGACGACGTCGCCGGCGTCGATCACCGCGCCGCCGATCAGCGAAGCGTCGACCGCGGTCTCGACTTCGACCTGACGGCCGAAGCGCTTGACCAGCGCGGCCTTGATCGAGTCCAGCTCGGCCGCCGGCAGGTCGCTGGCGGAGGTGACCTTGGCCTTGACCACGCGGTCGGCGTCGGCGCGCAGCTCTTCGAACAGGCCGGCGATTTCCGGCAGCAGGCCGAGGCGACGGTTGTCGGAGAGCAGCGCCAGGAAGCGCTGCACCGATTCGTCCGCGCCGTCGATCGCGACCAGGCCGACGGCGTCGGCCGCGCTCAGCTGCGGGTGGCCGAGGACCGCCTGCACCTGAGGGTCGGCGGCGACGCGCGCCGAGAAGGCGAGCGCCTGCGACCATTCGGCGGAGCGGCCGGCATCGCGCGCGAGCGCGAAGGCGGCGCGGGCGTACGGACGGGCGAGGGTGAGGTTCTGGCTCATCGCGTGGGCGTTCCGATCAGATTTCTGCGGCCAGCTCGTCGAGCAGCGCCTTGTGGGCGTTGGCGTCGATTTCGCGCTTGAGCAGCTTCTCGGCGCCGGTCACGGCCAGCGCGGACACCTGCTTGCGCAGGTCCTCGCGGGCGCGGTCGGCGGCCGCTGCGATCTCGGCGTCGGCCAGCGCCTTCAGGCGGGTGCCCTCGACCATCGCATCGGTCTTGGCCTGATCGACGATCTGATTGGCGCGCTGATGCGCCTGCTCGATGACCTCGTTGGCCTTGGTGCGGGCTTCGCGCACGATCTCGTCGGCCTGCGACTGCGCCTGCTTGATCAGCACTTCGGCGCCTTCGGCGTTAGCCAGGCCCTCAGCGATTTTCTTCTGGCGCTCTTCGATCGCTGCGTTCAGCGGCGGCCAAATGAACTTCATCGTGAACCAAACGAGGATCGCGAAGGAGAGCATCTGGCCGAAGAAAGTCATGTTGGGATTCATGACGGGTCCTCGACGTTGCTTACGTTGGGCCGATGCTTACCGGCCCGGATTGCCCGGTCCGCGCCCGAGGGCGCGGACCGACACGGATCAGCCGGCCTGCAGGACGCTGATCAGCGGGTTGGCGAACGCGAAGAACAGGGCGACGGCGAGGCCGATGATGAACGCGGCGTCGATCAGGCCGGCGAGCAGGAACATGCGGCCCTGCAGCATCGGCACCAGTTCCGGCTGACGGGCGGCGGATTCGAGGAACTTCGAGCCCATCAGCGCGATGCCGAGGCAGGCGCCCAGCGCGCCGAGACCGATGATGATGCCGATCGCGATGGCGGTCAGACCCTGAACGTTGGCGATGAACTCCATGGTGCTTCTCCTGGTAGAGGTAGTGCTAAACGGTGAAAGGGAAAACGAATGGGGTGACGCGATTTGGAACCGGAATCAGTGACTCTCGCGGGCGCCGGCGATGTAGACGACCGTGAGGATCATGAAGATGAAGGCCTGCAGCAGGATGATCAGGATGTGGAAGATCGCCCAGGCCGCGTTGGCGAGCACGCCAGGCACGAAGGTGTAGATGCTTCCCATCAGACCGGCGATGAGCATGAACACCAGCTCGCCGCCGTACATGTTGCCGAACAGTCGCATCGCGAGCGAAACCGGCTTGACCAGCCACTCGATGATGTTCATGACCAGGTTGACCGGGACCAGCAGCAGCTTCATCGGGCCGTGGGCGTGGAACGGCGCGGTGACCAGTTCCTTGCCGAAGCCCAGACCGCCCTTGGCCGAGATGGCGTGGCCGATCAGGATGAAGAACACCGAGGCCGAAATCGCGAAGGTGGTGTTCAGGTCGGCGGTCGGAACCGCGCGGAAATAGGTGTGGTGCGCGGCTTCGGCGCCGGCGAAGGTATGCACCAGCCAGCCGACCAGATCCAGCGGCAGCAGGTCCATGGTGTTCATGAACGCGACCCACATGAAGATGGTCAGCGCCAGCGGAGTCACCGAACGGCGGTCGCCGTGGAAGGTGTCTTTGACCTGGCCGTCGATGAACTCGAGGATGATCTCGACGAAGGCCTGGCCCTTGCCCGGCACGCCCGCGGTCGCCTTGCGCGCCGCCAGACCGAACCAAAGGATGAATAGCAGGCCGAGCACCAAGGCGACGATCCATGAGTCGAAATTGAACTTCGACATCGCATCGCTGCCAAAGACCTCACTGGTGTTGTGGGTCAGATGGTGCTTGATGTATTCGTTCAGGCCGCCCGAACCGGTCTGTTCACTCACGAAAGACACCTTATCGTTTCAAAAGATTGGCCAGTACGAAGCCCAGCGTCGCCGCGAGCAGTCCCACCAGCATTGGGAGTGGAGGCAAACGCCACCAGGCCATTCCAAGCCCCAGCACCGCCAGCACCGCCACCCACTTGAATATGACGCCGACCAACAACCGCCCGACCGCCATCCCGGCCGGTTGCACGCCGCCCCCCAAGGCCATCCTGGCGGCTACGAGGCTGCCCACCGTCGCCGCTGCGCCGCCGACCGCCGCCGCCAGCGCATGCTGTGCGCCGAGGGGTAGGAAGGCCAGCGCCGCCAGCGCCATCGCGCCGGCTTGCCAGGCAATCGCGCGCGACGCCAGCCGGCGGCCTGCGGACAATGGATCGTGCACGCGGGTCTCGTCGGTCTGGGAGGTGGCGCAAAGCGCCCGTTAGAGCCGCAAAAGTATAGAACGCGGCCGACTTTGCGGCAACCGGCGAAGTCACAATGCGGTCAAACGGCGTCCGGTCTACGGTCTCTATCGCAGCGGACGGGGGACGGGAGCGGCGGTGCATGCCGGCACTATCGCCGGAGCCGCGCCGGCATTGAATTACCTGGGAAGTAAGCAGGCCGCCGCGGCAGCGCTAACGATAGGTGAAAGCTATCACAACCTGCCGATATTTCAATTTGCCTTTACCGGGGAGCGGCGTATTGTTGAGAACAATTCTCAACAAGGCCCCGGCGCCATGACCAAGACCCTCAGCTTCGCCTGCGTGCACTTCTCGGTCGCCTTCCTGGTCGGCTATCTGATGACCGGCAGCGTCTGGGTCGGCGGTGCCCTGGCCCTGGTCGAGCCGGCCTGCAATACGGTCGCCTTCCATCTGCACGAAAAGGTCTGGAAGCGGATCGAACTGCGCCGCGCCGCCGGCCCGACCCCGGCTCTGGCGCCCTGAAGCAAATTCTTTGACGAACGGCGGAACCTTTCGCCGAGCCACCGGTCAGTATCTAGGAACGCCCGCCGCCACTCTCTCCTCGTCAATGGCAAAGCAGCGGTGGGCACCCCGAAGCCCCGGCCTGATCCGCCGGGGCTTCGCCTTTGGGTCCGTTTTTTCCGTCTACGGGTTCACCGTTTGCGACATCGCGCTTTGCCGCAACGGTCGAGCGCGGTTTTTTTCACGGACGCACTACTTCTGCGCGGGCATTCATGGACGCGACGGTACATGAATGTGCCGCTCTTCCCCCGCAGATGCAGATGGAGTGATTCCGTGACTTCCAGATTCCTGCCTTTGACGCTCGCGCTGATCGGCGCGGGCGCATGCGCCGCCCTGCCCGCCCATGCCGAAGACGATCGCTTCACCGTGCGCCTGGGCGCGATGTCGGTCGACGCCAGCGGCGAACTCAGCGCCGGCACCACCTTCCGCGGCGATCCCTACCGCTTCAGCCAGGACTTCGACTTCGGCAGCGACCAGACCGTGCCGCGGATCGAAGGTCTGTTCCGCTTCAGCGAGCGCAACCGCCTGCTGTTCAACTATTTCGGCTACGACAAGAAACGCCGCGCCACGCTCAGCGAAAACGTGTCCTTCGACGACACCACCATTCCGGCCGGCAGCTTCGCCGAAGCCAAGGCCAAGTTCGAACTGGCCAGCCTGATGTACGACTACGCGGTGATCGAAACCGACACCGTCAGCTGGGGCCTGCAGATCGGCGTGGAGTACGCCAAGCTGGAAGGCAAGCTGCGCGCGGTGTCCGGTGCCGACAGCTACCGCACCAGTTCCAGCGAGGACGGCTATGCGCCGGTGATCGGCACCCGCCTGACCCTGGCGCCGAACGACCACTGGCGGTTCGTCGTGCAAGGCCAGTACCTCGACGCCGACTGGGGCGACTTCGGCGATTACGAGGGCGACGTCAGCCGCGCCAACGCCCTGGTCGAGTATCGCTTCACCCCGGCGATCGGCGCCTTCGTCGGCTACGACTGGTTCAAGATCGACGCGCGCCGCAGCGGCCGCGACGGCGTGCTCGGCCTGGACCAGCGCTTCAAGGGGCCGATGGCGGGGGTGACGTTCTCGTTCTGAGGCCGTGTCACAGGCCGCGACCACGCAGCTCCATGACCGCCGCGCCGGTGGTCGCCGGTGCGCGGTCGCGGCTCGTGACCGGAGGAAATCCCGCGGGAAGCAGCTGCTACCCGGACAATGGGACGTCAGAGATCCGGCAGCCAGCCGTAAGGATTGTTCAGACGCTGGCGCAGGCAGGTCTCCAGCGCGGCCGGCATCAACCCCAGCCGCGCGCGACGCGCTTCCATCGCGGCCTCGTCGTCGCTGGCCGCGCGCACCACCCGCTTGCCTTCGGGGTGGTCGTGCGCGGTGCCGTAGCGTTGCGGTCGCCCGTCGTCGATCAAGGCCTGGTCGATGCGTTCGGCGACGCCGCGCAGGTAATACGCCGGCGCCCCGGGCGAGGCGATCTCGGCGCGCAGAAAGCGCTCGCCCGCCTCGCGCTGGAACGCCGCATCGTCGCCGATCGCGGTGATCCCGTACCACAGCACTTCCAGGCCGTCCTCGCCGACCTCGTCCAGGCCCGGCAGCGGATCGCGCTGGAGGAATTCGCGCATCTGCGCGGCCTTGGCCTGCGCCTGGGCGCGTTCGGCACGCACCTCGTCGGTGTCCGGATGCGCGAAGGCCTTGCGCAGCGATTCGTTGTAGTCGGCCATCGAGGCCTGCGACATCAATTCGGCCGCGCTCGCGCCGCCGGACCATTGCAGCAGGGCCGCACGCAGTACCGCATCGCGCGGCGCGGCGCGCGTTTCGCGCCGTACCCGCGCCCGATCCGCGCGCGCGGCGGACGCGTCGTACCAGGCCTGGCCGCCGGGACAACCGGCATAGTCCTGGTCGGAGGGAAACTCCGGCAGGACGACGGTCGCCGCGGCGGGTCCGCAGAGCGCGACGAACGCGGCCAGCCACATCGTCCGCCATCGGCGCCGCAACGGGTCCGCCGCGCGCCGGTAGCGATGCGCGAACGCGATCGAACGAACTGAGGCCATCGGTGCTCTCCTTGGCGTTGCCTCTTGCGGCTGCGGCGACCCTGGGGCGGCTTTCGGCCGCGGAGATATGCTCCCTTGTCGCCCCCCCTTGCCGCGGCCCGCCGCCGGCGGCGCCGCCGGCTTGCGATGCGTCGGGCGAGCCGCGCCGACGCCGGACCGGTCAGCCCTTCTTCTTCGGGATGTACAGATCGGTGATGGTGCCGTCGAACACCTCGGCCGCCATGCCGACCGATTCGCTCAAGGTCGGATGCGGGTGGATGGTGTGGCCGATGTCGGCCACTTCGCAGCCCATCTCGATGGCCAGGGCGACCTCGGCGATCAGGTCGCCGGCGTGGACGCCGACGATGCCGCCGCCGACGATGCGATGGGTGGCCTCGTCGAAGATCAGCTTGGTGAAGCCCTCGGTACGGCCCAGGCCGATGGCGCGGCCGCTGGCCGCCCACGGGAACTTGCCGACGCCGACCTTGAGTCCCTTGGCCTTGGCTTCGGTCTCGGTGACGCCGACCCAGGCGATTTCCGGGTCGGTGTAGGCCACCGACGGAATCACCCGCGCCACCCATTCCTTCTTCTCGCCGGCGGCGACTTCGGCCGCGAGCTTGCCCTCGTGAGTGGCCTTGTGCGCCAGCATCGGGTTACCGACCAGGTCGCCGATGGCGAAGATGTGCGGCACGTTGGTGCGCATCTGCCGGTCGACCGGGATGAAGCCGCGTTCGGTGACCTGCACGCCGGCCTTGTCGGCGCCGATCTTGGCGCCGTTGGGCGCACGGCCGACCGCGACCAGCACGCGGTCGTAGACGCCCGATTCCAGCGCCGGCGCCTTGCCGGCCTCGGCGCTCTCGAACGAGACCTTGATGCCTTCCTGCAATGCCTCGGTGGCGGCGGCCTTGGTCTTCAGATGCACCGCCACGCCCTGCTTCTTCAAGCGGTCGGCGAGCGGCTTGACCAGGTCCGGGTCGGCGCCCGGCATCAGCTGGTCCATGAACTCGACTACGGTGACCTCGCTGCCGAGCGCGCGGTACACGGTCGCCATTTCCAGGCCGATGATGCCGCCGCCGACCACCAGCAGCTTGGCCGGCACTTCGGCCAGCTCCAGCGCGTCGGTGGAATCCATCACCCGCGGGTCGCCCCAGGGGAAGTTGCCCAGCTTCACCGCCTGCGAGCCGGCGGCGATGATGCATTGCTCGAAGCGGATCAGCTGGGTGCCGGACTCGCCCTGCACTTCCAGTTCGTTGGCCGAGACGAACCTGCCGGTGCCGGTCACGGTGCGCACCTTGCGCTGCTTGGCCATGCCGGCCAGGCCCTTGGTCAGCTGGCCGACCACTTTTTCCTTGTACTTGCGCAGCGCGGCCAGGTCGATGGTCGGCTTGCCGAAGCTGACGCCGTAGTCGCCGGCGTGCTCGGCCTCGTCGATCACCGCAGCGGCGTGCAGCAGCGCCTTGGACGGAATGCAGCCGACGTTGAGGCACACGCCGCCGAGGCTGGCGTAGCGCTCGACCAGCACCGTATCCAGGCCGAGGTCGGCGGCGCGGAACGCGGCGGTGTAGCCGCCGGGGCCGGAGCCGAGCACCAGCATGCGGCATTCGACGTCGGCCTTGCGGCCGCTGGCGGACGCGGCGGCGGGCGCCGGCGCGGCGGCCGGCTTGGGCGCTTCGACCGGCGCGGCGGCGGGCGCGGGCGCGGGCTTGGCTTCGGCGGCGGCCGGCTTGGCCGCTGCGCCGGCGTCGGCGCCATCGGCGCTCTCCAGGATCGCGATGACCGCGCCCTCGGAGACCTTGTCGCCGACCTTGACGTTGAGCGACTTGACCACGCCGTCGGCCGACGAGGGCACTTCCATCGTCGCCTTGTCCGACTCCAGGGTGACCAGGCTCTGGTCCTTCTTGACCGTGTCGCCGACCGCGACCAGCAACTCGATCACGGGTACGTCGTCGTAATCGCCGATGTCGGGGACCTTCACTTCGATGCTGCTGGCCATGGCGCGGGGTTCCTTTGATTCGTATCTCGGTGGCGAGGCGGCGGGGCCGGCCGCGCTCGCGTGTGGGGGACGGCCTGCGGCCGCGGTGGCGCCGCGCTCAGTCGGCCGACGGCGCGGCGGCGGCGCTCAGGCGCTGGTCGAGCTCGTCCAGCGACTCTTCCAGCTCGCGCCAGCGGCGCTCGCGCTTGGAGGCGCTTTCGTTCGAGGCCTCGGTCAACAGGCCGGCCTGCTCCATCAGGGTTTCGCCGGGACCGCAGTCCGGGCGCAGGCCGCTGACCCGCAGGCCGTCGACCACGAACAGGATCTGGTCCTTGTCGGTGAACTCGGCGCCGCGGTCCTCCGGCACCATCGCCGCCAGCGCGCGCTTCCAGCTCGCGACCAGGCGCTGCGCCAGCGGCGCCGGAATCGGCGCTTCTTCGGTCTCGACTTCCTGGTCGACGCGCAGCTGCAGGGCGCCGCCGCTGCGCGAGGAGGTCCAGGCGGCGACGCGCTCGTTGGCGCTGGCGTGGCGCAGGGTCCAGTCGCCGTCGCCGGGGATCAGCAGCAGGCCGCTTTCGGCGCCGCGCGCCGGCAGGTAGGTCAGGCTCAGCTGCGGCGCGGCCTTGGCCGCGAGCAACTGCTCCACCGCCGAACCGTGGTTTTCGGTGGCCGGCGGCCAGCCGCGGCCGAGCGCGACCCGGCATCCGTCCTCGGCCTGGGCCAGCGACGCGATCGACCACAGCGCGGCCAGTGCGCAGACGGAAAGGCCGCGACGATGCGGACGGCGGGAAGCGGAAGCGAGGGCGTGGCGGCTCATGGCGGCGGGCGTTCCTGTAGACGTCGGGGCTGGAAGCGATCGGCGGCGCGCAGGCGCCGTGCGACCGGCGGCGGCGAGCCGCGCCGGTCGCGAACGAACGCTTTTACAGCAGCACGCGGCGCATGTCGCCGAGCAGCTGGCCCAGGTAGGCGGTGAAGCGGGCGGCGGCGGCGCCGTCGATCACGCGGTGATCGTAGGACAGCGACAGCGGCAGGATCAGGCGCGGGGCGAACTGCTTGCCGTCCCAGACCGGCTTGGTCGCCGACTTGGACACGCCCAGGATCGCCACTTCCGGCGCGTTGACGATCGGGGTGAACGCGGTGCCGCCGATGCCGCCGAGCGAGCTGATCGAGAAGCAGCCGCCGCTCATGTCGGCCGGGCCGAGCTTGCCGTCGCGCGCCTTGGCGGCCAGTTCGCCGGTTTCCCGGGCGATCTGCAGCACGCCCTTCTTGTCGCAGTCGCGCACCACCGGCACGACCAGGCCGTTCGGGGTGTCGGCGGCGAAGCCGATGTGGAAGTACTTCTTCAGGGTCAGGTTGTCGCCGGTCGCGTCGAGCGAGGCGTTGAAGGTCGGGAACTTCTGCAGCGCCGACACCGAGGCCTTCATCAGGAACGCGAGCATGGTCAGCTTGATGCCGGCCTTCTCGTTTTCCTTGTTCAGCGCCACGCGCAGCGCTTCCAGGTCGGTGATGTCGGCGTCGTCGTGCTGGGTGACGTGCGGGATCATCGCCCAGTTGCGCGCCAGGTTGGCGCCGGAGAGCTTCTGGATGCGGGTCAGCGGCTTGGTTTCGGTTTCGCCGAACTTGCTGAAGTCGACCTTCGGCCACGGCAGCAGGTTGAGCCCGCCGCCCAACGACGGCGCGGCGCCGGTCGCGGCGCTCGGCGCGGCCGCGCCCTGCATGACGCTCTTGACGAAGCCCTGCACGTCTTCCTTGCTGATCCGGCCGCCGCGCGCGCTGCCGCTGACCCGGCCCAGGTCGACGCCGAGCTCGCGCGCGAACAGGCGCACCGCCGGGCTGGCGTAGGGCACCTTGTCCGGCATCAGCTCATCGGCGGTGAACGCCACCGGCGGGCTGCGCGGCGGCATGGCTTCCGGATCGGTGTTCTGACCGGCGCCGGCGAGGGCGACCGGGGCGGCCGGCGCCTCGGCCTTGGCCGGAGCGGGCTCGCTCTTGGCCGGGGCTTCGGTCTTGGTCGGGGCTTCGGCCTTGGCCGCCGCCGGGGCGGCCGGCTTGGCCGGTTCCGGCGCCGGCTTGGCGTCGCCGTCGGCGACTTCGATCAGCGCCACGACGCTGCCTTCGGACAGCTCGTCGCCGATCTTGACCTTGATTTCGCGCACGATGCCGGCGAACGGCGCCGGCACTTCCATGGTGGCTTTGTCGGATTCCAGCGTGACCAGGCTCTGGTCCTGGGTCACCGTGTCGCCGACCGCGACCAGCAGTTCGATGACGGGTACGCCGTCGTAGTCGCCGATATCGGGGACGCGTGCTTCCTTCAACTCAGCCATTTCGTGGGGCTCCGCAATGCGCGAAAACCCTATTGTGGCGGTTGCAGGCGGTCACGCCAACCGCGCTGCCGGCCGGGGCGTACTAAAGGCCTAAGCGGCACAAAGCCGGCCGTCGCGGCCCCAGCGTACGCCCCGGTATTGGCGCCGGATCAGGGCTGTTTCGGCTTGTACTCGACCCGCATCAGGTTCAGCGGCCCGCCCTCGTAGCGGTAGCCCAGGGTGTCGTCGATCTTGTCCAGCTCGCCCATCCGCCGGCACAGGCCGTCGGCGCTGCGTTCCAGCGCCTTGGCGCGCGGCTGCACCGCGGCCTCGATCTTGGCGTCGAGCTGCTCCAGACGCTTGAACCGCTCGACGTCGCCGCTGAAGGCCGCGCTGACCGCGCCGCCGACCACGTCGCCGAGCACCGCCGGCAAGGCCTCGCCGATCGCCTCGCCGATGCCGTCGCCGAGCGCCTTGCCGCTGAAACGGGTCGGGGTGATGACCTGGCTCAGGCGCGTGTCGAGTTCGCGGCGGGCCTTCTCGACCTGGGCGCGGGTGCGCTCGGGCTGGTTGCCCAGCGCCGCGGCGACCTCGCCGAGCGCGGTGAAGGCGATGTGCGCCGCCTCGCGGCCGATCTGCTGGGCCTCGACCATGGCCGCGCGGGTGCCGCGCTCGAACTCCGCCAGCCGGCGCGAGTCCTCGGCGCTCAGCGTCACCCAGCGGTCGTCGACGAACATCCGCCCCTGGCGCAGCACGATCGCTTTCGGCGCGCCCTCGTGACGGGTCAGGATCAGGCTGCGTTCGTTGAGGGTCAGGTGGTAGTCGCTGTCGATGTTGCACTCGGCATCGACATCGATGTTGGCCGCGAAAGCCGAACCGCAGGCCAGCGTCGCTGCGGCCAGAGCGGTCAGTCGGAGCGCTTGCAGGGGACGCATCGCCGGATCCTTGACGGTGGAGTGGCGCCAGTCTGCCGCCAGCGCCCCGCGGCCGTCCCGTGCCGGTCGGCGGCATGACCTTCGTCATGGCGCGGCGCAGGGACGGAGGGGGTTAAGCGAAGGCTTAACCCCCTCCGTCCCTGCTCGGCATGGCGAGACCGCGCGCGATCCGGAACCGCGCGAGGCGACGCGGCGAACCGATGCGGTCAGGCTCGATTCATGCGGTTTTTCCCGGCGAATCGTTTTCCGAATTCGATTCATTCCTTCGCATTTCATGCACTGCACACGACAGTGTGCTTTTCGATTCGGCTATGGAAGCGGCGCCTCGACCTGCGATAAACCCCTTGGAAACAGCGGTTTTCTATGCACTTGAAGAATAATGAAAAGCAACGCATGCGCCCACGCATACGCGACCTGGCGTACGCGACGCAAGCCTTCGCACGTTCATCTAGTTCACTTTTTCCCAGGAAAAACCGCCTCTAACACGATGCTTGCGTGAAAGTTCCTTCACTCGCGTTCGCCCGGCAAGTTCGGTTCATGCATGCGTGGCTACCTTGTGCCCCGCCTCCCCCAAGGCGTCAGCAACACCACAACAACAGGAGTCCACTCCATGAACCGCATTCGTCATTTGACCCTTGCCCTGATGGGCGCCATGGCCTTCGCCCCGGCCGCCTTCGCTCAGGATGCCACCACCACCGACAGCGCCAGCGGCAAGCGCTTCGCCGTCGTCGGCGGCTACGCGCTGACCGAGCCGACCAAGAATCCGCAGATCGGCGGCGCGCGCACCAGCCTCGACGGCGACGGCGCCGCGACCCTGAGCGCCAGCTACTACATCAACGACAACATCGCCATCGAAGCCTGGGGCGCGGCCGACAAGTTCGGTCACCGCGTCAACAGCGGCGGCGGCAAGATCGGCAGCGTCGACTCGCAGCCGGTCGCGTTGAGCGGCCAGTACCACTTCCGCGGCGCCGACAGCATCGTGCGTCCGTTCGTGGGCCTGGGCTACTACCAGGCCAACTACAGCGGCGAGAAGCTGATCGACGGCCAGCGCCTGGGCGTGGAGAACGCCAAGGGCGGCATCGCCACCGCCGGCGTCGACCTCAACATCAACCCGACCTGGTTCGCCCGCGCCGACGTGCGCTACATGCAGGGCAGCAAGTCGGACGTGAAGCTGGACGGCGTCAAGGTCGGCGAAGCCGAACTGAACCCGATCACCCTGGGCGTGGGCATCGGCGCGCGCTTCTGAGAAAGCGCGTCCGATCGGCTGGCCCGATCGGCAACACCGCAACGGGCTCCCTCGGGAGCCCGTTGTTTTTTGCCCATCCCTGCCCCGCGCGTTCCCGCGCCCGGCTCAGGGATGCTCGGATTCCGCGTGCACGCTTTCGCGGCGCAGCAGGTACAGGCCGCTGGCGACGATGATCGCCGCGCCGACCCAGGTCACCGAGTCGGGCAACACGCCCCACAGGCTGAGATCGAGCAGCACTCCCCAGATCAACGCGGTGTATTCCAGCGGCGCGATCAGCGAGGCCTCGCCCAGCCGGAACGCTTCGGTGACCGCGTACTGGCCGATCGAGCCGGCCACGCCCAACCCGGCGATCAGCCACAGGTCTCGGGCCTGGATCGGCACCCATTGCGTCCAGGCCAGCGCGCCCGCGCCGACGGTGATCATCACCATCAGCCAGACCATCATCGCCTGGGTGCTGTCGGTGCGCGCCAGCAGGCGCACGGTGATCGCGCTGACCGCATAGCCCAGCGCCGCCGCCAGGATCGCCAACGCCGCCAGGCTCAGCATGCCCTCGCCGGTCGGCCGCAACAGCACCAGCACGCCGAGCAGGCCGATACCGATCGCCACCCAGCGCCGCGGGCCGACCCGTTCGCCGAGGATCGGCCCGGACAAGGCGGTGATCAGCAGCGGCGCGATGAAGAAGATCGAGTACGCGCTCGACAGCGGCAACCGGTTCACGCCGTAGACGAAGCTGGCCATCATGCCCACGCCGAGCACGCCGCGCAGCAGGTGCAGCGGCCAGCGCACCCGCAGCAGCGGCCGCCAGCCGGCGCTGGCCAGCGCCCAGGTCAGCACGAACGGCAGCGACGACAGACCGCGCAAGGTCGCGACCTGGAACGGCGGATAGTGCTCGGACAGCAGTTTGAGGATCGCGTCCATCAGCGAAAACATCACCACCGCGACCAGCATGGTGATCACCGCGCGACCGCGATGCGGGTGGGCCGCGCTCACGGCGCGGGCGCCGGCGCAGCGGCGGAATGCGGCGCGCGCTGCGGGCCGGCGTAGACGTGGGGAGCGGGCATGATCGGGAACAATCGCGTGGACGTCCCATCATGCCGTGCGCGGCGATGGCCGTCATCCGTCCGCAGTCGCGGCGCGCGGCCGCCTCAGCGGCGCGGATCGGATCGCCGCAAGCGACGGCGCAGGCCCAGGGTGTAGGCCTGGTAGTAGCCGAGCAGCAACCCGCCGACCGCGAACAAACCGCCCTGGCGCGGCAACCACGCGGTCGTGGCGGCGTCGTCCCAGGCATGCGCGGCCTGCCACAGGCCGGCCACGACGCGCGCGGCGACTGTCAAGGTCAGGGCCAGCACCAGCCAGCGGTTCGGCGTGTAGTACAGCCCGCCCGGGGTCGGCTCGAAGCGGGTCAGCATCAGCCCCGCCACCCCGGTCACAAGCCCGGCGAACCAGCCCGCCGCGGCGAACAGCGCCGCATCGTCGACCCAGTGCGCGACCGTCCAGGCGGCGGCGAAGAACAACAGCCACGAGGGCAGCGACAGCGCCACGGCCAGAGTCACCGCCCACGGCACCGCGCGCCGGCGCGCGCGGCCGGCGCGGTAGCGCAGGACCAGGCCGAGCGGCACCAGCAGCGCCCACAGCAGAACGAGCAATAGCAGGGCCAGCGGGATCAGCAGCAGTGGCATGACCGCAGCTTACGCCCCGGGCCCCATCCCTTGTAGGAGCGGCCTCAGCCGCGACCACCGAAGCGAGGTACGTCAGCGAATCGACCCGAAACCCGCTCGCTGCGCGCGCCGGACCGTGCCGGCGCACCCACGCCTTGCCCCTCATCCGATGCGATCGGGAACGAACGCGCCGGCGTGGCCGGCGATCAGGACTTCGGCGAGCGCGCTCGCGTACGACGCTTCGGTCGTCGCGGCTTACGCCGCTCCTACAGGGGTGCCGGGACCGCGGCCTCAGCCGGCGTCGCGCAGGCTGGCGATGTCGATCACGAAGCGATAGCGCACGTCGCCCTGGAGCATGCGCTCGTAGGCCTCGTTGATCCGGTCGATGCCGATCAGCTCGATGTCCGAGGCCACGCCGTTCTCGGCGCAGAAATCGAGCATCTCCTGGGTCTCGCGGATGCCGCCGATCATCGAACCGGCCAGACGGCGGCGATGGGCGATCAGTGCGCCGGCGGCGACCGGCGCCGGCTGCTCGGGGATGCCGAGCAGGACCATGGTGCCGTCGACCTTGAGCAGGTTCAGGTAGGCGTTGTAGTCGTGCTCGCCGGAGACGGTGTCGACGACGAAGTCGAACGACCGCGCCAGGGTCTTGAACACCACCGGGTCGCGGGTCGCGGCGAAGGCCTGGGCGCCGAGCTGCAGCGCCGCCTCGCGCTTGGATTCGGAGGTGCTGAACACGGTCACCCGGGCGCCCATCGCCGCCGCCAGCTTGACCGCCATGTGGCCCAGTCCACCGAGGCCGACCACCGCCACCGCGTCGCCGGCCTTGAGCCCGTAATGGCGCAGCGGCGAATAGGTGGTGATGCCGGCGCACAACAAGGGCGCGGCGCGGTCGAGCGGGATCGCCTCGGGGATGCGCAGCACGTAAGCCGCGTCGACGGTGATCCGGGTCGAATAGCCGCCGTAGGTCGGCGCGCCGCTGCCGCGCTCGGTCGAGTTGTAGGTGCTGGTCATGCCCTGGTCGCAGTACTGCTCCTCGCCGGCCCGGCACTGGGCGCATTCGCGGCAGGAGTCGACGAAGCAGCCGACCCCGACCGCGTCGCCGACCCGGAACGTGTCCACGGCCGAGCCGACCTGGGCGACCCGGCCGACGATCTCGTGGCCCGGCACCATCGGGAAGCGCGAGCGGCCCCATTCGCCGCGTGCTTGGTGGATGTCGGAGTGGCAGACGCCGCAATAGAGGATGTCGATCAGGACCTCGCTCGGACCCGGCTCGCGGCGCTCAATCTCGAACGGGGCCAGCGGGGCGCGCGCGCTTTGCGCGGCGAAGGCGGCGGTCTTGAGCATGATCGGTCCGGTGGCGTGGAAAACCTGGATTTTAGCGGCCAACCCGCCGCCGTCGGGCGAAGGACCGGCAAAAACGCCCGCAACAGTGCATATCGCCGCGGCGCTTGCGTTAACCTTGGCGCCGTTCCCCCAACCCCTGCGAGTGCGCCATGCCTTCCTTCGACGTCGTGTCCGAAGTCGACACCCACGAACTCACCAATGCCGTCGACCAGGCCAACCGCGAGCTGAGCACGCGCTTCGATTTCAAGGGCGTGGACGCCAAGTTCGTGCTCGACGACAAGTCGATCACCCAGTCGGCGCCGAGCGAGTTCCAGCTCGAGCAGATGACCCTGATCCTGCGCCAGCGCCTGTCGGCGCGCCAGATCGACGCGCGCTGCCTGGAGTTCGGCGACGTCGAGACCAACCTGGCCGGGGCGCGGCAGAAGATCACCGTGCAGCAGGGCATCGAGCAGAAGCTGGCGAAGAAGATCGCCGCGGCGATCAAGGACGCCAAGCTCAAGGTCGAGACCCAGATCAACGGCGACAAGCTGCGCGTGACCGGCAAGAAGCGCGACGACCTGCAGAGCGCGATCGCCCTGCTCAAGGCCGGCAATTTCGAACGCCCGCTGCAGTACGACAACTTCCGCGACTGAGTCCGCGCGCGATGACCGCCCAGGACCCGATCGCCGCGACCCGACGCTGGCTGGAGCGCGCGGTGATCGGCCTGAACCTGTGCCCGTTCGCCAAGGCGGTGCTGGCCAAGGGCCAGGTGCGCTTCGTGCTCAGCGCGGCGACCACGCCGGAACAGTTGCTGGAAGAGCTGTCGTCCGAACTGGTGCTGCTGGAGCAGAGCGATCCGGAGCGGATCGACACCACCCTGATCGTGCATCCGCAGGTGCTGGGCGATTTTCTCGACTTCAACGATTTCCTCGACCTCGCCGACGGCGCGGTCGCCGCGCTGGACCTGGAGGGCGAGATCCAGGTCGCCAGCTTCCACCCCGACTACCAGTTCGCCGGCACCGCCTACGACGAGGTCGGCAACTGCACCAACCGCTCGCCCTACCCGACCCTGCACCTGCTGCGCGAATCCAGCGTCGAACGCGCGGTCGCCGCGTTTCCGGATCCGGAGGTGATCGTGGAGCGCAATCTGGCCACCCTGGAGCAGCTGGGGCCGGAGGGTTGGCGCAAGTTGATGGCGGAGTGAGGTTCGTCGCCGGCTTCGGTTGACGATGCGAGCACCGCCGCTGCGATTGCGGCAACGGCAACGGCAACGGCAACGGCAACGGCGAGAGCAAATCCCCCCTGCCCCCCCTTTTTCAAAGGGGGGAAAGGCAGGAGCAGTCGTGGTGATACCTCGGGCGTGGCGGACGGGACACACGTTGCAGACCTTGCAGACCTTGCAGCCCCTGCAAACGTGGCAGGCGTGGCAGGCGTGGCAGGCGTGGCAGGCGTCCTGAGTTTCGGCCGTTCCCCCCTTTGAAAAAGGGGGGCCAGGGGGGATTTGCTCTTCGCTTCTGCTTTCCGCTCCGCGCCCTAAACGCTCACCGCCCCGCCGCCGGCTGCGCGGCCCCGGTCAGCACCGTCGCCAGCAACTCGCGCGCCTGCACCAGCGAGGCGACGATGCGGTGGCCGAACGCGCGCAGCGCGTCGCCCGGGGCGACCAGGTCGGGCACCTGGATCGGCGTGGCGCCGGCGGCGAGCGCGGCGCGCACGCCCGGCTCGGAATCCTCCAGCACCAGGCAATGCGCCGGGTCGACGCCGAGCTCGCGCGCGGCCAGCAGGTAGATGTCCGGCGCCGGCTTGGGATGCTCGACGTCGCTGCCGGTGACGATCACCGCGAAGCGGTCGATCAGGCCGCTGGCGGCGAGCTTGGCCAGGGCGCGCTCGCGCCGGGTCGAGGTCGCCACCGCCTTGGGAATGCCATGCGCGTCGAGCAGGTCCAGCAGTTCGATCAAGCCGTGCTTGCGCGGCAGACCGGCGGCGACGCGGGCGTCGTACAGCCGGTAGCTGACGTCGCGCAGCCGGGTCGCCGCGTCCTCGCCGAACGCCTCGACCAGCATCGCGAAACTGGCCCGGTCGTGCATCCCGACCATGCTCAGCCAGACCGCGTCGTCGGCGTCGATGGCCTCGGCCAGCGCCGCTTCGCGCCAGGTTTCCAGCATCGCCCGCTCGCTGTCGAGCATCAGCCCGTCCATGTCGAACAGCACCGCCTGGGGCCGGAAATCGATCGGCGGCGCAATCGCCGCCCGCGCAGGATCAACCACGGAACAACACCTCCAGATCGTGGGCGTCGAGCGTGCGCCACTGCCCGCTCGGCAGGTCCTGCAGCGACAGCCCGCCGATGCGGCTGCGGTGCAGGGCGTTTACGTGGTTGCCGACCGCGGCGAACATGCGCCGCACCTGGTGGTAGCGGCCCTCGGTGAGGGTCAGGCGCGCCTGCCGCGGCGACAGCGTTTCCAGCTGCGCCGGCGCCAGCGGCGTCTTCTCCGACTCCAGCATCAACTCGCCGCTGGCGAACACCGCGCCTTCGTCGCCGCGCAGGTCGGCGGCCAGGCTCGCCTCGTAGACCTTGGCCAGCTTGGCCTTGGGCGAGACGATCCGATGCAGCAATTGGCCGTCGTCGGTCAGCAGCAACAGGCCGCTGGTGTCGCGGTCCAGCCGCCCGACCGGCGACAGCAGCGGCGAGCGCTGGCGGAAGCGCGGCGGCAGCAGGTCGTAGACGACCCGGCCGGGGTCCTTGGTCGAACAGGTGTAACCGACCGGTTTGTGCAGCATCAGCGCCAGCCCGGCCGGCGGGTCCAGCGGCTCGGCGTCGATCCGGATCGCCTCGTGCGCGACCTGGTCGTCGGCGTACAGCACCTCGCCGGCGGCATCGGTGATGCGGCCCTCGCGGAACATCGCGCTCACCTCCTTGCGGCTGCCGTAACCGAGGTTGGCGATCAGCTTGACCAGTTTCATGCGCGCACCGCCCGGCGGATCGCTTCGACGATCTTGAAGCCACCCTGCTGGGCGACCGTGCGCACCTCGCCGAAGCTGCGGTCCAGTTCGGCTTCGTAAGGCAGATGCCGGTTGGCGACCAGCCACAGCCGGCCGCCGGGATTGAGCGCCTGCGCGGCGACGGCGATGAAACGCCGGCCGATGTCGGGGCGCTCCTCGCGGCCCTGGGCGTGGAACGGCGGGTTGCTGACGATCACGTCGTAGCGCCGCTCCAGTCCGGCGGTGACGTCGTGCCAGAAGAATTCCAGCGCCGCCGCGGTCGGCGTGCGCGCGAGGTTGGCGCGCGCCAGCGCTAGCGCGCGCGACTGCGCTTCGTACAGGTCCAGGGCGACGATGCCGGGGCAGCGCGCCAGCAACTCCATCGCCAGATAGCCGTAGCCGGCGCCGAGATCGGCGGCGCGCCCGCGCAGGTCGGCCGGCAGGTGCTCGGCGAGCAGGGCCGAGGCCGGGTCGATCCGGTCCCAGGCGAACACGCCGGGCCGGCTCAGGTAGCGCCCGCCGAGGATTTCGCGCGGCGCGTCGGCGCCGGCCCAGGCCTGGGCCAGCGCCGGGTCTTTCGGGCCCTGCAGCGGCGCGGTCCAGAACGCGCGGCATTTGCGCTTGGACAGGCTGGCCACCGGGCCGGCGATCAGGCCCAGGTCGGCCTCGCCGGTGCGCGCACCCTCGTCGTTGCGCAGGCAGGCCACCACCCGCCCGCCCGGCGCGGTGCGCGCCAGCGCCTGCGCGTACAGCGCGCGCGCCTCGTCGCGCTGGCGCGGCGGCAGGACCAGCACCAGCGGGTAACGCTGCTGCGGATCCAGGGTTTCCAGGTCGACCGTATCCAGCCCGGCGCGGTGCAAGGCGTCGACGTCGGGCTTGAAGCCCTGCTCGCAGACCAGGCCCGGGCGCGGCCGCTGGCGCAGGCCGATGCCGTCGCGGGCGCCCAGGAACAGCGCGCCGCCCTGTTCGGGCCAGCGCAGCAGCCCGTCGGCGAAGGGTTGGAACAGCGTTTCCAGCGCGTCGTCGGAGCGGTCAGCGCGCATCGTGGCAACGGTCTCGTGAGCGAAGTTGAGCGGTCATCGCAAGGATTTTACGCGGCCCCGGGCTAGGGTGTCGGCACCGGATCGAGAGAAGGCCCGCGCATGCGCCTGCCCGTCGTCGTCGCCGCGGCCCTGATGCCGGTCGTGGCCTGGTTCTCGCAACGCGGCGCCTTCGGCCCCGACAACGGTAGCCTGTCCGACCGCTACCCCACTTTGCTGGTCGCGGCCGGTTATGCGTTCTCGATCTGGGGCGCGATCTTCCTGGCCGACCTGCTGTTCGCGCTGTGGCAGGCGCGCCGCCGCTACCGCGACGACCCCACCCTGGTCCGGGTGCGGCCCGCGGTCGCGGCCGGTTTCACCCTGACCGCGCTGTGGATGCCGGTGTTCTCGCAGCAGTGGTTCTGGCTCGCGCTGGCGATCATCTGGTTGGCCCTGGCCTGCCTGGCCTGGGCCGCGCTGCGGCTGGCGCGCGACAGCGAACCGCTGCCGGCGCAGGCGTGGTGGGCCAAGCTGCCGGTCTCGCTGCACGCCGGCTGGCTGTCGCTGGCGGCGTTTCTGAACACCGCCCAGACGATCGTCGCCTATCGGCTGCTGCCGACCGAACGCATGCTGGGCTGGAGCCTGGCCCTGCTGGCGGCGATGGCGCTGCTGTTGGGCGCGCTCAACGCGCGCATGCGCGGCAATCCCGGTTATGTCTTCGCCGCGCTGTGGGGGCTGGCCGGGGTCTATCTCGAGCAATCGGCCTCGGCGCGGCCGGGGGCGATCCTGGTGGCCTGGCTGGCGCTCGCGCTGGGCCTCGGCCTGCTCGTTCAGACCGCCTGGCTGCGCGCACGCCTGCGCCGCAAGCTGTTCTCCGGCCATCTGACGCCCGGCGACTGAACCGTCTCGGCGCCGCCTGCGCCGCTTTGCGTTCTTTGCACGACGGCTTCATCGCCCGCCAACGTCCGCCCCGGGAGGATCGAGCCACGGCCCAGCACACAGGAGACCCGCACGATGCGAGCCCTCTTCGTCGGCGGTACCGTCGACAACAGCGAACTCGATCTGGAAGGCGGCGTACCGCCGCAGCATTACCCGCCCAACACCGGCAGCGGCGCCTCGCGCTATCGCCTGCACCACATCGGCCGCCGCGACAGCGCCACCGTGTATGCGGTCTACGCCGCACCCGACCTCGCCGACGGCGAAGTCGAGCGGGTCGCCGACGAGCGCGGCTACGCGCGCCGCTTCCAGGCCGAGCCGCAACTCAGCGCCTGAACGCCCGCGGGCGCCGCGGCCTGCGGCGCCCGCGCCGGTTCAGCCCTGCAATTCGCGCAGGGTCACCGACGGCGGCGCGTCGAGCACGCGCCGGGTCGCGAACAGGCCGGCCAGCAGCGCCGCGAGCACGCCGGCGCCGGCGCCGGCCGCGGCCATGCGCCCATCGAACTGCCACGGCAGATCGAACACCTGCACCGCGACCACCCCGGCCAGCACCGAGGCCGCGATCGCCGCGGTCAGTCCCGACAACAGGCCGATCGCGGCGAACTCCGAGGCCTGGGCCAAGCGCAACTGGCGGCGGCTGCCGCCGAGCACCCGCATCACCCCGCCTTCGAGCAGGCGCTCGTCCTGGCTGGCGCTGACCGCGGCCATCAGCACCAGCAGGCCGGCGGCGAGCGAGAAGTAGAACACCACCTCGACCACGGTCGAGACCTGGTCGGCGGTGTTGCGCACCTGCTTGAGTACCTGCTCGATGTCGATCACCGACAGGTTGGGGAAGCGCTCGACCAGTTCGGAGGTGAAGCGGGTCCGCGCCGGCGGCACGCTGATCGCGGTGATGTAGCTGGCCGCGTAACCGTCCATCGAGCCCGGCGAGGCGATCACGAAGAAGTTCGGCCGGAAGCTTTCCCAGTCGACCTTGCGCAGGCTGGTGATGCGCGCCTCGAACAACTGCCCGGCGATGTCGAACGCGACCGTGTCGCCGACCTTCCAGCCCAGCGTCTCGGCGAAGCTTTCCTCGACCGACACCTCCGGCGCGGTCAGGCGCTGCGGCGCCCAGAACCTGCCGTCGACGATCTTGTTGTCGGCGCGCAGACGGTCGGCCACCGACAGATTGAACTCGCGCTCGGCCAGTTGCTTGGCGCGGTCGCCGCGTTCGGCGTAGTCGGCGCCGGTGACCGGCTTGCCGTTGTGCTCGGTCAGGCGGCCGCGGATCATCGGGAACATCGTCGGCGCCGCCAGCCCCTGGTCGGCGACGAAGCGGCGCAGGTCGGCGACCTGGTCCTGCTGCACGTTGATGATGAAGCGGTTCGGCGCATCGGCCGACAAGGCCAGTTGCCAGCGGTCGAGCAGATCGGTGCGGACGAAGGTCAGCAGCAGCAGCGCCATCAGCCCCAGTCCCAAGGCCGAGATCTGGGCGATGCTGGTGCCGGCGCGGCGGCTGACGTTGGCCAGGCCGTAGCGCAGACTGCCGCGCAGGCGCGAACGCAAGCGGCGCACCACCACGATCAAGCCCCAGGCCAGCAGCGCCAGCACCGCCAGGGTCGCGGCAATGCCGCCGAGCATGGCCGCGCCGAGGGCGGCCGAACCGGCTTTCCACCACAGCAGGCCGCCGAGGCCGAGCAGGCCGGCGATCGCGACCAGCCAGGCGCTGGGCTCGGTCGGGTCGAGGTCGCGGCGCAGCACGCGCAGGGCCGGCACCCGGCGCAGCGCCAATACCGGCGGCGCGCCGAACGCGAGCAGCACCACCAGGCCCACGCCCAGGCCCTGCAGCGCCGGCAACCAGCCGGCGCCCGGGATCGACATCTTCAGCGCCTGCTCCAGCCAGCCGCCGATCGCCCATTGCAAGGCGAACGCCAGGCCGACGCCGATCGCGCTGGCGATCAGGCCCAGCAACAGCATTTCGCCGACATGGATGCCGACCAGGCGACGCTGGCTGGCGCCGAGGCAACGCATCACCGCGGTGCCGGACAGATGGCGTTCGCTGTGCCGGCGCGCGGCCATCGCCACCGCCACCGCCGCCAGCACCACCGACACCAGCGCGGCCAGGCCGAGGAAGCGGCCGGCGCGGTCCAGCGCCGAGCGCACTTCCGGGCGCGCGTCGGCGATCGTCTCCAGGCGCTGGCCGCGGCCGAGCGCGGGCTTGGCCGCGGCGACGAAGCCTTCGACCGCGCCGGGCGCGCCGGCCACCACCAGGCGGTAGCGGATCCGGCTGCCGGGCTGGATCAACCCGGTCGACGGCAAATCGGCCAGGTTGAGGAATACCTTGGGCGCGATATTGAAATAGTCCAGCGACGCGTCCGGCTCCTGGGTCACCAGCGCCGCCAGGCGCAGACGCGCATCGCCGATCGCGATCTGCTGGCCGATCTGCGCGCCGAGGGTGTCGGCGCCGGCGCGGCTCATCCACACCGTACCGCGCGCCGGCACGCCGTCGGCGTCGCGCTCGACGCCGCCGGCGCGCTCGGCGATGCGGAAACTGCCGCGCAACGGGAAGCCCTGGCCGAGCGCGCGCAGGTCGCCGAGCTGCAGGCGCTCGCCGACCCGGATCATGGTCTGCAGTTCGGTGGCTTCGGCGCGGCGCAACTGCGGCACGCTGGCCGCTGCGCGCAGCTTGCCGGCGATCGGCTGGTCGGCGCGGATCACCGCGTCGCCGCCGAGCAGGCGGTTGGCTTCGATCGCCAAGGCGCGCTCGGCGCGGTCGGTGACGAAGCCGACCGCGGTCACCGCCAGCACCGCGACGATCAGCGCGGTCAGCAGGATGCGCACGTCGCCGGCCTTGAGGTCGCGGCGCAGCTGCCGCCAGGCCATCGCCAGGGTGGTGGCGGCGCCGTTCATCCCTGCACCAGCCGGCCGCTGTCCAGGCGCAGGCGGCGATGGCAGCGCGCGGCCAGGTGATCGTCGTGGGTCACCAGCACCAGGGTGGTGCCGGCGTCGGCGTTGAGTTCGAACAGCAGCTCGATGATCGCCTGGCCGGTGTGGGTGTCGAGGTTGCCGGTGGGTTCGTCGGCGAACAGCAGCGACGGCCGGGTGACGAAGGCGCGCGCCAGGGCCACGCGCTGTTGTTCGCCGCCGGACAGTTGGCGCGGATAGTGATCCAGGCGCTGGCCGAGCCCGACCTTGGCCAGGATCGCCTGCGCCGGCGCGCGCGCGTCGCGATCGCCGCGCAGCTCCAGCGGCAGCATCACGTTCTCCAGCGCGGTCAGCGAGGGCAGCAGTTGGAAACTCTGGAACACGAAGCCGACCTTTTCGCTGCGCACCCGCGCGCGGCCGTCCTCGTCCAGCGCGGAGATCGCTTCGCCGTCGAGCAGTACCCGGCCGCTGCTGGGCGAATCCAGCCCGGCCATCAGCGACAGCAAGGTGCTCTTGCCCGAACCCGAGGCGCCGACGATCGCCACGCTGTCGCCCTTGGCGATCGAAAAGCCGACCGCATCGAGGATGGTCAGCTCGCCCGAAGGCAGGCTCACGGTCTTGCCCAGCCGCTCGACCTGCAGGGTCGGCGTGGTCGCGCGCGCGGCGGCGTCTTCGGCCGCGTCCGCGTCGGCGCTTTTGGCGATGGAATCGGCCATGATCGTATCGGCCAGGTGGGAAGCTGCCATGATCGCCCTTATGTTTGCCCTTGCGGTCGCCTCGCCGCATCTTCGGGAGACGTTATTAAATGATTCTTAAGAACCCTGTCGGGTCCATGAAGTCACGGTCCAGGCAACGATATGCGGGATCGGGCCGCCGCGTTCAATGGCCGCGCGCCCTGACCGCCGCGCTGCTCGCGCTCGGCCTGGCCGCGTCCGGCCTGCCCACGACGGGGATGGCCCAGCCCGCGCCGCGCGCGGCGGCCGCCGCGCCGGCGGCCAAGGCCGCGCGCAGCGTGCTGGTGATGGGCGATTCGCTGTCCGCCGGCTACGGCCTGGCCGCGTCGCAGGGCTGGGTCGCGCTGACCGCCGAGCGCGTCGCCCGCAGCCGTCCGGGCTGGAAAGTGGTCAACGCAAGCGTCAGCGGCGAGACCACCGCCGGCGGCGCGGCGCGCATCGGCGGCGAACTGCAGCGCAACCGTCCGTCGGTGGTGGTGATCGAGCTGGGCGCCAACGACGGCCTGCGCGGCCTGCAACTGGCGCAAAGCCGGGCCAACCTGGAACGGATGATCCTCGCCGCCAAGGCCGCCAAGGCCCAGGTGCTGCTGATCGGCATGCGCATGCCGCCCAACCTGGGCAAGGAATACACCGCCGGCTTCGAGCGCAATTACCGCGAACTGTCGCGCCAGCACGGCACCGCGCTGCTGCCGTTCCTGCTCGAGCCGATCGCGCTCGACCGCAACGCCTTCCAGGCCGACAACCTGCATCCGATCGCCAGCGCCCAGCCCAAACTGCGCGACCACGTCTGGACCGCGCTGGGGCCGATGCTGAAGTGAGCCGAGGCGAGTCGGCGGCCGGCGCGGCGCAGCCGCGTCAGGCGCTGCGCCGCGAGACCGCCGAGCGCGCGCGCTGCTGCGCCGGGCGCTCGGTTTCGCGGCCGAGATAGGCCTTGCAGCGGAACTGATCGATATCGTTGATGCGCAGGATGTTGCGCTTGCGGCTGACCAGGCCGCTGCGGTGCCAGGTCTGCAATTGCGCGTTCAACTTCGGCCGGCTGGCGTTGACCATCGCCGCCAGGATGCTCTGGGTCGGCGGCAAGGCGACTTCGAAGTCCTCGCCGCGCGCATGCGGCTGGGTGCGCATCAGCGACAGCAGATAGCGCGCCAGGCGCGATTCGAGCCGGTGCAGGCACATGGTTTCCAGGCTCTCGACCGCGTGGCGCAGGCGCAGGCACAGCGAGGCGTGGGCGCGCTCCAGCACCATCGCATCGGCGGTCAGCAGCGGAAAATGCCGGCGCGCCAGCAGCAGCACCCGGGTCGGGCTGTAGGCCACCGCGGTGAAGGTGTGCGGATGCGCATCCAGCAGCGGCGTCTCGTCGACGGTTTCGCCGCTTTCGATCGTATCGACGATCAGCTCCTGCCCGTCCGGCCCGTACAGCAGCTTGTAGATGCGGCCATGGACGATGAAGGCGAGGAAGTCGCTGGGATCGTTCTTGAAGAACAGCGCGTCGCCTTCTTCCAGGTTGACTTCGCTGGCGTGACGGGCGATCTGGTCGAGCAGCGCCGGCGGCAAGCCGCGCAGCAGGCTGCAGCGATCCAGTCCCCAGCGCCTGCGCCGGACCGCGACGCCGTCGTCGGCGCTCATGCCCATAGCGGGTACCGCGCGGCCGTCGATGCGGCCACGAGACGGCCGCGGCAGCGGCCGGTTGCGGATTCCATAACGCCCCCCTTGGTGTTTCGTCTGCCTTCGACGCCCGCAGCGAGGACGTCATCCGGCGGCCGGGACTGAGCGATCGAAGCCCAGCGATCGAAGCTGGACGACGCAGGCCCGGCGATCGGCTCGGCATCGCCGCGGCGCGCGCCTGCGCGCCGGTGCGGGAGCCGTAACGATGCCGGCGCCGTAGCGGACCGGCATCGCTTGGCGCTGCTTACGAGCCGTACGGCGACTTGAACGCCTTCAGCACGGTCATCAGGCTGGTCAGGTTGTCGGCCACGCCGGTCTGGGCGATCTTCTCGGTCGCGCCCGCGGCGGCGGTGGTGTCGACGGTGTAGATCTGCATCACGCCCTGGTTGGCGGCGGCCTGCGACAGCGAGTTCTGCTGCTGCTGCGCCGACACCGCGTTCTCGAACAGGATGCTGGTGGAGTGCGCGGCGGCCTGGAACATCGAGCCCATCGCGAAGGCCGGCGCTTCGCCGACGACCTTGACGTTGGACTGGGTGACGGCGTCGGTGATCTGATTGTTGACTGCGGTAGGGTAAGCCATAACAAGGTCCTCTATTGGCGATTAGCGAAAAACGGATCGGACGCGGACGCCGGCGGTAGCCGAACTTCCTGACCGGCGCCCTGCGGCCGATCTAAACGGTCGGACCGTTCGGCTTACTTGAACGCGTTGAGCACGGTCAGCAGGCTGGTCAGGTTGTCGGACACGCCGGTCTGGGCGACCTTCTCGGTGGCGCCGGCGGCGGCGGTGGTGTCGACGGTGTAGATCTGCATCACGCCCTGGTTGGTCGCGGCCTGCGACAGCGTGTTCTGCTGCTGCTGCGCCGACACCGCGTTCTCGAACAGGATGCTGGTCGAGTGCGCCATCGACTGGTAGATCGAGCCCATCGCGAAGGCGGGCGCTTCGCCGATGACCTTGACGTTGGACTGGGTGACGGCATCGGTGATTTGGTCGTTGACGGCGGTCGGGAAAGCCATGTTGAACTCCTTGAAGTGGTGTACGGCCCATGCCGTACGTTGGTTAGTAACGAAGCGTCTATCGCGTTGTGAATCCGATCATGGCGCCGTGCCGGCGTTGTTTTGATTGTTGTTCGGATCGGGTTTCGCGGCGTTTTTTGCGGCGCCGCCCTGGTTTTCCGGCCCGGATCGCGATGGCTCCGAGGGATCGGAATCTGCTTGCCCCGGCAGCAGTCCCTTGCTGCGCGCGGCTTCGATGACGGATTGCAGCTGCTGCGCCAGCGGCGCGAACTGCTGCTGGAAGCAAGTGTCGACTTCGGCCCGGATCAGCCGTTGCAGCTGGTGCGCGAACTGCGCCAGCGGCGGCTGCACCGACTCGTCGCCGACCCGCGGCTTGGGCAGGCGCAGGTCTTCCAGCGAGGTGGCGCGCTCGACCGCGCCGAGGATGTTGGCTTCGGCTTCGCGTTCGGATTGGGTCGCGCTGCGCACCGTGTCCTGGGTGCGGGCGAGGCCTTGCTGGATCACTTTCTGGATCCGTTCGCGGCCGGCGTCGACCGCGCTGACCGCCTTGGCCTGCACCGCCGTGGCGGAATCCGGCGCGCGCGTCGGCGCGGCGCCGGCGGCGTTCGACGCGCTCAGCAGGCCCGCGACCTGGCGGCATTTCTCCGCGTCCAACTGCAAGCCGAACCACTTCTGCGCGAACACGCCGATCTGGTGGTCCAGCTCGCTCGGCGTCTCGGCGACCGGCGCGGGCGCGGGCGCAGGCGCGGCCGCGGGCGCGGCCGGCGGCGGCGCGGGCGACGCGATCGGCTGCGCGGTCTGCTCGGTACGCGCCATCAGTGCAGCCCCAGTTGCGTGGCCAGCCGTCCCAGCGTCGCGCGCATGTCGGGCTGGCGCAGCCGCGCGCACACCGCGTCGGCCAGCCTCGCATCGTCCGGCCCGACATCGGCCTGGTTCGCCGCGGCCGGCGACGGCGCGCGCTCCGGCGCTGCCGCGGCCGGCGCGCGCGGATCGAACAGCCCCTCCAGTTCCATGTGCAGCAGGCAGCGCAGATTCTCGTCCATGGCCAACTCCGGTCTTACAAGGGATTCGATACGCAATGCGGTTGCCGATCAGGCCGGCGCGGCATCGCGCGTGACGGTGACGACCGAGCCCGGCGCCTTGTAGCCGGCGATGGTCGCGGTGCGGGTGCGCGGGTCGGCGGCGACGGCCAACGGGCCGACGCTGGTCTGCCAGTACGCCGCGGCGACGGCGCCGACCAGCTGCTGCAGCTGCGCGCCGACCTGGCTCTGCGCGCCGGCGTCCAGCGGCACCAGCGCATAGGCCAGCAGCAGCACCGTGCGCAGGAAGGCCTCCTGGACGTCGCTCTGCACCGCGCCCTGGCCGCCGCTGCCGAGCAGGTAGGCGCGCCAGTTGATGAACAGGTTCAAGGCCCGCGCCAGGGCGGCGAACCACAGGCTGCGCAAGGCGCTGCCGCCGGCCATCGCCTCGACCAGGGCGGAGAAGGCGGCGTAGCCCTGGTCCGCGCTCAACGCCGGGCCGATCGGCGCCAGCGCCGCCGCCAGCATCGGCTGCAGCACGCCCTGGCCCTGGCTCAGCAGGTCGGCGAGCGAATCGGCGCCGCGCACCAGTTCCATCAGGGCATCGAGCTGCGCCGGGGCCAACGCCTGCAATCCGAACAGCATCAGCCGGTCGCTCAGGGCCTGCAGCGCATCGGTGTCGACATAGCCCAGACGGCCGCCTGGCGCCGGCTCGAAGGCATCGAAGGCGACGGCCTGCAGACGGGTGTCGAAGGCGAACAGCGGATACCGGGCGGCGAAGTAGCTTCGACCGTCGGCGGCCGGGCCGAGCCGGAAGCCGAACGGGGCCTGGGTCGCGGCCAATGTCGCGTAAGCGCTGGCCGGTGCCGTCGCCGTGCCCGCCGCGGTGGCGGAACCGGCCGGGGCCGCCGCATCGGCGGCGTCCGCGCCCGGCAGCGGCCGATCCAGCGCCTCGCACAGCGCCATGGTGTCGCGCCGGCCGGCCTGCGCGACCAAGGCGCGGCAGGGTTCGCTGTCGGCGCGGTAGCGGCGCAGCGCCAAACCGTCGAGGCTCAGCGTGGCGTCGCGGAACAGAGCGTCGAACACGCCCGCCGCGGTATCGCCGCGCTCCAGCGCCTGCGCGGCCGACATCTGGCCGGCATAGGCGCGATAGAAGCCGGCGTCCGGCAACTGCCGCGCATAAGCCATGGCATAGCCGATCGCCGAACGCTGATCGGTGGCCACGCCGGCGCCGGCGCCGCAATCCACCCGGTTGCACAATTGCAACGCACGCGCTCCGGCGGCGGCGCCGAAGTACTGGGTCAGCGTCGCCGATTGCCGGTCGAGGAAATCCAGCCATTGGCGGTAGTCCTCGCTCCCGCCGCCGCTCAGGTCGATCCCGATCAGCTCGCTCAGGCTCGGGTCTTCGAACAGCGGCAGGATCCGGGTCCGCAATCGCTCGCCCAGCGTGCCCGCCGCGCCGGGCGCGACCCGCACCAGCAGCTTGTACGCGGTCTGGCGAACGCCGTTATAGGCAGCGACCACCGCATTGGCGGCCTCGACCTGGTCGACGCCGACGCCGATCTGGGCATGCACGACGCCCTGCTGCTCCAGGCTGCGCAGGCTCATCGCGATCGATTGCAGATAGCGCGTTTCGCCCCCGGGCGTGGCGCGCAGACGGCGCAGCGCCAGCGAGCGCGCGCGGCAGGCGTCTTCGAACGGCGTGTAGGCGCCGGCGTCGTAGATCCGCCGGTTGAACTCGTCCAGGGCCGGCAGCAGGGCCTGCAACGATCGCGCCGCGCCGTCGGCCGGCGCCCGCCTTTGCAGGCGCTCGAGCGCGCGGCGCACGCTGCGGTACAGCACCGGGTCGGTCGCGGCCGCAGCCGCCGCCGACGCCAATCCGAGCGGCCCGGCCAGGCACTGGCATGCCACGTACAGATTCTCGGCAGCGCATTCGCCGCGCCGGTAGCGCCGGCGATCGGCGCTGGCGGCCAGCGCGGCCAGCGGGTTGCGCCGCTCCATCGAGCGCAGCGCGCCGACCAACAAGGCCAGTTGGCCGCGCGCGCGCTGCCCGCCGTCGCCGCCGCCGCCGAACAGGCCGACCAGCGACAACGGCAGGCCCTGCACCACCTCGACCGTGGCCCGCACTTCGGCCTGGCTGTCCGCGTCCCGGCGGCGATAGCTCACCGGCAGGATCAGCGACGCGCTCGCGGTCGCCGCCGGCGCGTCGACCGGCAGGATCGCTTCCAGACGGCTGCGGTAGTCGAAGCGGTAGCGCGGCAATTCGATCGCGGGCAAAGCGAAGTAGGCCATGGCCGGGTCCTGTCAAAGCGGTAGGCGCAGCGCCTAGCTCTTGCGGTTCTGCAGCAGCGAGGAGTACTTGGAGATGCTCTGGTCGATGCGGTCGATGGCGAAGCTGGCCGACTCCGCCTCCATCGCGCCGGACGCGGCGGCGACCGCGGCGGCGGCGCCCATCAGGATCTCGGTGGCGAGGATGCCCAGCGCGTCTTCGGCGGCCTTTTCCAGCTGGCCTTCGACCAGGTCCTGGGTCAGCTGCTTCATCAGCATGCCTTGCGCCGCCAGGGTGATCTTGCTGATGCCGTCGAAGTAGCCGGCGGCCGACTGCGCGACCAGGCCCGCGGCCTGGCTGATCATCATGTCCGGCGCGATCGCGATCTGCGACGGCGCGTAGGACGCGGTTTCGGCATTGGTGAACTGCACCGCCTGGACGATCTGCTGGTTCAAGGAATCGGTCGGCGGCGGCGCCGCCGCGTCGGCCTGGCCGACGGCGCGATCGCGGGCCATGCTCAACGGCGACTTGGGCGCCGCGGCGGCGGAACCGGAGCCGCTATCGGACGTCGACCCGCCGCTGCCGCTGCTGCCGCCACTTCCATTGCCACTGCCGCCGCTTCCGCTTCCGCTACCGCTGCCGCCATTGCCTGCGCCCGCCGGCGAACCGCCGCCGCTCGCCGCAGCGCCGCTGGTGCCGGTGCCGCTCGCCGCAGTACCGCTGGCGCCGCTGCCGGCGGCGGCAGCGCTCGCGCCATCGGCCGCTGCGGCGGCGGGCGCCGCGGCCGCCGGCGTCGCCGCCGCCTCGGTCGCGGCGTCCGCCGCAGGTGCGGGCGACGCCGCGGCGCCGGGGGTGGTCGCCGCGGCCGGCGATGCCGGTGCGGCGGCCGTCGTGGCGGCTGCGGGCGCAGCGGCCGCCGGCGGCGTCTTCTTCTTGCCGAACCATCTCATCGCTGTTCTCCCGCGTTATCGGTTCGCCACGGCGAATGCGCGCCGGATCGGCGTTGCGCGCGTCACGACTTCTCCCCGATCGACATGATCAGCGCGACCGCCTTGGACACTACCGCCGTCGAGATCTGGTTCAGGGCCTGCTGGCTGTACACCGCGTTCTGCAGCGAAAGCCCGGCCGAATGGCTGGATACCTGGTACAGCGAGGCGATCGCTTGCGCGGGCGCTTCGGCGACGACTTTTACGTTGGTCTGGGTGACTGCATCGGTGATCTGCGAATTGACGGGAGTATCGGGAGCGGCCATGAGCCTGTCCTTGATCGGTCGGTGGAGGAAACGTCTGCAGGACCGACGTCCTGAGCCGCATGACGGTGTCGCGTGGGTCTAACGGGTGGAACGCAGCCCCTGGCGGCTTGTGAAGCCGGAAGCCGCGGCTTGTCGCCGAATCGGGGGGGCTCAGTCGCCGACCGCGCTGCGCAGCCGATTGCGCAACAGTTCCACCCGCTTGCGCGCCAGGGGCTGGTTGATGTGCAGGCGCGCGGCGATTTCCGGGTACGGCAGGTCGTCGATGAATCGGTAGGCGAACAGACGGCGCTGCTCGCGGCTCATCTTCGATACCGCGACGATCACCCGGTCGAGCTGCTCGTCCAGCTCGAGTTGCTGCAGCGCCGACAGGCCGTCGTGGGCGAAGCCGGCGGCATCGCTGTCGATGTCGCGGTTGCGGTCGAAGACTTCGCGGTCGCGGTTGCGTTGGCGCACGCTGTCGAGAAAGACATGGCGCATGACCACGAACAGGATTCCGCACGGGTCGGTGATCGTCTGCGGCGAATTGCGCATGAACAGCCATGCCTTCATCGCGGTATTGCCGAGCAACTCCTCGGCGCGGTCGCGCTGGCCTTCGGCGAAACGCCGCGCGCGCGCTTCCAGTTCGGGCAGATTCTCGCGCCAGGCGACGGTGAACATCGCATCGGCCGCAGCGTAACCGCCCTGTTCGATTTCGTTACGTTCCATCACTCGCCTCTCCTGTGTCGAGCACGTGAGGCGAGTCTGGTTAGGGGGTCGGGGGATAGCTGTTACTTGGGTGACACGCGCCTGCCGGCTCCGGCACGGAACTGCGTACCCCGTCGCGGTACGCGATTTCCATGCCGATCGCGGTCCGCAGTCGGCGCGCATCGGCGCGCGCGTGCGCGGTGCGGCAAGCGCCGGCGCACGCGTGCGCGCGCGTGCGGACAAAGCCGTCGCGCTTCACCAAACGCTTGTGTGGCGCGGCACAGCGTGCGGCCGCACGGACGCGGCCGCAGCAGATCCGCGATCGCGCTCAGGCGGCGCGGGCGGAGGCCTGGCCCCGGCCGACGCTGCGCATCGCGCCGTCCCAGCCCCAGGTCACGATGCAGCAGGCGGCCACCACCAGGCCCCAGGACAGGCTGCCGTCGGGCAGCAGGCCGGCGGCGGAAGCGAACGCCGGCAGCCATTGCGCACTGCCGAGCGCGGCCACCGCCAAGCCGGTGGCCACCAGCGCGGCCAGCAACCCCTGCTGCAGCCAGCGTTCGAGCCGGTCGTTGCCCTGCGCCGCGGTTTGCGCGCGACGCGCGACCTGCTCGGCGAAGCCGTAGGGGATCGGCTCCATCACCGGCGCGCGCAGCGCCCGGCTGAGCAGCCGGTACTGGGCCAGGCGCGGGTCGTCGGCCTCCATCGGCGCGCCGGCGCGCTCATCGCGCAGCGCCCGTTCCTGCAGCCGCCACTCGCTGGCGACGGCGGGATCGCGGTCATCGGAAGGATCGAACGGAGGCGGCGTGCGGTTCATGCGAATTCTCCCAACCGGGCTTCCAGGCGCTGGCGCAGCCGCGCCCGGGTTCGGAACAGGTGGCTTTTGATCGTACCTTCGGCGAGGCCGGTCATCGCGGCGATCTCGCCGATCGGCAGTTCTTCCAGGTGATACAGGGTCAACAAGGTGCGTTGCAACGGCGGCAGGGCCTCGATCTCGGCGTGCAGGCCGGCGGCGATCTCTTCGTCGGCGCAGGCCGCCTCCAGGTCGAAGCCGTCGCTGACGCTGTCCAGCGGCGACAGCGCGTCCTCGTCGTCGGCGGCCTCCACGATCGGGATCCGCTTGCGCTCCAGATGGCGCTTGGCCACCGAATAGGCGACCTGGCCGATCCAGGACTTGAGCGGGCTCTCGTGCCGGTACTGGTGCAGGCACTGGTGCACGCGCAGGAACGCCTCCTGGCACAGCTCGCGGGTATCGTCCGGGTGCCGGACCATGCGTTGGATGATGTGCCAGCACAGGCCCTGGTACTCGCGCACCAGGCGCTCGAACGCGCCCGGGGCGCGCTCGAGCACGGCGCTCACCAGCAGGCGGTCGGGATGGTCGGGACGGTCGGATTCGCCGGTCATCCCATCGAGGATGCGGGCATGGCGGGATCGGTTGCAGTGACTTCGATACCCGGCCAAATATGACACACGACATATCGAACACGTGACGCCGGGCGGTTCCCGGGCCCGCCGGATCGGCTGCAACCGATCCCGGCCCGGCCGTATCTCTTGCCTCGAACCCACCCAACCCACCGCCGAGGCGCCCCATGGATGTCGAAGTCCTGATTCCGATCACCCTGTTCATCTGCATCGTCATGGCGATCAAGATCGCCGTCGAGGCGCGCTTCCGCAGCAAGCTGCTGTCCACCGGCGGCGCCGACGAGCTGCTGCGCTCGATGGCCCGCGACGAAGACCAGCGCCGCCGCCACGGCGCGCTGCGCTGGGGCATCGTCCTGGTCCTGCTGGCCGCCGCGTTCGGCATCATCGAGGGCGCCGGCTGGCGCGAAGTCACCCCGGGCATGGTCGCGGTGCTGCTGGCGGCCTGCGGCCTGGGCAACCTGGCGTACTACTTCATCTCGCGCCGGCTGGGCTGACGCGACCGCCATCGCAAGCCAGGCGGACCGCGGTCGACACTCGCCGCGGTCTTGCCGCAGTTCGCTAGGCATGGGGCTCCGGCGCGGCGATGATCGCCGCGTCGTCCGCCGAGAACGCCGCATGCGTCCGTTTCCGTCCGTCGCGGCCCCGTGGGGCCGTGCTGCGATCCTGAGCCTGATCCTGAGTCTTGCCGCCGCGGCCGGCGCGGTCGCCGCGCCGCCGCCGGACCGGCGCCTCGCCCTGACCGTCGACGACCTGCCCTGGGTGCCCTTGCCCGAGGTTCCCACCGCCGAGGTCCTGCCCGGACACCGGCGCCTGGTCGCAGCGGTCGCCCGCGCCGGCGTGCCGGTGGTCGGCTTCGTCAACGAAGGCAAGCTCGAAGACCGCGGCCGGATCGATCCCGAGCGCCTGCAGATGCTGCGCGACTGGCGCGATGCCGGAGCCGAACTCGGCAACCACAGCTACGGCCATTCCGACCTGCACGCGGTCGGGCTGGCGGCCTACCAGGCCGACATCCTGCGCGGCGAGCGTCAGCTCAAGGCGCTGACGGACGAGAAGTCGCAGCCGGCTCCGCGCTGGTTCCGCCATCCCTATCTGCGCGCGGGCCGCAGCGTCGAGGACAAGGCCGCCCTGCAGGCTTTTCTCGCCGAGCACGGCTACCGCATCGCCCCGGTAACGGTCGACAACGCCGACTGGATCTGGGCCGGGGCCTACCTGCGCCTGGACCAGCGCGGCGACGCCCGGCTCAAGGCGCGCCTGCGCCGCGACTACCTGCGCTACATGGGCGCCAAGCTCGACTACTACGAGCGGCAATCGATCGCCCTGCTCGGCTACAACCTGCCGCAGGTGTGGCTGATCCACGCCAACCTGCTCAACGCCGACGCCTACGGCGAGCTGATCGCGATGGCGCGCAAGCGCGGCTACCGTTTCGTCGGCCTCGACGAAGCGCTGCGCGACCGCGCCTACCAGCGCGCCGACGCCTACCTCGGCCCGGCCGGGCCGAGCTGGCTGCACCGCTGGGCGATCGGCGAACGCAAACCGCCGACGTTCTTCGCCGGCGAACCGGAAACCCCGGACTGGGTGTTGAACCTGGCCGGGGTGGAGTCGGAGTAGCGGGCCCAGTCGCAGGAGCGGCGATCCGTGGACGCGACGACAGGACGGTTACGCCGCCCCCCCAAACAGCCGTCATGCCCGCGAAGGCGGGCATCCAGAGACTTCAGAGCGACATCGCGGTGAAGCCCTGGGTTCCCGCCTTCGCGGGAACGACGATGGGCAGGTTTCGTCGCGAACGTTACGCAACGGACTCACCGCGCCCCCAACAGCCGTCATGCCCGCGAAGGCGGGCATCCAGGGCACTCAGCCCCGCTCCAACGCGGTGCGCAGCACCGGCAGCGTGGTCACGTCGTCCACGCCCTTCAAGGCCGCGACCCGCTCGCGCAGGTCCGCCAGTTCGCCGGGGCCGGCGGTTTCCACCAGCACCATCAGGTCGATCTCGCCGGCGACGCTGTGGATCGCGCGCACTTGCGGCAACACGATCAGCGGCGGCACTACGTCGTCGCAGCTGAAGCCTTCGCCGTAACGCAGCAGCAGCCAGGCGCGCAACGGATCCCCGCCGCTGCCCAGGCGCAGCGTGTACTGGGCGATCACCCCGGCCGACTCCAGCCGCTGCAGGCGCTCCTGCACCGAACTGCGCGCCAGTCCGACCGCCTTGGCCAGGGCGACGGTCGACAGACGGGCGTTGTCCTGCAGCAGGGCGATCAGCTTGCGGTCGGTGTCGTCGAGGGTCTTCATGGTCGCAATGCGGGGCGCGGTGGGAAGGCGCGTCGGCCTGGCCGGCATTTTGCCGGGTTGAGACCGGCCGGCGCGAGCGCCCACAGTGGCGTCTCGACCAACGCCGCCCCGCAGGAGAGCAGCCCGATGTCCGACCTCGCTTCCGCTGCCCTGGCTTCTGCCGCAATGATCCCGATCGACGTGCAGCGCGGTTTCGACTTTCCGCCCTGGGGCGCGCGCAACAACCCGGCGATGGAAGCCAACGGCCGACGCCTGCTCGCCGCCTGGCGCGAAACCGGCCGGCCGCTGATCCATGTCCGCCACGACTCGGTCCTGCCCGATTCGACCCTGCACCCCTCGCATCCGGGCAACGATTTTCGCGAAGGCTTCGAACCGCTGCCGGACGAGCCGCTGGTGACCAAGTCGGTCAACGCCGCCTTCATCGGCACCGATCTGGACCTGCGCCTGCGCCGCCTCGGCGTCGACACGGTGGTGCTGTTCGGCATCAGCACCGACATGTGCGTATCGACCACCGCGCGGGTCGCGGCCAATCTGGGCTATCGCGTGCTGGTCGTCGGCGACGCCTGCTTCTGCTTCGACCTGGTCGATGCCGAAGGCCGGCGCATCGATGCCGACACCGTCAGCCGCGCGCATCTGGCGACCCTGCACGCGGAGTTCGCCGAAGTCGTCGACACCCAGGCCTTGTTGTCGCGCCTTCGCGCGGACTGAAACGGAACGCAGCGCGGTCGAGCACGATGTCGCGCATCGGCCGCACCGACGGCCGACTTCCGACTCGACTCGCCATCGTCGCCGCGTGATGCTCGCGCTTGATGTGCGATGCGCGTGCAGCGCCTACGCCCCAACACACATCGCACTTGCATTCGTCCGCTCATGCGGCGACGAACGGTCTTGCATAACGAATTTCTCACGAGTATCGTGCGCCTCCATCGTCCTCGCGACGCAATCTCCAACGACCGCCTTCCCATGTTCATCCACTCCGACATCGCCATGCAGAACGCGCCGCGGCCACTGTGCCTCGGGTCGTTCGACTGCGCCTCGTCGAAGCGCGGTCGCCACCAGGAACTGCACACGCCGGATTGATCTCCCGCCCATGGGAGGTCGGTCGCCCCGATCTCCCGAGGACAGCGAACGCCCTCGGACTCCACTCCGGGGGCGTTTTCGTTTCAGCGCTCGCAAAGGGAAACACTCGAGAACCGCCGGAAACGGCAGGATTTCCGCCATTCCAGACGCCCCGAAGCATCCGAGAGGAAAGGGGACAGGCCAATGAGGCGCATCAGCGCCGTGCTCCGGTGCTTCGGCACGGGCCGCGCGTAGGGAATCGCAGAACAGGGGCGCTTGCGCCCGAACGCATTGCCGCTTGGCGACAGGCGGCAATACGAAGCATCCGCAAGGCCAGGACTACAGCGGTACGGGTTCGTTCCCGTCCGGTGCGCGCGGCTGTGCCGTGGCGTATGCCGAAGTCCGCGTCGGGATGTTTCTCAGTGACGATAGCTCAGTAGGTTAGAGCGGCGACGCGAGTCGCAGGTCGCCGGTTCGAGTCCGGCTCGTCTCCACTTGGATATAGCTCAGTTCGGTTAGAGCGCAGCATCCGTGCTGTTGTCGCGGGTTCGACTCCCGCTGTCCACCGTCCTTTCACGACGGCTTAGAAACAGGAACGAAAGTTCCGCACCAGGAAACGCCCTCAGCGGCGTTCCGCAACGCGCCGCCGGCCTGGGGCGCGCCAAGGAACACCGCAACGGCGACGATGCCGGACCCGCGTCCTCGACGCGGTCTGCGGTACGGCGCCCGCCCGCAGCGACAGGGAACGTCGCCGCGGCGGGCCGGTACCGGCCCCGCAGGCAGCACGCCGGCCCCGCAGCGACGACGTCGGGGGCGTTTCCACTTATTCCGCGGCGCGCGCCAACGCGCCGCCCACCACGCCCGGCGACGAACCGATTCGGTCGCTGCGGCAGCTCACCACGGATCGGATCACCGGAACGACAAGGAGACTCATCATGTTCTGGATCAAGAAGGTCGTGGTCGGCGATGCCGAGCGCGTCCTGGTGTACCGCAACCGCCGCATCGAGCGCGTGCTCGGTCCCGGCGTGCACAAGCTGACCGACTTCGGCAACGAACTCGAGCTGACCGTCCACGCCATCGTCCAGCCGCAATACAGCGGCAACGACGGCGAGGCGCTGATTGCCGGCCTGGCCGAGCGCCTGTACGACGACTTCGTCCTGGCCGACATCGGCAGCGACGAGGTCGGCCTGATGCTGCGCAACGGCCGCATCGCCGATGTGCTCAATCCCGGCACTCGCCGCCTGTACTGGAAGGGCCTGGGCCAGGTGAAGATCCGCGCGATCGCGCTGGGCGAGGGCCTGGAGATCGAGCGCGAGATCGTCGACGGCCTGCGCCAGATCGGTTGGCTGGAGCGCGTCGCCGTCGCCGGCAACGTGCCCTCCGAGTCCGCCGGCCTGTTGTTCGTCGACGGCACCCTGGTGCGCGAACTGGCGCCGGGCGCGTACGCGTTCTGGAACCTGCGCAAGAACGTCGCGGTCGAGACCGTGGAGCTGCGCGTACAGGCGATGGAGGTATCGGGCCAGGAGCTGCTGACCCGCGACAAGGTCTCCTTGCGCGTCAACCTGGCCGCGAGCCTGCGCGTGACCGACCCGGTCGCCGCGCGCACCCGCGTCGCCAAGTACGCCGAGCATGTCTACCGCGAGCTGCAGTACGGCTTGCGCAAGGCGGTGTCGGCCAAGAGCCTGGACGAGCTGCTCGGCGACAAGGCCTCGCTCGACGCCGACATCTTCGGCTACGTGCGCGGCCAGGTCGGCCAGTTCGGCATCGAGGTGCTCGGCGTGGGCGTCAAGGACGTGATCCTGCCGGGCGAGATGAAGGAGATCCTCAACGGCGTGGTGCAGGCGGAAAAGACGGCGCAGGCTAACGTGATCCGCCGCCGCGAGGAGGCGAACGCGACCCGCAGCCTGCTCAACACCGCCAAGCTGATCGAGGACAGCCCGGTGCTGATGCGGCTCAAGGAGCTCGAGGCGCTGGAGAAGATCACCGAGAAGATCGACAAGTTGACCGTGTTCGGCGGTCTGGAGGGAGTCATGAAGCAACTGGTCAGCCTCAAGGGCCACGGCTGAAAGCAGGACCGGGCGGCGCCGCCGTCCGGATTCCGATAGCGCCGGGGCCGCAAGCCCATTACGCACGCCGCTCCTGCGGGAGCGGCCAGCGTCGCCGTGCGCGCAGCGCCGGCGACGGACTATCGGACCAAACGACTATGCGCAACGACATGTACAAAGTGATCGTCGAACGACCGCGTCGCGGCGGCGGCCCCCAGGCCCGCACGCGCCCGCCGCGCGATCCCGAGGATCATCCCCGTCAAGAGGGCATGAAACACCGCCACAGCAATCGCAAGTGGCTCAACGAAAACCTCAATCCGCTCAAACGCTACCTCGACCGGCAGGTCGGGCGACGCTGGGACTTCGTCTATTCGGAGCTGTGCCAGCGCGTCGACCGGCGCAACACCGTGCAACAGCACATCCACCAGCACATCGACGATTTCGTCGCGATGCGCGTGCAGCGCATCGACGGCGAACTGCAGGCGATGCGCCGCTACGGCGGCCTGACGGCCTTGGCCGAATCCTGGCACGATCTGTACGTGTGCCCGGACAGCGGTTGCCTGATGCGCAACGAAGCGGCGCTGCGCGCACAGATCGAACGCAAGCGGGCTCATGCCCGGGCGGTCCAGCTGCGCCAACGCGGCCTGGAGCCGGACGTGCGCAAGCTCGGGCCGACCGCCCAACTGCGCCGTATCGATGGCGTCTGGTATGCGATCGAACTGGCGCCCGTGCCGCCGGCGTGGCAGCGCCAGCCCCGGCACGGCCCGCACGCCACCGTGCGGGCGTTCGCCTACGACGCGGTGCTCGGCCGACAGGCGAGCGAGTGCAAGGGACGGCGCGAAAGCCTGTACGGTCGCGCCGACCTGTACGCGCAGCGCAAACGACAGCTGGGACGGGCGGAGTTGCTCGAACACGGATTGAACAACGACGACCTGCCGGACGCCTACGACGCGCCCGCTCCACGCCGCCCGCGTCGCGCGGGCAAGTACCGCGGACCGATCCGTACCGGCGCACTGCACAAGGAACACTGACATGAGTACATCAAGCTACGAACTGCTGCACGCCGAGGAAGGCTCGGTCCCGGTCAAGGGATGGGTGCGCGGGGTCGCGGTCGACGAAGGGGCGCGGCGGCAGCTGCGCAACCTCGCCGCCCTGCCCCACGTCGGCCCCTGGATCGCGGTGATGCCCGACGCTCACTTGGGCAAGGGCGCGACCGTGGGCTCGGTGGTGCCGACCCGCGGCGCGATCATCCCGGCCGCGGTCGGCGTCGACCTGGGTTGCGGCATGGCCGCGGTGCGCACCAGCCTGCGCGCCAAGGACCTGCCCGACAGCCTGGCCAAGCTGCGCTCGGCGATCGAGCACTGCGTCCCGGTCGGCAACGGCCGCGGCGGCGAACACCGCCGCCTGCCCGACAGCCACGCCACCCGCCTGGCCAAGTCCGGGCTGGCGACGCGGCTGGACGCGATCCACGCCAAGCACCGCAAGCTGCGCACCGACAAGCTCGACAAGCAGATCGGCACGCTCGGCGGCGGCAACCACTTCATCGAGGTCTGCCTGGACGAGGCCGGCGCGGTGTGGGTGATGCTGCACTCCGGCTCGCGCGGCACCGGCAACCTGATCGGCAGCTACTTCATCGAGCTGGCGCGGATCAAGCTGGAACGGCGCGTGCTCGGCTTCCATCTGCCGGACAAGGACTTGGCCTTCCTGCTCGAAGGCGAGCCGCTGTTCGAGGACTACGTCGAGGCGGTCGGTTGGGCGCAGGACTACGCCCGCCACAACCGCGAAGCGATGATGGAACGGGTGCTGCACGCGATGCGGATCCAGTTGCCGAAGTTCCAGTTGGAGAAGACCGCGGTCAACTGCCACCACAACTACGTCCAGCGCGAGCAGCACTTCGGCGAATCGCTGTGGGTGACCCGCAAGGGCGCGGTCAGCGCCCGCGAGGGCGAGCTCGGCATCATCCCCGGCAGCATGGGCGCGCGCAGCTACATCGTGCGCGGCAAGGGCAATGCGGACAGCTTCCACAGCTGCAGCCACGGCGCCGGCCGGCTGATGAGCCGCGCCGAGGCGCGGCGGACGATCAGCCTCAAACAGCACCGCGAGGCCACGGCCCACGTGGAATGCCGCAAGGACGCGGCGGTCATCGACGAATCGCCGGCAGCGTACAAGCCGATCGAGGCGGTGATGGCGGCGCAGTCCGACCTGGTCGAGGTGGTCCACACCTTGCGCCAAGTGGTCTGCATCAAGGGTTGAGCGCGCAGGTCGCGCTCGCGGCGCCGCCCGCCTGGGCGGCGCTTTTTTGTTTGCGCGGCCGTGACGGTACGCACGTCGATTCAGGATGCCGCGCACTCGTGGTTCAGCTTGGCATCGCAATGCGCGCGTGACCGCGGCCGATATGAAAGCTTCCCGCCTCGCCGCTTTGCGTGTTTGCGACTGGGTTCGCGCTCGCCGTGTGCGTTGGCCGCGGTTCGCCGCGCCCTTCTTCACGCAAAGACGATATCGTCCGGATGCAAGAGCAATGCCAACGGATTTCGCCCATGACGCATACGGATGTCGATTGGCTCTGCGCGGCGCCGCCGCTGCGGTCGTTTCAAGGCGCCGATCCGGGCGCGGACGGCTCGATTCCGCACCGGGTGCGCGAACTGGCGATCGCCTACGGCCTGGGTGCGCGCGCCCATCACGGCGAACGCCATTGGGAAGACATCTGCGATCAGCTCGCCGCCGGTTGGGAACGCCTGTGCGGGCGCGAACCGGTGCCGTGGGCGCGGGTCGAGTCCGACGTCGAAGGCGCCTGGCGGCTGGTCCAGACCGGCTGAGCGAATCTGCCGGGCGGAGCGCCCGGCCGCACGACGCCGATAAAGTCCCCGCCGGCGCATCCTTGCGCGGCGAGCGGCAAGCCCGCTGATCCGCGTCGAGAGCGGACCGGGTCGAGTAAAGCGTTTGCAGACATGCCTGGGGCCCGATCGGCTTCGCTCAGGCCCGCGCCGGCCGCGCCCGGCGCCACTGCCATTTCAGATTCACCCCGAGCGTGCCGAGCACGATCAAGGCCACGCCCAGGCGCTGCACCGGCGCCAGCGCGTGGCCGTAGATCAGATAGTCCAGCAGCAGCGCGATCACCGGATAGATGAAGGCGACCACCGCGATCGTCGCCACCTGCAGGCGCGGGTAGGACGAATAGAACAGCACGTAGCACACGCCGCTGTGGATCAGGCCCAGGCCGGCCAGCCAGAACCAGTGCGAGCCGGGCTTCCACACCGCGGCGTAGTCGGCCAGCGGCGCCAGCATCAGCACCCCGACCAGGCACTGGATCAGCACCACCGCCAGCGGCCGTTCGCGGCTGATCTTGCGCGACAGCAACAGCGAGGCGCCGCACAGGATCGCGGCGACGAAGGTCAGGCCGACGCCGATCAGATAGCCGCTGCCGGCGCTGCTCCAGAGCTTGAACGGATCGGCCGAGCACAGCACGCCGACGAAGGCGATCGCGGTCCAGCCCAGGTCGGCGGCGCGGGTGCGTTCGCCGTAGAACAGCGCCGCCATGCCCAGGACCACGAACGGGAAGAAGTGATAGACCATGGTCGCCACGCCGATCGACGAGCGCGCCATGCCGGCAAACAGGGCGACCCAGTTCAGCACCAGCAGCACGCCGCTGACGATCGCCGAGCGGATCAGCGCGCGTTCGCCGAGCAGGCCGCGGAACAGGCCGCGCGCGCTGCCCCAGGCGATCAGGAACACGCAGCCGAACACGCAGCGGAACAGCACCGCGGTGATCGCGTCCTGGCCGCTCTCGTGGACGAACACGCCGACCGAACCGATCAGCAACTCGGCGACCAGCAACTGGATCAGGGCGCCGCGCGAATCGGCGGCGGGCGCGGCGGAGGCGGCGACGGTGCTCATGGGCGGCGGGGCGCGGGGCGCCTGGAACGGCGGGGAAAACCAGGGTAGGCCGGCGCTGCGGACCGATACAGATTCAGTTAGGATCGATTTCGACCGGTACAGATTTACTCTTGTCTCCCTCTACCGCTTGCGGCGACCGCAGGAAGTGCAGAGCCGAGAGGGCCGGGTGAGGGCAGCTCACGGGCGCTGGGATTTCTCGAACGCTTGCCAGCCCTCACCCCAACCCCTCTCCCGCAAGCGGGAGAGGGGCTTCGATCATTGCGAGGCTCAGGAATGTCCCAGGACTTGCTCTACGAACGCCTGGCCGAGCGCATGCGCCGGCAGATCCAGCGCGGCGTGCTGCGCGCCGGCGAGCGCCTGCCCTCGCTGCGCCGGCTCGGCCGCGACCAGCGCATCAGCCTGGCCACCGCGGTCGAGGCCTACCAACAACTCGAGCGCGAAGGCCTGATCGAGGCGCGTCCGCGCTCGGGCTACTACGTGCGCGCGGCCAGCGCGCCGGTGCCGCGCGCCGGGCGCATGCGCCACCTCGCGCGCGCGCCGATGCCGGTGCGCAACCCGGCCCTGCTCGGCGTGCTCGACGTGCAGGCGCGCCACGACCTGGTGCCGCTGCATTCGGCCTCGCCGGCGATGTCGCTGCTGCCCAACGCCGCGCTCGCCGCTTCGGTGACCCGCGCCCTGCGCCGCGATCCGGACACCGCGCTCAACTACGCGCCGCCGCAGGGCCTGCGCCCGCTGCGCGAACTGATCGCCCAGCGCTACGGCCAGTGCGGTGTGGAGCTGGACCCGGACGAGATCGTGATCACCGCCGGCGCGATGGAGGCGATCAGCCTGACCCTGCGCAGCCTGACCCGCCCCGGCGATATCGTCATCCTGGAAACGCCGACCTATCACGGCCTGCTGCAGGCGGTGGCCGCGCACGGCCTGCGGGTGCTGGAAATCCCCAACCGCCCCGGCGTCGGCATCGACCCGGCGCACGCGCGCGAACTGCTGGAACGGCATGCGGTGCGCGCGGCCTTGCTGATCCCGAACTTCAACAATCCGCTCGGCAGCCTCACCAGCGAGGCGGCCAAGCGCGAACTGGTCGCCGCCTGCGCCGCCCACGGCACCATCGTCATCGAAGACGACCTGTACGGCGAACTGGCGTACTCCGGCCAGCGGCCTTCGCCGATGCGGCGCTACGACGACGGCGAGCACGTGGTGGTGTGCGGCTCGTATTCGAAGATGCTCTCGCCCGGCCTGCGCGTCGGCTGGATGACCGGCGGCCGCCGCACCGCCGAACTGCTGCGCACCAAGAGCTTCTCCACCGTGGCCACCGCGGCGTTGCCGCAGATGGCCTTGATCGACTACCTGGCCCGCCACGACATGGAGCGCGGCCTGCGCCGCTTGCGGCGCGCCCTGGCCGACAACGCCCAGGCCTATCGCCAGGCCGTGCTCGAGCACTGGCCCGACGGCACCTGCGTGGCCGAGCCCGCCGGCGGCCTGACCCTGTGGGTGGAGCTGCCCGAACGGGTCGAAGGCCAGGCCCTGTTCGAAGCCGCGCTGGCCGCCGGCATCGGCATCCTACCCGGGCATCTGTTCTCCAATCGCGGCGACTACCGTCACCACGTCCGGCTCAGCTGCGGCTACCCGTTGGACGCGCGCATGAGCGCGGCGATGCGTTCCTTGGGCGAGATGGCCAAGCGCCTGAGCCGGCGGCCCTAGGCCGCTGCGCGCGGCGCGGCGGAACCCAAAAGAAAACGGGCCGCAAGGCGGCCCGTCGATTCAAGCATGCGCGCCGCGGCTAGGCCGACAGCAGGCTAGGCAGGAACTGCTCCAGCGCCGCCTTGACCTGGTCCACGGTCAGGTCCGGCTGCGAGATCGCGCGCATCGCCAGGCCTTCGATCAGGCTTTGCAGGATCAGCACCCGGGTCGCGACCTGATCCTGCGGCACGCCCAGGCCGCCGTCCTCATGGCTGCGCGCGAACCAGGCCGCCAGATCGGCGCGGAACACCCGGTCCGAGGCATGGGTCGCCGCGGCGATCTCGGCGTCGCGGGTGGCCTCGGCGGTGAGTTCCAGGAACAGCGCCGCGCTGGTGATGTTCGGGTCGTTGGCCTGCCACTGCTGGAACACCTCGGCGATGCCCGCGACCAGGTCGCTGGTCGCGTGCAGCTTGGCGATGTCCGAACGCGCTTCCTCCAGCTGGCGCTCGATGATCGCCAGGATGATGTCGTTCTTGCCCTTGAAGTAGCGGTAGATCAGGCCGGCGCTCATGCCGGCCGTCTCGGCGATGTTGGCCATGCTGGCGGCGTGGAAGCCGTGCACGACGAAACACTGCTGCGCAGCGACCAGGATGCGCTCGCGCTGGGCTTGCGCGCGCGCTTCTGCCTTCGCGGTGGGCTTGCCCGGAGTGCTCATTGGCTGCGCTCGTTCCAGCCACCTCCGAGCACTTTGTACAGGGTCACCCGATTGGCCTGCTCGGCCAGGCGGGTCGACACCAGGCCCTGTTGCGCGGCGTAGAGCGTGCGCTGCGCATCGAGCTGATTGAGGTAGCTGTCGCGGCCGGCCTTGTAGCGCGCGGTCGACAACTGGTCGGCGCGGCCGGCGGCCTCGACCAGCGCTTCCTGGGCCTGGCGCTGCTCGGCCAGGGTCTTGGTCAGCGCCAAGGCATCGGACACGTCGCGGAACCCAGCCTGGATCGCCTTCTCGTATTCGGCCAGGGCGATCTTCTGATCGGCCTTGGCCGAGGCCAGGCCCGCGCGCAGCTTGCCGCCCTGGAAGATCGGGAGATTGACCACCGGCGTCACCGACCACACCCGGGTATTGCCTTCGAACAGGCCCGACAGTTCGTTGCTGCCGCTGCCGAGGAAGCCGGTCAGGCTGATCGACGGGAAGAACGCCGCGCGCGCGGCGCCGATGTTGGCGTTCTGCGCGCGCAGCACGTGTTCGGCCTGGAGCACGTCGGGGCGGCGCAACAGCACCTCCGAGGGCAGCCCCGCCGGCAGCGCGGCCAGCCCGGTCACGCCGTCGGTCAGCTTCTGCGGCAGCAACGCCGGATCGACCTGTTCGCCGACCAGCAGGTTGAGCGCGTTGGTGTCCTGCGCGACCTGGCCGGCGTAACGCGCCGCGTCGGCGCGCGCCTGCTCGACCTGGGTGCGGGCCTGGCTCAGTTCCAGCCCGGACACGGCGCCGAGTTCGCGCCGCTTCTGGGTCAGGTCGTAGGCCGCCTGCTGGTTCTTCAGCGTGGCTTCCGACACCGACAGCAGCTCGCGGTCGGCGGCCAGGGTCAGGTAGGCGTTGGCGACTTCGGCGATCAGGCTGAGCTGGGCGGCGCGGCGCGCTTCCTCCTGGGCGAAGTAACGCTGCAGCGCCGACTGGCTGAGGCTGCGCACGCGGCCGAACAGGTCGAGCTCGAAGTTGGCGATCGAGGCGCCGGCGGTGTAGAGGTCGGTGACGTTCTGGTTGTCGCCGCCGCGACGCTCGAGCTGGGCGACGCCGTTCAGCGCCGGCACCCGGTCGGCGCGCTGGATGCGGTACTGCGCGCGCGCCTTGTCGACGTTGAGCACGGCCACGCGCAGGTCGCGGTTGTTGACCAGGGCGCGGGCGATCAGTTCTTCCAGGTTCTGATCGACGAAGAAATCGCGCCAGCCGATGTCGGCCACCGCCGCGCCGCCGCCGGCGACGGCCTCCTGCGAGGCCGCCGGGTCGGAGCTCAGCGGCTGCGCGCCGACGAAGGACTGGGTGGTCGGCGGCAGCGGCCACTCGCCGGCGATGCCGGACTGCTGCTCGGGCAGCTTCGGCGCCAGGCTGACGCAGCCGCTGGCGGCCAGGGCGATCGCGATCGCCAGGGCGTGGAGGGAGAACTTACTCATGGCTGTGCGCTCCTTCTGCGGCCTGCGGCGAGGGCGCGTGCTTCTTCTTTCTGACGAACACTTTTTCCACCACCACGAAGAACAGCGGCACGAAGAAGATGCCGAGGAAGGTGCCCACCACCATGCCGCCGAGCACGCCGGTGCCGATCGCGCGCTGCGCGCCGGAACCCGCGCCGCTGGCCAGGGCCAGGGGCAGCACGCCCAGGCCGAACGCCAGCGAGGTCATGATGATCGGGCGCAGGCGGTCGCCGACCGCGGCCAGTGTGGCCGAGATCAGGTCCATGCCCTTCTCCAGGTTCTCCTTGGCGAACTCGACGATCAGGATCGCGTTCTTGCTCGACAGGCCTACCGTGGTGAGCATCGCCACCTGGAAGTAGACGTCGCGCTCCATGCCGCGCATCCAGGTCGCCAGCACGGTACCGAGGATGCCCATCGGCGCGATCAGCAGCACCGAGGTCGGGATCGCCCAGCTTTCGTACATCGCCGCCAGACACAGGAACACGATCAGCAGCGACAGGGTGTACAGCAGCGGGGTCTGCGCGCCGGCCTGGCGTTCCTGGAACGACAGCCCGGTCCATTCCAGGCCGATGCCCTGCGGCAACTGCGCCACCAGCTTCTCGACCTCGGCCATGGCCTCGCCCGAGCTCACGCCCGGCTTGGCCTCGCCGTTGATTTCCAGCGCCGAGACGCCGTTGTAGCGTTCCAGGCGCGGCGAACCGTATTCCCAGCGGGTGCTGGCGAAGGCCGAGAACGGCACCATCTCGCCCTTGTCGTTGCGCACGTACCAGCGGTTGAAGTCGCTGGGCGCCATGCGGAACGGCGCATCGGCCTGGATGTAGACGCGCTTGACCCGGCCGCGGTCGACGAAGTCGTCGATGTATTGGCCGCCCCAGGCCGCCTGCAGGGTCGAGTTGATGTCGGCGATGTTCAGGCCCAGGGCCGAAGCCTTCTGGTTGTCGACGTCGACCCGGAACTGCGGCGTGTCTTCCATGCCGTTGGGACGCACGTTCTGCAGCAGCGGGCTTTGCGCGGCCATGCCGAGGAACTGGTTGCGCGCGGCGACCAGCGCATCGTGGCCGAGCGCGCCGTTGTCCTTCAGGTAGAACACGAAGCCGTTGGAGTTGCCCAGTTCGAACACCGCCGGCGGCGCCAGCGCGAACACGAACGCGTCCTTGATCTGCATGAAGCTGCCCATGGCGCGGCCGACCACGGCGTTGACGCTGTTGTCCGGCATCGGCGTCTTGCCGAAGCTGGTCAGCCAACGCCAGCGGTCGCCCCAGGTGGCTTCGCGCTCTTCCCACGACTTCAGCTGCGAGAACGCCATGCCGGCGTTCTGGCCGTTGCCGGCGAAGCTGAAGCCCTGCACGGTGAACAGCGAATCCACGGCCGGGTCGTTGAGGAACTGCTCTTCGACCTTCTTCAGCACCTCGCCGGTGCGTTCCTGGGTGGCGCCGACCGGCGCCTGGACGATGGTGAACAGGAAACCCTGGTCTTCCTGCGGCAGGAACGAGGACGGCAGACGGAAGAACATCACGCCCATCAGCGCCGCCATCGCCGCGAACACGATCATGAAGCGGCCGGCGCGGGTGACGATGCCGTGCACCGCGCCCTGGTACTTCTTGTTGCTGCGGTCGAACTTGTCGTTGAACCAGCCGAAGAAGCCCTTGTCGGACGCGTGGTGGCCCTTCTCGATCTGCTTGAGCATGGTCGCGCACAGCGCCGGGGTCAGCACGATCGCGACCAGCACCGACAGGCCCATCGCCGAGACGATGGTGACCGAGAACTGGCGGTAGATCACGCCGGTGGCGCCACCGAGGAAGGCCATCGGCACGAACACCGCCGACAGCACCAGGCCGATGCCGACCAGGGCGCCGGTGATCTGGTCCATCGACTTGCGGGTGGCCTCCAGCGGGGTCAGCCCCTCCTCGCTCATCACGCGTTCGACGTTCTCGACCACGACGATGGCGTCGTCGACCAGCAGGCCGATCGCCAGCACCACGGCGAACATGGTCAGCATGTTGACCGAGTAGCCGAACAACGCGAGCAGGCCGAAGGTGCCCAGCAACACCACCGGCACCGCGATCGTCGGGATCAGGGTGGCGCGGAAGTTCTGCAGGAACAGGTACATGACCAGGAACACCAGCACGATCGCTTCGAGCAGGGTCTTGACCACTTCCTCGATCGCCACCCGCACGAACGGCGTGGTGTCGAACGGGGTGACCGCCTTCAGGCCCTTCGGGAACGAGGGCTTGAGCTGTTCCAGCTCGGCCTGGATCGCCTGCGCGGTGGCCAGGGCGTTGGCGCCGGTGGCCAGCGAGATCGCGATGCCGGTGGCCGGCTTGCCGTTGAAGCGGGCGATGGTGCTGTAGTCCTCCTGGCCCAGTTCGACCCGGGCCACGTCGGACAGCTTCAGCACCGCGCCGCTGCTGTTGGCGCGCACGACGATGTTCTGGAACTGCTCGGCGGTCTGCAGGCGGTCCTGCGCGGTGACGGTGGCGTTGAGCTGCTGGCCCTTCACCGACGGCGTGCCGCCGAGCTGGCCGACCGCGACCTGGGCGTTCTGCGCGCGCAAGGCGGTGATGACGTCGTTCGGGGTCAGCTTGTAGGTATTGAGCTTGTCCGGATCCAGCCAGATCCGCATCGCGTACTTGGTGCCGAACAGCTGGGTGCTGCCGACGCCGTCGACGCGGGCCAGCGGATCGACCAGGTTGGCGGCGACGTAGTCGGCGATGTCGGCGCCGTTCATGCTGCCGTCTTCGGACACGAAGCCGATCACCAGCAGGAACGCCGAGTTGGCCTTGGACACGCTGACGCCCTGCTGCTGCACGATCTGCGGCAGCAACGGGGTGGCCAGCTGCAGCTTGTTCTGCACCTGGACCTGGGCGATGTCGGGATCGGTGCCGCTCTCGAAGGTCAGGGTGACGCCGGACTGACCGTCGGACGAGCTGGTCGCCGACATGTACATCAGGCCGTCGATGCCCTTCATGTTCTGCTCGATGATCTGGGTCACCGAGTTTTCCACCGCCTTGGCCGAGGCGCCGGGATAGGACGCGTTCACCGATACGGTCGGCGGCGCGATGGTCGGGTACTGCGAGATCGGCAACTGCGTGATCGCAATCGCGCCGCCGATCATGATGATGATCGCCAAGACCCAGGCAAAGATCGGGCGATCGATAAAGAACCGTGCCATGAAATTCTCCGATTACTGCTTCGGCGCGGCGGCGGGCGCGGCGTCCGGCTTGGCCGGTTGCGCGCCCTTCTCGACCGCATCGACCGGCATGCCGGGACCGATCTTCTGCAGGCCTTCGACGATGACCTTGTCGCCGGCCTTCAGACCGCCCTCGACCAGCCACTTGTCGCCGATGGCCTGGCTGACCTGCACTTCGCGCGGCTCGACCTGGCCCTTGGCGTTGACCACCATCGCGGTCGCGGCGCCCTTGGGATCGCGCGACACGCCCTGCTGCGGCACCAGCAGCGCGTTCTGGCGCACGCCGGTACCGACCTGGGCGCGCACGTACATGCCCGGCATCAGGATGTTGTCGGGGTTCGGCACCACCACCCGCAGCAGGAAGCTGCCGGTGCCTTCGTCGACGGTGACCTCGGAGAACGCCAGCTTGCCGGCGTGCTCGTACTTGGTGCCGTCCTCGAGCAGGATGGTCACCGGCGTGCTGGCCTCGGTCAGGGTGCCGGCGGCGATCTGCTTGCGCAGGGCCAGCAGTTCGGCGCTGGACTGGCTGATGTCGACGTGGACCGGATCGAGCTGCTGCACCACCGCCAGCGCATCGGCCTGATTGGCGGTGACCAGCGCGCCGGCGGTGACCGCCGACTTGCCGATGCGGCCGCTGATCGGCGAGGCGATGCGGGCGCGGCCGAGCACCACGCCGGTGCTCTGCACCTGGGCGCGGCCGGTGGCGACGTCGGCGCGGGCCTGCTTGAGCGTGGCGGTGGCGTTCTCGTCGTCCTGCTTGCTGACCGCGTCGATCTTGACCAGTTCGGTCGAACGGCGGGCATTGAGCTGGGCCGAATTCAGCGCCGCCTCGGCGCGCGCCAGCGTCGCCTTGGCACTCTCGGCATCGGCGGCGTAGGTCTTGTCGTCGAGCTGGTACAGCGGTTGGCCGGCCTTGACCAGGCCGCCCTCGGTGAACAGGCGCTTCTCGACGATGCCGTTGACCTGCGGCCGGACCTCGGCGATCAGCGAGGCGCTGGTGCGCCCAGGCAGCTCGCGGGTCAGGGTGATGGTTTGCGGCTTCAGGGTCACCACCGTGACCTGGCCCTTCTGGCCACCCGGCCCGCCGGGACCGCCCTGCTGGTCGCCGCCCCCGCCGCAGGCGGCGAGCGCCAGGCAGAGCACGGAAACGGTGAGAATTGTCTTATAGGACATGGACTTGCGCGACGGCATGGGGGAGCCTCAGGTCGTTGGTGCGGCCAGGACGGACCGCGGGCACATCATAGAATGAACGATCATTCTCTTTTTTTGGGCGCGCGCGGTCAACCCGGCAGAGGGCCTTTCCGGCTTGCCGGATCCGGGGTTTTGTTTCACATGGCGTCGACGCGGGTGGTGCCGGCCATGGACCGCTGCGCACCACCCTGAGGGGTAGGAGCGGCGTCCCACGGGATTTCCTTCGGTCACAAGCCGCGACCTCCATACCTCAACCTTGCCGCGCAGCCCTACTGCTCCTGTAGGAGCGGCGTGAGCCGCGACCACCGAAGCGGCGCAATACCACGCCTCCATCCGAAGCCATGTCGCGCAGCAAAACGATGCGACCCCGCACCGCGGCCCGACGCAGCCCCGCCATTCCCGTCGCCCCACCGGCCGCAGCTCATGACCGGAGAAAATCCCGCGGGACGCCGCTCCTACGGGAACCGCACCGTCATTCCGCGCAACCGGCGGCCATCAACAACGGCCGCACGCGCAGAACCGATCCCGAATCCGCTCCAGCATCGGCCCCTCTCCCGGCGCACCGGCAAGCACGACATACACAACCCCGCGGTCCGCAAGCTCGTAAGCGGACAGCGTCATGGCCCGCCTTCCCCCCACCCTCGTCCGATACACGCCGGAATCGATGGAAATCAAATCGCCCCCCGCCGCTGGGGCTTCGCGATCTTGCGAACGCCCGGGCAGTAAGGGTGCGGATCGACCGTGAGGCTGGCCCTGCTCGCGCCCACCCGGATCTCGCCCTGGGTCGCGTCGATGCCATCGTGCAAGGAAACGGCGACCGGCTCGGGGGTCGCGATGCAAAGGGCGAAGCGCTGACTGACGACGTGCGTCTGGCTGGGATCGGCGGTGCAGCCTCCTGCCAACAGCGCCAGCAACGCGACCAGAGACTTCATGCTTCGATCTCGCCCTTGGAGCACTTAGATTCACGAGTTCAGGCAACTCACGACGATCGGACTACTGGCGAGCAGTCAATCTTCGCCCCAGATCCGTACAAAGCGAGTACTCGCCGGCACCATCCACATTACGGCAATTCGCAACCGCAGCCTCTACGTCTACTGGGTTCAAGCCGTTCCTAAACTCCTGAGGAAGGTGGAACACCGCCGTCAGTAGATCCTTTGGATCGCAAATGCTCGGCCAGCTAAGTTCGCAACGGAGCCACTCGACGGCTTACACAGACTAGCGATCACGAAAGAACACAAGGGCGCTCTCAGGCGAGTCCACATCTAGGAAGAACGAGAGCTCATCATCAGTTCCCCGAAAAGCCACGATCGCGTACGGCGCCTTGCATCGGGCATCAGAGTAGCGACTGAAGACAAATAGAACTCGGCCTTCGTCGCCTTCTTTCTCCCAACGCCCCTCGGCCTGCACCGGCGAGCTGGAACTAACTCCATCGCAAACATGGGACAAAGGGGCGTGCTCCATAGTGAAGCGCCCATCAGGCTGCATTAAAAATTTGCCGCCCGCATGCGACCCTTTTGATATCCACCCTCCAGCCAAATTTCCAACATCACCTTTATCGCATCCAACTGCAAGAAGCACCACTCCAAGCACAAACACGTCGCGCATTTTCATTTTTAGCCGCACCTGGAAAGTTCAAGGATCAGATCGAAGCGTCAAGTGATAGGGCCAACAGTGATTGGTTTCCAATCCAAAGATTGCCCCGACCCCTTCTTCGCTATTCCACCCATAAATTCCGGCACAACATCATCAAATTAAAGATAACCACTACAAGTCCAACTATCAGCAGAACGACCACTCCGCATCGAGCATACATTCCTACCCATATCAGTATATTTGAATGTAATCCCATACTCGTCGCCAGAAATCCTCTCATAGAAGAAACTTACTGACCGACCAGGATCGTGATTTTTCAGAAATTCCTCACTAACGTACCTCGGCGACAACTCACTAATTTGCTCTGGAAAACTCCGTTGTCAGACTTGTACGTATCCAACGCCCTGACCAGCAACATCACCTCGGCCCGCGCGCGCTCGTATTCGGCACCGCGCCCAGGATCCGAACATGCCGGGAGCACTGCAATCAAGCTCAACAGCGCAAGCCAACAAATCACCTTCTGCATGCACACGCATCCTTTGATTAAACGCAGGCCCTAATTTCCGAACAGTACGCCACTCACGCCACCCACTCACCGACCTAGAGCGCTGAAGCCAATTTATAGCATTCCGATTCTTTCCCCGCCCTATCCCTACATAACTTCTGCAAAGAGGATCGATCATCTTCGCTCAAAATTGAAGGATCTCGTTTGGCCATCTCAAATATAGCGAGAACATGAAAGAACGGATCTTCATCCCCCGCGGCAACTTTCACCTCCTTAACGAGGACAGGGAGCACTTCACTCTCTCTGCCGACGAAGAATCTAGCGAATCCTGACCGACGCGGCCGATATTCACTGACCGCACAGGAGTATGCATCGACCAATTCCTGTGGACTAAGTGAGGCCGCCATTCGCCTCTGGTCGTCATCGGGCATCGAATCCACCTTCGAAAAGTCCGAGCAGCCCTCCCCCTTAGCAACGCAAGCTGCTGTCGCGCAACCAAAACACAGCAAAAGGAACCACTTCAGCCCTTGCATCCGCACGGATTCAGGCCTCCATTTTCCAGCTTGTACCTCGCAAGATCTGCGGCCACTCTCTTTTCCATGCTATCGCCGGGTTTCTCGCAGGAAATTGAGTCGTGCGCCGCTACCGAGCCGCCATAGTTTTCAGCAAGCCGTACGATGTCCTGTGCGACACAATCTAAAAGATGCTACGGCCCCGCTCCTACCTCTACCGCAATCCCAGAGGCACGGCCTACCGCTCATCACGCGAGCCACGACGTGATTTAAAGAGTGCCACAACCACTAAAGCGAAAGACAAAACAGCAATCGCCCATCTTGCGGATGCCACTTCATCCAACAAGATCGACAGCGCCCGCCCCACTGCCATATATTCTTGAGAAGACGAATCGGCGGGCATCACAGCCAGACGAAAAGCACTCACAAAAGGAATGAGCAGCATATAGCAGATACTCAACCAGACAGTTACCAACCCGGCCGCCACAATCCTGATGTTATTAGCAATGAAACAAACAATCAGTGCAACTGCGGCCACGACCAGAACAATAATCATAGGAGCGTTCATTTATGGCATCCGCATGGGTCTAAAGATATTTTTCCACTTCTTTCCGCATCTGCACGAGCAGCACCGGCATCAATGTCAGCGATACTATCTCGATCCCAGTTTTTCGCACCATCAAGATAGTCGAAAGCTATTCCGAACATGCGCACATCGTAATATCCACCCGGATAGTAGTATTTGCTCGCATACCCTGCTATATAATTTCCGAATGCAGGGGCAGAAAGCCTCTTTCCATCCACAAAAAAAGTTGAATCTTTCCGGGTTGCCTTGAAGTCATATTCGCCTGTATGGTTTTTATACATTCTATATGCCCGCACAGGCATCGGGACCTCAGTCACGCTCTTCCTAATATTATCCAGAAAGTCCTGGGTCTCACACTCGGAGTAATCCTTGCGAGGGTAAGTCCGAACAAACGCGGACTGTAGCCCGAAAGGATCGATCTTCGAATTTGGATCTGAGCCGGTGTATGAATAAGTACTGACCCCACCCATCAACCCGATTGGATCGCTCTGTGAGTATCGTCCCGTCGTTGAATCGTAATCCCGAAAATAGTTGTAGTTCAGCCCCGTAGCCGCATCGAACCGCTGCCCCGGGAACCGCAAATCGAACACGAACGCAGTGCCATCCTGATCCGGATCCTGATTCGGCGCATCGTTGCCGAAGGCCTCGCCCTTGGCGTTCCAGGACCAGATCGCGACGTTCCGATCCGCATCGATCACCGCGCGCGGCGTACCCAGGTGGTCGGGTTGGACATAGTGCAGCTTCTGCGCAGCACCGGCACCGGCCAGCAGACCGACCGGCGCGTCGCCTAGCCACACGGCCTGCTGCCGGGCCGCGCCGTTGGCGTCGTAGTCGCCGATCCAATGCCCGGCTTCGTCGTACAGGGTGTAAACCGCCGCCGGGCCGCTGGCGCCATCGGTCGCGGCAACCCGCTCGCCCCTGGCGTTGTAGCGGTAGCTGCGGTTCACGACGCCGCCCGACTTGACCTGGCTCATGCGGTCGTTGGCGTTATAGACGAACTCTTTCGCCGTGCCGCCGATGCTGGTGGTGTTGCCGACCGCGTCGTAGCCGCGGACCACGCCGCCGACGTCGGTCAGACGATGGCTGTTGGCCGGGTAACCGTACGTGGTCGTCGTGCCGGCGCGCTGCAGGCTGGTGCGGTTGCCGGTGGCGTCGTAGCCGTAGGTTTCCAGCGGGGTGCCGGTGGGGCCATCGCGGGTGGTCTTGAGGCGGCCGAGGGCGTCGTAGTCGTACTTGGCCAGCAAGGCGCTCTGGAGGCCGTCCTTGAGTTCGGTCAGCTCGCCGACTTCGTCGTAGCCGTAGCCCAGCGACAGGCCGCCGCTGGCGGCATCAAAGATGGTCTTGGCGCGGTAGTCGAGGTCGTGGCTGCGGCTCAGGCTGCGGCCGTTGCCGTAGGTCCAGCCGCTTACCGGGCCGAACGGCCGGTAGCTCGCGCCGGTCAGCAGCGCGGTGCGGACGCCGCCCGCGGGGGTGACGTGGACCTGGGTCACGCGGCCGCCGGCGTCGCGGGTGTATTCGGCGACGGCGCCGTCCGGGTAGGTCAGGGCCTGCATGCGGCCGGCCGGGTCGTAAGCGTAGCGCAGGACGAAGCTGCGGCCGTCCACGGTCTGCAGCTTGCGCGCCACCCGGCCGAAGCGGTCGTAGCAGTACTTGAGCGCGGTGCCTTCGGTGCGCATCGCGGCGACCTGGCCGACGGCGAAGGTTTCCCCGGCCGCGCACTCGGCGTTGACGCTGTCGTAGTCGTATTCGACGTCGTTGCCGCCGCTGCCGTAGGAGATCGTCTTCGGCCGGCCCAGCGCGTCGTAGCTGTAGCTGTGAGCGACGGCGTCGTTGGCGTCCTGCTTGCTGATCAGCTGGCCGGCGGTGTCGTAGCCGTAGGTCGTGACGCCGGTGTCCGGGCTGGTCAGCCGGATCTGATCGCCCAGGCCGTTGTAGCCGTAGCTCGTGCTCAGACCCTTGGGGTCGACGACCTGGGTCAGGCGGTCGTTGGCGTCGTACTGCAGCCGGGTTTCGACGGCGAGGCCATTGACGTCCTGCAGGGTGCGCACCAGGCGATCGAGCGGGTCGTGGTCCTGGTCGGTCACCCGGCCGAGCGCGTCGGTGGTCAGGTTCGGGTTGCCGCGGCTGTCGTAGGCGAACGAGGTGGCGTTCTGCGCGGCGTCCTTCACCGCCTGGACTTCATCGAGCAGGTTGAACACGCGCGAGAACGAACGCGTCAGCGTACCGTTGGCGGCGCGGGTGTCCTCCTGGGTGCGGTTGCCGCGGCTGTCGAGGGTGTAGTGGATCGAGTTGCCGGCTTCGTCGGCGATGTCGGTCAGGCGCCGGGCGGCATCGTAGGTATAGGCCGCATAGGCGCCGTCGGGCAGGGTGACCCTCTTGACCAGGCCGGTCGGCCAGTAATCGACCCGGGTGACCAGATCGTCGGCTTCGCCCGCATGGTCGGGGCCGCGCGCCTTGACCGCCAGCAGCCAGCCGCGTGCGTGATATTCATAGTCCGTGACCACGCCGTTGCGGTCCTTGGCCGACAGCGCGCGGCCGGCGCCGTCGTAGCGCAACACTTCAAGGACCACCTGACCCAAGGCGTTTTCGACCTGCCACAAATCGCCCTTGCGATGGACGCAACTCGCCGGGGACGTCGCACAGCCCGGATCGTCGCTGGCGTAGTACCTGTAACGGATGGCATCGGCCACATCCGTACGCGGACCGTCTTCGGATGTCGGCAATCCCAGCAATGGACATGCCCCGGCCGCGATGTCGCCTTGTTCGCAATAGGCGTACGTGGTGGAGCGCGGGGCGAGCAAGCCGGTAGGATCCGTCACGGTCGCACTCAGCGCTTGACCGCGAGAGTTGTAACTCCAGGAGGTCTTGGCGACCAGCGCGCCCGAAGCGTCGAACACACGCCGCTCGGTCGGCACGCGAAATTCCGCATGCCAGTCGGTCTGGGTGGTGCGCCGATGGCCCGCGGCATCGTTGGCGGCCTCGACGACCTGCAGCGGAAGACCGCGGCTGTCGTGGTCGTAATCGGTGGCGACGCCGTTGTCGGTGACGATGTCGTACCGACCGTTGGCGTCGTAGATGTACTCCACCTGCCTCGGGGAGCATCCGTTGCAAGCCGTAACGATCTTCTTCGGCACGACTCGGCCGTTGATCGCGGTCAAATTGAGTTGCCGCGAAGCGCCCGACGGCAGCCCGACCGCGGCGTACGTGACATAGGTACGATTATTGGAAATCGTATAGGTCGCTTTATAGGCATCCGCTCCAGCCGCCAACGACGTCCCGGTGGCGTGCATGTGGTTGTACGTCGTCGACGACGTACGCATGCCCGACTCGTCGATGACGCCGGTCAAGGCGCCGCTGTTGTTGGTGGTGACGTATCCGGATTCGTTGTAGAGGTACTGGATCGAGCTGCCGTCCTGGTATTCGACCTTGGTCAGCCGTCGTTCCAGGGTATAGGACAGCTTGATCGAGCGCCCGTCGGGCAGCGTCAGCTCCCTGATCAAGCCATCGGTGTTGTACGAAAATCTTAGCTGTCTTCCGACCATATCGCGGACGAATGCCAGCCGTCCGTCCGAGCCATAGGACAAGTATTGCCTATGGCCTGCAAGATTGCGGATTTCCACCAGGCGACCGGCCGCGTCGAACAGCTCCCTTCGTCCGTCGTCGTCCTCGAACTCCCAGCCCGTCGGCAGTTCCGTAAGACGGCTATCCATATGCGCTGCCGGCAGCCAGCCCGAAGCGGCGCTGGCCTTGGTGAATCTTATGTACTTTCCGTCCGGGCGAGACACGTAGACGGTCGGCTTGGAGCCCCACTCCATGCGCGCTACGCGACTGCCGTAGTTGAATGTCCTGTTTCCACCGAGAACGAAGGAATCCGCGGGCAGGATGAGTCCCGGCAAGATGAAGTTATAGGTCCAGGAGAACTCGAGCGGGAAAAGACCCTCGCCGCGATACTCGACCTTGGACTCGAACTTGTTACCGTTTCCCGCGTTGATCGGGTCGCCGAAACACTGTCCCGGACACTCCGGAGCGCCGGCGTTGTACTCCGGCTTAGCTTTTTCGGCCCATCCGAACGAGCCGTAATAGCGGTAGTCTCCATCGCGCAACCAACCCGCCCAGTACGCTCCCGTGCAGTACTCGCTGCCGTAGCCGTGGGACTCAACGAAATTGACGCAAGCTTGCCTCGCCTCGGCATCGTTCGCGCAAATCGCTTCCACCTTGCGATGCGTCGGATAGATCGAGTAGCTCAAATCCTCGTCGCAGGCAGCGAAGGCCGAGACCGGTAAAACCAGCAAGATCCAGCCGAGCGCCAACAGCGCAACCCACGACGTCAATCGAAAAATCGGATACCGAGCCTGCATGGCCAAGCCCTCCCTGGCGCCAAAGACGCAGGGAATTTGCCACGCAAGTAAGAGGCATGCAAACGGATTCGCTAAACACATTAAGCGCTCGCCGAATCAGCACACTCGGCTACACATTCACTTCGCACCCGCTAACGCGACCAGACCCCGCAGGCATCGGCTGCCCTCATCGATAAGGGTTGTAGGTATAGACCGGACTGCTCGCCTCCGGAATGCGGAAGTAATTCGCCGCCAACGCCGCCGGATCGGTCGCCAGCGCGCCGCGGCCGGGGCCGTCGTCCTTGTCGTCCCAGCCCCAGGGCGCGTTGGCCGCATTCGCGGTGCAGCCGATCGCGCCGCTGCCGCAACCGCCGCTGTTGTTGCCGGCGAAGCTGCCGTAGGCGGCGAACAGGACGGCGTTGTTGCGCTGCTCCCACATTCCGCCCGGTTCGAAGATATCGACCAGCTTGTACTGCACGTTGCGGTCGTCCGGCCCGGACGGCACCTCGGCGGCGGTCGACGAGGGGTAGTAGATCAGGCCGTCGCCGCGGATGTCGTAGGCCGGCCAGGCCTTGAGGCCGTGGCCCTTGGCCTCCTGCGCGGTGACCGGATGCGGCAGGCCTTGATGGCTGGCGAAGGACAGCGGGCCGTCGACGTTCTCGGCGTTGCCGGTCCAGTCGCTGCCGGCCGGAACGTAGGAGAAGAAGTCGGTGTGGGCGACGGTGACCGCGGCCTTGAGCCGGCCGTAGGTCGAACCGTCGCGTGCGATCGCGAACATCACGCCTTCGGCGTCGTTCTCGTGTTCGGTATCGAAGAACGAGTCGGTCCAGTCGCGCGGATGGAAGAACAGGTAGGTGATGTACCAATGGGTGGCGGTCTCGACCACCGAGTAATAGGCATGCGCGGCCAGCGGATACGCGGCCTGGCCGGCGCGGTCCCAGTTGTTGCGCGCATCCAGGTCGCCGTCGAAGTCGTAGCGGGCGATGTAGTCGGCCGCGCCGCCGAGCGCGTGTGCGCCGGTCTGGTCGACGTCTTGGTAGTGCACCGGCGCCCAGCGCTGGGCCAGGGCGGCGCGGTCGGCGGCGGATTGCGCGGACAGGGCATGCGCGGGGTCGGAAGCGACTGCGCATATCGCGGCCATCGCGGCCGCGGCAACGGAAGGGAACCGGAATGCCATCGCGACTCTCCTGGACGAGGAAGTCGCAGCATGCCCGCGCGCCCGTGGCAGGAATGTGGCAGCCGGCGCAGACACGTGCAGGCGCCAGCGCCGATCCATCCACCGCGAAAAAGAAGGCTGGCGGGCGATGAACCGGCTGGCAAACGAGGGGGAGTTGCGGCCCTGAAGCCGCAGTCCCGATGCTACGCAGCGCCGTGCCGCGGCACAAGCCGCGCGGCGACGGCGTTCACATCGATCGGTGCGGGCCGTCGACGCGCCGATCCGCGTTGCCGACGCCCGCCCATGCTCAACCGGCCTCGCGCGGCATCGCCGCGATCTGCCGCAACGCGGCCTCGAACTGCTCGACCGGTTGGCCGCCCTGGATCAGATGGCGGTCGTTGAGGATCACCGACGGCACCGCGCGGATGCCCTGGCTTTGGTAGAACTGTTCCTGCTCGCGAACCTGCGCCGCGTACTCGTCGGAGTCCAGCACTTGCCGCGCGCGTTGCGCATCCAGCCCGACCGAGGCGGCGACCTCGGCCAGCACCGCCGGCGAAGACACGTCCTGGCCGTCGGTGAAGTAGGCCTTGAGCAGGGCGTGCTTGAGCGCGCGTTCGCGGTCCGCGCCGAACGTTCCGGCCCAATGCAGCAGACGATGCGCGTCGAAGGTGTTGTAGATGCGGTTGCGGGCGTTGAACTCGAATCCCAGCGCGGCGCCGCGTTGGCGCAAGGCCTCGCGGTTGCTGGCCAGTTGTTCCGGGCCCAAGCCGTATTTGTGCGCCAGGTGCTGGTCGATGTCTTCGCCTTCGGCGGCCATCTGCGGATTGAGCTCGAACGGCTGGAAGTGCAGCTCGACCTGGATCTGGTCGCCGACCCGCGCGATCGCCTGCTCCAATGCGTTGAGCCCGACCGCGCACCAGGGGCAGACCACGTCGGAGACGAAGTCGATCTTGATCCGCGGGGCCGGGGAAACGGCCTGGTTCATGCGAAAACTCCGCGCTCGGCGCTGTCGGGAAGACTTCCACCATGCGGCCGCGGCGGGAAAGGTTCAATCCGACCGGGTGCGCATGCGCGGATCGATGCGTTCCACGGCCATCGCGAAGCGACGCGATCGGGTCCGGCGACGGCACCGGATTTCACCCCGGCCTCACCCGACTTTGCCGCAACTGACCGTTGCCGCTGCGGCTATGGCGCGCGCCCGGCGCGGTGCCCACACTGTGGACTCGCGACTCCGCGCCATGCGCGTTCGCCGATCCGCCCTTTCCCGCTACGCGCGACCTGCGCGCCCTGGCCTGTCCGATTCCGCATGAGCGCTTCCGCCGTCTCCGTCGCCGCCCCTACCGCCCGCCCGCTGTGGCAGGACCGCGCCTGGGTGCTGGCCGGCATCGTGCTGTCGGCGTTCACCCTGCGCACCGCGGTGACTTCGCTGACGCCGCTGCTGCAGGCGCTGGGACAGGAATTCGGTTTCGGCTCGACCATGACCGGCGTGTTCGGCATGGTGCCGACCGCGGCGTTCGCCGCCTTCGGCGTGGCCACGCCGGCGCTGGCGCACCGCATCGGCCTGGAACGCGCGGCCTTGCTGGCGATGGCGCTGGCCGCGGTCGGTCTGTTCGCGCGCGCCCTGGCCGGCGGCACCTGGCCCTTGCTCGCCGCCTCGGCGGTGGCGCTGGCCGGCATGGGCATCGGCAACGTGGTGTTGCCGCCGCTGGTGAAACGCTATTTCGCCGACCGTGTCGGCACGCTGAGCACCGCTTACATCACCGTGCTGCAGCTCGGCACCATCCTGCCGGCGCTGGCCGCGGTGCCGCTGGCGCAACAGGCCGGGTGGCGGGTGTCGCTGGGCTCGTGGTCGCTGGTCGCGGTGGCCGCCGCGCTGCCGTGGCTGGCGGTGTTGTGGATGGAGCGGCGCGGCAGTTCGGCGCAGGCGCGCGCGCTGGCCGACACCCACGACCGCGCAGTGCGCGCCGGCGACGAGGCGCCGGAATTGGCCGCGCCGCCGGCACCGGCCGCGCGCGGCCGGGTGTGGCGCTCGCCGGTGGCCTGGGGCATGACGCTGATGTTCGGCATGACCTCGCTGATCACCTATTCGATGTTCACCTGGCTGCCCAAGCTGCTGACCGAAGCCGGCGGCAGCGCGGCGCTGGGCGGCAGCATGGTCGCGCTGTTCTCCACCCTGGGCCTGGTCGGCGCGCTGTGCATCCCGTCGCTGGCGGTGCGCATGGCCAATCCGTTCCCGCTGGTGATCGGTTTCCTGCTGTGTTTCCTCGGCGGTTTCGCCGGCCTGCTGTTGGCGCCGATGCAGCTGACCTATCTGTGGGTGGCGCTGATCGGTCTTGGCCCGAGCACCTTCCCGCTGGCGCTGACCCTGATCAATCTGCGCACGCGCACGCCGGCCGGTTCGGCGGCGCTGTCGGGCTTCATGCAGGGCCTGGGCTACACCGTCAGCTGCCTGGGCCCGCTGCTGTTCGGCTGGCTGCACGACCTCAGCCACGGTTGGCGGTGGCCGTTCGCGATGCTGACCGCCTGCCTGCTGGTGCTGGGTTTCGGCGCCTACCTGGCGTGCAAGCCGCGCCTGCTCGAGGACAGTTGGTAAGAGCGCGACCTCACCCGTTCATCCGACGCATCGACGCGCAGCCGCTTCTGCGCTGCGTCGGACTGGAAGCCAGGACACAGATTACAAATGCGCACGCGGTCGGTTTCCGGCAGCGTGTCACGTCGCCGCCGCGAGCGCGCACGACAATGATCGAACGGGATCCATACGCATCTTTCAACGGATACAGACTTCCGAAGGAGATCGTTCGATGCATCTGCACCATCTCGCCGCCGGCATCGGCGGCGCACTGTGTTTGGCCGTCGGCGCGGCCGGCGCCGCGCAGCGGCCCAGTCTCGACAGCCTGCGTTTCGAACTCGACCGCACCCAGGCCCTGGTGCTGGCGCAAGCCCAGCGCGCGGCCTATCCGGAGTACTTCCGCCGCGCCTATGCGCGCTATCCCAACCTGCCCGCCGGCGCGCTGGAAGCCATCGCCTACGCCGAAACCGGCTGGAACCACGTCCGGCCCGACGCCGCACAGGACGCGCACGAGCTGCACATGCCGCGTTCCTACGGGGTGATGGGCCTCTATCACGGCGGCGGTTTCGCCGATCAAGTGGGCGACGGCGCACGCCTGATCGGGCGCACCGCGCGGCAGGTGATCGACGATCCGCAGAGCAATATCCTCGCCGCTGCCGCCCTGCTCGACCGCGCCCTCGCTGCCGGCCAGGGCGGCGCGCGCAGCCGCGCCTTGGCGCGCAGCGAAGATCTCGCTCCGGCGCTGGCGCGTTACGCCGGCTACGGCGCCTCCGACCACGGCCTGGCCGCCTACGCGCGGCAGAGCTTCGCTTACGGGGTGCTGGACACGTTGCAGCGCGGCGTCGACGCGCAGGGCGTGCGGATCGCGCCGCAACCGCTGCGGCTGGAGCGCGCGTTCGCGCCGGAACAACTGCGCAAGCTGCGCGCGCCGGCGCTGCGCATCGATGCCGGCGACGGCAGCGTGCGGGTCGACGAGGCGTTCGCGCGCGAGCTGTCGCAAGAGGTTCGCGCCGCGCCGTCCGGCGACGTCTCGGTCAAGGCGGTCGACTTCGGCGAGGCGATCTGGAACCCGGCCAGCTCGAGCAACTACAGCACCGCCGGCAATGCCATGAGCGCGGTGATCCTGCACACCATGGAAGGCTCCTACGCCGGCTCGATCGCCTGGTTCCAGAACCCCAGCGCGCAGGTGTCGGCGCATTACCTGATCCGCAAGTCGGACGGCCAGATCACCCAGATGGTGCGCGAGCACCATCAGGCCTGGCATGCCAAGTACCACAACAACTACACGGTCGGCATCGAGCACGACGGCCGCGCCGCGGATGCGGCCAACTGGTCGAGCGCGATGCTCAACGCTTCGGCGCGTTTGACCAAGAGCCTGTGCGCGCGGCGCGGCATCGACTGCCGCACGGCCTGGAACGGGCCCGGCTACGACACCTGGCACCTGGTCCCGGACAGCGTGCGGATCAAGGGCCACGGCATGCTGAGCCAGAACCAGAACCGCTACGACCCGGGCAAGTATTTCCCCTGGACCAGCTACTACACCCTGCTCAACGGCGGCGGCGGCACGCCGACCCCGGGCAAGTACTGGGTCGACACCTTCGCCGACGCCACCGGCTACAAGTGGCCGTCGACGCTGACCCCGTTGGGCACGCTCTACAAGGGCACGAACTACGTGTACTGCAAGGCCTGGGGCCAGGAAGTGCGGGTCGGCGACAGCTACAACCACTACTGGCTGAAGACCGACCTCGACGTCGGCCCGGCCGGAGCCTGGGTGTCGGCGTACTACCTCAGCCGCTGGGGCAACGACGAGGCCCGCGACAACAGCGGTGCGGTGATACCGGATTGCTGATCCGCTGACGCGGCCGCCGCGCTGCGGGTGGGCCGCAGCGCGGCGGCTGGGATTGGCTTGAAGCAAGAGCAAATCCCCCCTACCCGTCCGGCCAGCAGGCCCAGCCTGCTGGCGTTCGATCGTGCGCGAACCTGCGGTTCGCAAGCGCACGCTCTCACCCTTTTTCAAAGGGGGAAAGGCACAGCAATGCCGCTTCTCATCCGTAAGGCCGTAAGGCTGGTCGCTCTGCGCGTAGCGCTGCTGTTCCCCCCTTTGAAAAAGGGGGGCTAGGGGGGATTTGCTTTGGCTCGGCTTTAGCCTCGGCGGCGGCTTGCGGCGTTTGCGCCGGGCGGCGCGATTGCGCGGTCGCGGCTTAGGCCGCGGCTACCCCGCCTGCACGCAGGGCCACGCTCAGAACGCGTCGCTGCCCGGGCGCAGGTCGATGCCGAGGGCGGCGCAGACCGCCTGCATGTTCTCGTCGTCGCGGCGCAGGGCGATCCAGCCGGCGTAGGCGTCGCCGCCGGTGTCGCGGTTCCACAGGGTGTAGCCGTGCTCGCGCAGGCGGTCGTAGGCGCGGGCCATCAGTTCGGGCACGTCGGTGCCGGCGAGGAATTCCTCGTCGCCCGGGTCTTCCACGCCCCAGTCCACGCGCAGGTTCCAGCGCGCGGCCAGTTGGGCGATCGCGTCGATGAAGGTCTCGGTGTCTTTCCAGTCGACGTAGTAGCCCGAGGTCCAGTCGATGATCTCCTGCACCAGGTCGGCGACGTCGCCGGCTTCGCCCTCCTCGCGCGCCTCGCGGAAGCGGCCGAACTGCTGCAGCGCGGTGTCCTCGTCGCCGGGATTGATCAGCAGCAGCAACTGCCAGACCAGGGCTTCGTCGTCGAACTCGCGGTCGTCGTCGGCGAAATCGTAGCCGTCGTCTTCGTAATCGGATTCGTTGTCGGGTGCGCTCATGGCCGGGTCGCAGGCAGGGTCGAAATCGGGAAAAGCCGCGCCGATGGTGCGCGCTGGCGCGCGGCTTGGGAAGCGCGGGGCGCGGCCGGCCGCGCAGCCGCCCGATTGCGAACGCCGGGCGCCGGCCGGAGGCCTCCGGAAACGAAAAAGCCCGGCTTGCGCCGGGCTTTCGCGGCCGCTGCGCCCGAAGGCGCGGCGGCGAGGTCAACGCAGAACCCTAAGGTTCAGAGCGCCTGCACCTGGTCGGCCTGCAGGCCCTTCTGGCCCTGGGTCACGACGAAGGAGACCTTCTGGCCTTCCTGCAGGCTCTTGAAACCGGTGCCCTGGATCGCGCGGAAATGCACGAACACGTCATCGCCGCTCTCACGGCTGATGAAGCCAAAGCCCTTGGCATCGTTGAACCACTTGACGGTACCGACTTCACGATCCGACATTTGCTAACTCCTTGAACATACTTAACTATGGATATACCGCCGAGGCGGCGTTGAGCTGGTTGCAAGGAGGAAGCCAGGTGAAACGATGGAGTGGATCAGCGATCTACGGCATCGGGTCACGACCTACGGTGACCCTTGACGAACTCAGCACGCACACCGTAGTGGTGTCCAGGACGAAAATCAATTGGCCCCGGGCATCGATGTTCAGCCGTTTCGGCAATCTGATGCCGGGTTCACAGTCCCCGAGGCCGGTCCCGGCGCCCCTTCCGGCCCTGGCCGGAGCCGCCCCCTCGCCCGTAGTTGCTTGATTTAGTTCGATTTCGTGCCGCAGGTCCAGGTATGGGCCGACGATCGCCGGATTCGCTCAAGGTTTCCCAGCTGAACGACATTCATACTTCTTGGCACATTAGCCAGGGACGATCCGATGCCGTTGCATGAACTGGACACCCCCTTGTCGCCGCCGACCGCGGCCGACTTCGCCGCGGTCCGCGCCGGCGCCCCGTCCCTGCCGGTCTCGCCGGACCCGGATTTCGGCGCGATCGAGGCCGCCGCGGCGCAGGGCGGTAGCTTCGCCGCCCTGGTCCGGCGCCTGTCGCCCTGCCATTGCGGCACCCTGTTCGGCGCCGCCCACCTGGCCCAGCGCCTGGCCCCGGCGCGCAGCGTGCGCAGCGCGGGCGCGACGCTCGACGGCCACAGTCCGCGCGCCCTGGTCGGCGACCTGGAAGTCGAGGGCGACCTGTCGGTCGGCGCGGCCCTGGTCGTGGCCGGCAACCTCAATGTCCACGGCGTGCTGCGCGATGCCGGGCCGGCCTCGCGCATCGTCGTGACCGGCCATGTGCGCGCCGGCCATATCGACAGCAGCGGCTGGATCCTGGCCGGCGGCGACGTCGCCGCGCGCGGCCTGATCCATGGCGAGCGCGGCGCGGACCGCCGCGGCGAACCGGGCGAGGACGCGCTCGAGGCCCTGGGCGCGATCCGCGCCCGCGCGGTGATCGGCGACGAACACGGCTTCGAGGCCGGCGCCGGCTTCGACGTCGAGCACCGTCCGCTGCAAGCCGGCGCCCGCGGCGAACACGTGTTCGACCGGCGCGACCGGCGTCATCTGGACCAGTTGCTCGCCTCGTTCGGCGAACACTGGGTGCATCGCTTCGTCGCGCCTACGGTGCGCAGCTAGGCCCGCCCCGTCCGCGCGCAGCCAGGCGCGCGCGAGGCCGCGGCTCAGCCGCCCTCGCCGCTGTCGGCGTCGGCCTGGGCCTGGGCGCGGCGCCAGATGCCGTACTCGGCGCGGTTGAGCCGGAACTGCTGCAGGGCGAAGGTCGCCGCGCCGCGGTCGGCGGCGCTGGAGGCCGGGTCGGCGGCGATCGCCAACAAGGCTTCCTTGAGCCGGTCGCTGCGGATGTGCGAGCCCTGGATGCCGGCGATGGCCTTGGCCCGCACCTCGGCGGAAGAGTCCAGGATCGCGCGGTGCAGCAGGTCCTCGGCCTGTTCGCCATCGTCCCATTGCGCCAGTTGCAGCACCGCCTGCGCGCGCAGGGCCGGATCGGGGTGGCGCGCCAGCGTCGCCAGTTCGGCGATCACCGGCGCGGCGTCCTCGCTGGCCATGGTCGCCGGGGTCAGCATCGCCACCAGTTCGCCCATGCGTTGCGGGTCGCCGCCCTGGCCGAGCTTGGCCAACAAGGTGTCGCGCACTTCGGCGCGGTCCATCGGATAGGCGGCGAGCAGGGCCAGCCCGTCGCGTTCGTCTTCGGCGCGCGTGCTCGCCGTCAGCGACAGGGCGAAGCGCAGCACCTCCTCGCCGGATACGGCGTTGAGCAGGGCCAGCAGTTCGCCGCGCGCGACCGGCTCGGTCTGGTCGCGATAGCGCTGCATCAGGCCGCGCAGGAAGGCCGGGTCGGACGCGGCGCGGCGGCGCAGGGCTTCGAAACTGACCCGCTCGCTGCCGATCGAAACGTAGTCCGGCAGCGCCGCGGAAGCATCGTGCGCGGGTGTCGTCGCTCGCGACGCGGCGGCGGCGGCGGTGTCCGGCGTCGCAGGCGCGGCAGCGCCGTCGCGCCGCGCCACGTAGGCGCCGCCCAGCACGGCGCCGAGCGCGGCCGAGGCGAGTGCAATCAACACGACGGAGGCGGGTTTCATCGGACGACGGGGGATTCGGGATTCGGGACTGGCGAAGCTTAGCGGCGCGGGGCGTTCGGCAAAAAGAATACGCTGCGGCGTCGGGGGGACACCGCAGCGTACGCCGACCGGCGGAACGGCCGGCGAAAACGCAAAACTCAGCCGGTCAGCACGGCGGCGCGACGCGGCCGTCCGAACCGGTGTAGGTGTAGGCGTCCGGAATGAAACGGCCGCTGCCGATCCGGTTCCAGATGTTGCTGGTGCCGTAGGTGCCGGTGACCGAGCTACCGGTGGTCTGGCACTGGATGGTCACGCTGGTACCGTCGGCGAGGCTGCCGACGATCGAGTACGAGGTGCCCGGGCCGGAGCGCACGTTGAGCGGGGTGCCGTTGGTGTTGACCTGGCCGTTGCCGCTGCTGCTGCCGCAGGAGTTGCGGCTGGTGTAGCTGTTGGTGCCGTAGTAGAGGATCTGGCTGCCGTTGAACACGATCCGCTGCGCGCTGCCGTTGAGGCGTTCTTCGAAGTGCAGGTGGGCGCCGGTGGAGCCGCCGGTGTTGCCGACGGTGCCGATCTGGCGGCCCATCGCCACGCTCTGGCCGACCGAGACCGAGAACGCGTTGAGGTGGGCGTACAGCGTGGTCCAGCCGCCGCCGTGGTCGACCACCACGTACTTGCCGTAGCTGGTGCTGCCGAGGTTGCGCACGACCGTGACGGTGCCGGCGGCGGCGGCGACCACCGGGTCGCCTTCGTCGTTGGTGCGGTTGAAGTCGACCGAGTTGACCGGGTTGTGGTTGGTGCGGGTCTGGCCCGACCAGACTTGGCCGCAGGGGAACGGCATCTGGAAGTTCGGTGCGGCCTGCGCCGCGGTGCCGAACAGGGCGGCGAAGGCGAACAGCGCGGCGGCGGTTCGGGTACGGAAGGAACAAGGCATGGCGGATGCTCCAGGATGAGGTCGCGCCGTTGCCGACGGCGCGACACGGGGGGAAATCAATGGACGATCTGCACGTCGTCCAGATAGAGGTTCACGTCGTAGCTGGTCTGTTCGCGCAGGAACCAGACCGCGTCCAGGCGCACGCTGGCGGCGTCGATGCTGCCGTTGCTGGCGCCGGCCCAGGCGTTCCACTGCGCCGGGTCGTCCAGCGCCCACTCCAGCCAGGTCCATTGCCCGGTCGGGATCGCGCGCGCGACCGCGCGCTCGGTGCCGTCGCTGTCGTCGATGCTCAGCGAGGCGGTCACGCCGCTGGCGCCGGTGTAGACCCAGAAGCCGACCCGGCCGCGCGCGGTCACCAGTTCCAGGTTGTTGGCCGGCGCACCGCCGCCGGACAACAGCCGCACCGCCCAGGCCGTGCTCACCGCCGGGTCGTCCTTCAGCAGCACGCGCAGCGAGCAGTTGCCGTTCTTGCGCGTGCCGCAGTCCTGCTGGGCCAGCGAGGCGGTGGAGATGCCGACCGTGCTGCCGGACAGGGTCGGCGCGCTGGCGAAGCGACCGACGCCGCTCTCGAAGCCGTCCATCACCACCGCGCCGCCGCCGACCCCGCCGTCGTTGGCGAGGAAGGCGTTGCGCATGCCGCCGGGCTGGTTGTTGCCGTTGAAGTAGTGATTGGCGATCCAGCGCCAGTCGCGGCCCTGGTTGGCGGCCCAGCGCTGGGTGCCCCACTGGCTCATGCCGCGGCCGTGGCCGAAGCAGCCGCGATTGCGCCCGACTTCGTCGCTGAGGCAGGGCCAGTTGTTGCGCGGCGAACCGTTGCGGCCGTTGCCGCAGCTGAGGTCGTTGTTGACGCAGGACAGACCGTCGGAGGGATCGTCCCAGGCGTTGTTCTCGGCCGAGTACTCGCTGAAGGCGGCGGTGCGGCCGTCGCGGGTCAGCAGCACGCCGCGGGTGGCCGCGGCCGCGGCGACGGTGGCCGAGACGCTGTCGGCGTTGAACGCCTGGCAGGAGGTGCTGGCGCAGATGTCGTAGCGGCTGTTGACCGGATGGGCGACGTAATAGGCCGCGTAGCTGCGATAGGCGACCGCGCCGGCGGCGAGCGAGTCGGCGTCCCAGGACGGGATCCACTCCTCGTCGAGGCCGCGGCCGACGTAGTCCTCGAACGCGTACACCGACACCCCGGTGCAGGAACGGCCGGAGCAATTGGTGCCGACGCGGATGCTGCTCGGCACCGGCACGCTCGCCGCCTGCGCCGCCAACTGCTGCGCCAGCGCGCGCGAAGCGGGCCGGGCCGGGTCCAGCGCGGCGTCGGCCTGGGCCGCGGCATCGCTATCGATCCGGACCTGGTCGGCGGCCGACACCGGCCGCTGCCGGTCGACGCTTTCGCGCGCGCGCGCCTGCACGTGGCGGCGATCGACCACCGCCACGCCGGCCCCGGCGTCGAGGTCGACGATCAGGTGGCGGCTGTCGTTGAGCAGCGGCAGGCCGCTCAGGCGTTGGCTGCGGTAGCCGGCGCCGGCGACGCGCAATTCGATTTCCGCCGGCAAGGCCTCGCGATCGGCGCTCTGCGCCTGCGGCAGGCGCGCCTGCAGTTCGAAATAGCCGCTCGCGTCGGTCAGCGCCTGCTCGCCCTGGCTGCTGCGCACGCGCGCGCCGGCCACCGGCGCGCCGCTGGCTCGGTCGTAGACGTGGCCGCTGAACACCGCGCAATCGGCGCAGGCGGCGGCCTTCAAGGCCAGCAGGTCCAAGGCCTCGGACGGGGTCGACGGCGACAGCCAGACCGTGGTCGGCAGGCTCGGCGCGGCGTCGACGCGCAGCGGCAGGCTCAGGGCCTCGTGGCCGGGTGCGGCGACGGTCAAGCGGTAATCGCCGGCGGAAAGGCTGGCGACCCGCCCGCCTCGCGTACCGGCGTTCAGTTCGAGCGCGCGCGCGCCGTCGCGCTCCAGCCGTAGTTGCGCGGCCAGAGCGCGGCCGGTGACCGCGTCGCGCACGCGGATATCGAGCGGACGACGCAACGGCGCGGCATCGGCGGCGAGGCCGGATGCGCCGGCCGGCGCGGACGGCGGCGCGGACGGGCGGGTCAGCCAATGAGCGAAGACCGCGCCGGCCAGCAGCAAGGCCAGCGGCGCCGGCCAGGCCGGCACGCGCCGCGCGGACGCGCGCGGCCGGCCGCTGTGCGGATTGTCGGACATGAATTCCCCCTGTGCGCCGCAGGCGGCGCGTCATGGTCGGGCGATGGGAAACGCGATGCGGAGCGCGGAGCGCGCCAAGGCGACCGGGCGCGCGCAGGCCGGGTGCGGGAGGCCGGCCTGCGCGACGCGCCGATCAGTACTTGACCTGGACGTCGTCCAGATAGACGTTGACGTCGTACGCGGTCTGGTCGCGGTAGAACCACACCGCGTCGAGCTTCACCGTCGAGGCGGTGATCGCGCCGTCGGCGCCGCCGACCCAGGCGTCCCATTGCGCGGCGTCGTCCAGGCGCCACTCCAGGTAGGTCCAGGCGTTGGCCGGAATCGCGCGGCTGACCGAACGCTCGGTGCCGTCGCTGTCGTCGACGCCGAGCGCCGCGCTCAGGCCGGTGGCGCCGGTGTAGACCCAGAACCCGACCTTGCCGTTGCTGCGGTTGAGCGCGGCGTTGCTGGCCGGCGTGCCGCTGGCCGAGAGCAGGCGCACCGCCCAATCCGACGCGGTGGCGGTGTCGTCCTTCAACAGCACCCGCAGCGAGCACTCGCCGTTCTTGCGCGTGGTGCAGTTGCGCTCGGCCAGCGAGGCCGAAGAGATGCCGGTGGTGCTTCCCGAGTAGGCCGGCCCGGTGTCGAAGTGGCCGACCGAGCTTTCGAAGCTGTCGATCACGCTGCCGGTGCCGCTGCCCGGATTGAGCAGGTTGTAGTAGCGCGCCCAATCCCAGTTGATGCCCGGGTCGGTGTGGGTCTGGCTGCTGTAGTGCTGGTGGCCCTTCACCTTGACGCTGGTCGGCAGCACGTTGATGCCGCTGCCGGCCGGGCCCTTGTAGGCGCTGGCGCAGCTGATCGCGCTGTAGCGGGCGCAGAAGTGCCGGGTCAGCGCGGCCGAGGCGTTGTACATCGCCGCGGTGTACCAGCTGGCGTTGTTGACGAAGCCTTCGTGCTCGATGCCCAGGGTGGTCTTGTTGTGCACGCCGACGTGATGGGCGGCGCGGCTCTCGCGCACCATCTGGGTGATCTGGCCGTCGGAGCTGCGGATCAGGTAGTGCGCGCTGACGCTGTAGGGGTTGTTCTGGAACCAGGAGATGCTGCCGGCGTAGTAGCCCTGCATGGTGTGGATGGTGACCGAGTCGTACGAGGTGCGGTCGGAGTGGTAGGGCGAAGCCACCCACAGCGCCGGGCCGTAGTCGGTGCTCTTGGTGTCGAAGTTGGCCGCCGCCGGCGCGGTCAGGGTTTCGCTGCGCGGGTCGATGGCGTAGCTCGGCGCGGCCGCGCCGACCGCCTCGACCTTGTCGTTGGCCACGTCCAGGCGCACGAACGGCGCGCGCAGTTGGACCAGCTTGCGCGCGTCGAAGGCGCGTTCCCAGGCGACCGCGCGCGCCGGCACGACGATGCCGCGGTCGTTGACGCCCTTGTCCTGCGCCAGCAGGACGTCGAAGGCGAAGCTGGAGCGGGCGTGGTCCTGGATCGCGCTCTTGGCCGCGACGCCGCCGTGGGCGAAGCCGGCGTAACGTTCCAGCGCGGCGCGGGTGGCTTCGACCGGCGCGTCGGCGCGCAGGCCGTCGGCGCGCAGTTCGCGATCGAGCAGGGCCGCGGCGGCGAGGATGTTGCTCGCCGGGTCGCGCTGCACGCGCGCGGCCGGCACGCCGAGCAGGCGCGCGCCCTCGCCGATCTGGTCGGCGAAGCCTTCGCCGCGGTACAGGCCCATCACGCCATAGGACTGCGGCATGTGCTGGTGCTGCTCGCCGTAGCCGGCGGTCTGCGGCTGCAGGTGCTGCCAGCGGCTCATCACGTAGGCCACCGATTCCAGGGTGCCGCGCGGAATCGACGGATAGCGCGCGTAGGCCTGGCGGAAGTAGTTCGCGTACAGGGCGCGATCGACCCGGGCCAGGGATTCCTCGACCTGCAGGCGCTGGGCCAGGGCGCGGTCTTCGCCCGCGGCCTGCGGCCTCGACTGGGCCAGCGCCGGCGCGGCGACGGCGGCGATCAGGGCGGCCAGGGCCAGGCTCAGGCCGGAGTGGAGCGGGCGCCGCGCGACAGCGGAACGGCCACCGGAATATTCGTTCATGATATTTATCCCCAAGAGAATTAAAAATTCCCGCGCCGCCCTTGTACTGCATTTGCCTGACCGGCAAGTGCTGCGCGATGGGTCGTGAGGTAGCAATGTCGCGTTCCGCGACTGCGATCACTCGTGAATTGAGCGCGGCGGCGGAAGGCTGCAAAACGCCGGCCGCCCCGGCCGTATGGACGCGATGCAGCGCCGCAGGCGCGCCGCGGGGAAATGCGCGAAAACGCCGAGCGCAACGGTGCGCAGCACCTGGGGTAAACCCTAATGTTGCCGATTTGTGACATTGGATAGCGTGTCGCGGTTTAGGCACATCCGTTGCCGTAGCGACTGGGGAGAGAGGCATGAGTGGAGGAATCGGCGGAGTCAGCTGGCAGACGTTCAATCGCCTGCCGCCGGAAGACCAGCAGGCGATCCGCGACTCGGTCGCGCGCCAGGAGGCCGTGCAGAGCGAGCCCGCGGCGCCGGCCAGCGCGCCCGGCACCGAGACCCCGCCGGCGCTGAAGCCGGCCGAGGCGAAAACGCCGGAGCAGGCGGTGGCCTCGATCAACGACCTGCCCCTGCCCAAGACCGACGACCTCAACGGCATGCCGTCGCCGGTGTATCAGTCGGTCTACCAGCCGCGGGTGACCCAGTTCACCACCACCCGGCGCGAGGAAGCGCAGGCCGCGCTGGACCGCTTCGAGCCGAAGTGGGAGGACTACCGCGACAGCGGCCTCAACGGCGCGACCGCGAGCTACGAATACGGCGAGGCGCGCGACGCGTTCAACAACAATCCCTACGTCAAGGAACTCAAGCGCATCGTCGGCGAAGCCACCGACAAGCCGACCGAAGTGCCGGCCTACCTGCGCAACGATCCTTCGACCCGGACCAATCCCGAAGCGGTCACCAATCTGCCGATCGACACCGCGCGCGACGCGCTCAAGACCTTCGGCGTGGAGCTGCCGGCCAACCCGACCCCGCAGCAGATCGCGGCCGGTTACGAACTGCTCGGCGCGATGCCGCAGGACCTGGTCGCCTACGCGATCAATCCCGGCACCCAGGTCACCTACAACGCGCCGCTCGCCGGCATCGGCACGCCGTCGTTCATACCGGTGCGCGCCGAGGCGGGCTTCAGCTTCGAGGGCAAGGTCGAACTGTCCGACGTGCAGACCGGCGTCGACTTCCAGCAGACCCAGCAGTTCAAGACCTCGGTGCAGTTGCAGAGCGAGGCCGGCGTCGACGTCGGCAAGACGCCGCTGAACAAGCTCTACCAGGCCGCCACCCTGCTGCGCCAGGTCTCGCCCGAAGCCAAGGAGCTGATCGAAGGCTCGCCGCTGCTGAAGAACGTGGTCAAGGGGCTGCCGATCTCCGGCCATTACACCGAATTCGAAGGCAGCCGCCTGAGCTACGAAGCGACGGTGACCACGCAGCAAGGCACCAAGCTCGCCAACGGCGACATGAGCGGCATGCCCAACCCGCTGGATCCGCTCGGCATGCCCACCGGCACCTCGGTGCTGATGCGCGGCCAGGACCTGCAGGGCTCGGACTTCGCGATCAACTACAAGGCCTTCACCCTGGCCGGCAACCACACCGAGCTCGACGGCGCCGGCTTCGGCGTGCGCAAGCTCGAAGGCTCGGTGGTCGAGGTCTACGCCGGTCCGATCCAGACCGTGGAGAACGCGACCTTCTTCGGCCTCGGCCGCGCCGGCACCGCGGCGATCGGGGTCAGCGTCGACACCAGTATGGAAAACCGCTCGCTGAGCACCGCGCGCATCGACCTGGCCACGCCGGAAGGCCAGCAGGCCTACCAGAACTTCATGAACGGCGGCCGCGTGCCGGACTGGAACCCGCCCGGCGTGCAGCGCTCGGGCACCAGCGAGGTGCTCAACGCCGAGCACGCCACCCGCCTGGGCATCGACCTGGGCCCGCTGTCGTGGCAGACCGGCGGCAACAGCCAACTGACCATCACCCGCAACGTCTGGCAGGACGGCACGGTCGATCAGCAGAACACCTACACCTCGGCCGACGGCATGACCAGCGACGTGCAGTTCCAGGTCGGCAGCGACGGCAAGCCGATCGACAGCAAGACCGAGTGGAAGATCGTGCTGAGCGATTTCAATCCGATCCTCACCTCTTATCTCAACGCCGCCTACAAGCCCGACCAGGTGAACAAGGACTTCGACGGCGAGCAGCACGTGCAACTGGAGTTCACCAGCGCGCAGTTGATGGAGCTGCGCGACCGCAGCCGCGCCCACGTCGGCTCGGTCGGCGGCCAGGAGCACCTGGCCGACCTGGATTCGGGCCGGATCACGCCGTGGAACACCAACGTCGCCGAGCATCTGGCGGTGGCCAAGACTCCGGACGAAGTGTTCGCGGTGCTGAGCAACGACTTCCACACCAGCCAGATCCCCGAGGACCTGCTGGCGATGGTGTTCGAGCAGGGCAACCGCGCGGTGCCGGGCACGATCAAGCTGCGCGACGCCGGTTGAGCCTGGCCATCGCACCTCGCTGAGGTGCCGCCGGCGACACGCGACGAGACCCGGCCATGCCGGGCCTCGCCGCATCGGGCTAAACGGCCTGTGCGCCGCGTCCCCGCCGCGAAGCTCCGCGCTTCGAATTCGACCGGCGGTCCGCGATGGAAAGAGTCGAAGCCCTGGCCGTCGGTCATGGCGCTTGCCGCGAACCTCCAGGCTGTTTCGAATCCGTCCGTCATGGCCTGCGTTGGAAGGCATCGACGCCCTGACCGTCGGTCATGGCGCTTGCCGCGAACCCCAAGCCGTTTCGAATCCGCCCGTCATGGCCTGCGTTGGAGGGCATCGACGCCCTGACCGTCGGTCACGGCGCTTGCCGCGAACCCTCAAGCCGTCATGCCCGCGCAGGCGGGCATCCAGGGGCTTCGGCGTCGTGTCGCGATCGAGCCGCGCGCCGGCTAGCGCGCGCGCCGCGCCTTCTTGCGCGCATGCCGGCTCAGGATCGTCCAACGCGGGCGCCGCCAGCGGCGCCGTGTCGCCGCGGGCGCAGCGCGCCCATCGTCGCGGCCTAGCGCGATCCGCACCGCCGCGCAGGCGATGCCCGCGCACAGCAGCGACACCAGCGCCTGCGCGCCGACCTCCATGGCGAAGCGCGCCGGCTGCTCGGCGAACACGAACGAGGCCCGGCGCAGGCGCACCACGCCGGTCAGCGCGGTGGCGAGCAGATTGGCCATGCCCCACAGCGCGGTGCTGCCGCAGATCAACGCCAACAACGCCGCGAACACCCGCGCACCGGCGCCGATCGGCCCGTGGCGGGCCGCCTGCGCCACGCCCGCCGCCTCCGGCGACGCGTCATGACGGACCGGACGAGCCGGCGCAACGAGGGCGACAGTGGAAGGCCGGGCGGAAGACGACGAGCGCCGGTCGCTCCCCGGCGGCGTGCGGCGCTGCATGCCTGGCTCGCGAATGGGGGCCGGCAGTGTCGGCCAAGCCCGCGCCCGGTCCAAGCCCCGAGCGCACGGTTTCGCGAACCCGGCCACATTGCGTCGCGATCGATGCGCCGAAACGAGAACTCGTCGAGGTGCGAAGCACATGCGACGCGGCGATTCGGAAACTGCGACGCGGGATTGGGGATTGGGGATTGGAGATTGGGGATTGGAGATTCGGCTTCGGCGTTCGAACGAAACCACCCCGTCCATCAGTCGCCCCAACTCTTATCGCCAGCCTCCTACCGCTTCCCCCCTTTGAAAAAGGGGGCCAGGGGGGATTTGCTTTTGACTACGCAGCCGACGACGTTCGAGCAACCGCAAAAGCTAAATCCCCCCTACCCCCCCTTTTTCAAAGGGGGGAACAGCATTGCCGACCTGATCGTTGGCCGTAGTCGCTTACTTATCGCCAGCGACACCACACAAACGACGGTTCGCAAATCCCCATCCCCGCCTCAAGGCACGAACTTCACATCCGACGGCGCGACCGCCGGCAAGGTCTGCACCGTGGCGCCGAGCAGGCCGGTGTCGGGATCGCGGGCGATCACCACCAGCGAGCCGCTGTGCTGGTTCGCCACCACCAGATGGCGGCCGTCCGGGGCCAGGGCGAACTCGCGCGGGCCGCGGCCTTCGCTGCTGCGGCGTTGCAGGGCGCTGAGCCGGCCGCTGGCGGCGTCGACCGCGTAGACGGCGATGTGGTTGTCTTCGCCGCGGTTGCTGGCGTAGAGATAACGGCCGTCGGCCGACAGATGCAGGGCCGCGGCGGCGTTGCCCTGGCGCCGGCCCGGATCCAGCGCCAGGGTCTGCACGATCGTCAAACGATCCTCGTCGCGCGCCAGCACCGCGATCTCGCCGCTCATTTCCAGGCTCAGATAGGCGTGCCGCCCGGATGCGTCGAACAGCAGGTGGCGCGGGCCGGTGCCGGGCGGCAAGGCCAGGTGCGGCGTGGCCGCGGCGCGCAACGGGCGTTCGGCGCTGCGCGCGGGGTCGTAGCGGTAGACATAGACCTTGTCCGCGCCCAGGTCGGCGGCGAGCAGGTAGCGTCCGTCCGGCGTCGGCACCGCCGCATGCACGTGGGTCGACGCCTGCCGCTGCGGATCGGCGCCGCTGGCGTGATGGGTCATCACCTGCACCGCCGGCTGCAAGCGGCCTTCGCCGTCGATCGGCAATACCGCCAGGGTGCCGCCAGGCGCGGCCTCGACCGCGTAATTGGCGACGAACAGATACCGGCCGTCGAGGCTGACGCGGGCGTGGGCGGGCTCGTCGCCGAGGCTGTTGGCCTGCGACAGGCGCTGCGAACGCGCGCTGCCGCGCGCCAGGGCGTAACTGCTGGCGCGTCCGACCGGGTCGGCCGAGCCCGGTCCGTTCTCGTTGAGCGCGAACAGATGCCGGCCGTCGGCGGAGAAGGTCAGCCAGGACGGATTGTCGGTTTCGATCACTTCCAACGGCTGCGGCTCGATCCGTCCGCTTTGCGTGTCGAAGCGATAGCGGCCGATGCCGCGGCACTGCGGGCCGGTGTAGCAGCCGACCAGCAATTCGGTCGCCGGGGCGGCGGCAGCGGCGGGCATGGCGGTAAAGCTCATCGACAGACTCCAGGCAAGCAGGACGGTTCGCAGATTCATCGGGGCTCCGGCGCGGCGGCGCGAGGTCCGATCCTGCCCCAAGCCCGGCCGGATCGCCACGCCGGGTGCGGCGATGCGATGCCGGCGCGGCCCGCGGATTTACACGCGCCGCCGCATCGCGGCTAAGAACCTTGCGCGGCAACGGATCGGCCGCGCCGCGGCGGCAACACGCGCCGCGGACGCAAGCCGGGCGGGGCGCCGCGGATCAGCGCGCGTAGGCGTATTCGACATCGACCTGCGCGGTCGTTTCGCTGCCGCGCGCGGGCGCCTCGGCGGCGTAGTTGTAGGCGCGCGCGCCGTACTGGGGCGCGGTCGGCGGTGGCGGCGTCCACCACGGCCGGTCGTTTTCGATCCGCACCGCGACCGGGCCGAGCAGGCGCCAACCCGCGGCCGCGGCCAGGGTTTCGGCCTTGCGCTGCGCATCCTGCATGGCCAGCCGGCGCGCCTGTTCGGCGTATTCGGGCAGGCGTTGCGACAGCGGCTGCACCCGATCGAGTTCCTCGACGCCCAGTTCGGCCAGGCGTTGCTGCAGGCGCATCAGGGCCTCGCGGCTGCGCAGGCGCAGGACGAAGCGGGTTTGGTAGCGGTAGCGGGTCGCCGCGGCATCGTCGCGCCGCTGCAGTCCGGTCGCGTCGGCGCCGGTTTCGTCCAGCTCGGCGCGCTGCGCGTCGATCGCCGCGCGCACCTGGGCCAGGTCTCGCTCGTGCCGCTCGCGCGCCGCGCCCGGTTCGGCTGCGGCGCTGACCACGACGAAGGCGAAACCGAAACGGTCCGGGTCGAACGCGACCCGGCCGAAGCCGGCGACGTGGAAGCGGCCGGCGCGCGCCGGATCCACGGCCTGGGCCTCGCCCGCCCATCCCGGTCCGCAGACGGCGACAGCGAGCGCCAGCAGGCAAGTCCAGAACGGTTTCATCGCGCTATCGACAGGGACGCAGGGGGTTTAAGCCAGCTTAACCCCTGCATCCCTATCGCAGGACTGGGCCGGGGCCGGCCGCGCGCGTATCCTGGCCGTCGCCGGCCGAGGCCGGCGCTAGACCCGGCTGCCCGCCAGCCCGCCGCACCCGCACGCCCACCGAACGAGCCTTCCGCATGACCGACACCCCGCCCGACCGCCTCTCCAACGACCCGCGCAGCCCGTTCCACGACCCGGCCGTGCTCGAGCGCGGCATCGGCATCCGCTTCAACGGCGTGGAGAAGACCAACGTCGAGGAATACTGCATCAGCGAAGGCTGGGTGCGCCTGCCGGTCGGCAAGTCGCTCGACCGCCGCGGCAATCCGATGACGATGAAGCACAAGGGCACGGTCGAGGCCTATTACGTGCTGCCGACGCCCGACGCCGAGTAATCCGCCGGCCGGTTCGCCGTCTTCGCGGGAGGGGCAGGCCCCTCCCGCTGCGTTTGCGGCGGCGAAAACTTGTTTGCCGGGCGATGTCCAAAATCGCCGCCCTGGATCGTCAAATCAGCAAACGCCCCGGAATGCCGCGGGCGCGCCGACCTCCAGGAGCCCGCCATGTCCCTCGCTTTCAGCCTGATCGTGTTCAAGTTCGTCCTGCTCGCCGGCCTCGCCGCCTGGCTGAGCGTGGTCGCGTTCAACAACCTCCTCGCCTTCCGCAACGGCGCGTTCGCGATCGGCCAGATCATGCGCATGGCGCCGCTGGACCTGGCGCCGGCGATCCAGACGCCGCTGCAGCGGCGCCGGGTCGAGGCGACCGGCTGGCACCGCGCGGTACTGAGCGTGGTGTTGGCGGCGGAACTCGTCAGCGCGGCGCTGCTGTGGGCGGCCGCGATCGGCTACGCAGGCGCCAGCGCCGAGCCGGCCGCGCTGGCGACCCTGGCGCTGGCCTCGTTCATGGCCACCTGCCTGCTGATGCTGCTCGGCGGCAGTTGGTTCGCCTACTACATCCGCCAGGACAACCTGCAGCTGCAGCATCTGGTCCTGGTCGGCCTGGCCTGCGTGGCGACGGCGGTGGTGAACCTGCCGGTCTGAGCGGCCGCGCCGACGGCGCTCAGGCCGCGGCGGTCGCGCGCAGTTGCGCCAACAGGCGCTGCATATCGGCGGCGAGTTCCGGAATCGGCTGCGGCAGGCGCTGGGCGGCCTCGATCAGGGCGCAGGCGCGCGCGGCCTCGCCGGCGGCGGCGGCATCCAGGGCGCGGGCGTAGTCGCCCAGCGGCGCCGGCGCGTCCAGCACCGGCTGCAGCCAGTGACGCGCGTCGCCGCCGGTGCCGCGCATCAGCAGCAACTGCGCCAACTGGAAGCGCGCCACCACGAAACCCGGCACCTGGGTCAGCACCGCGCGTAGGCGCTGCTCGGCGCGCTCGTACAGGCCGACCTGGGCGTGCTGGATCGCCAGCAGATACTGCGCGTGCAGATTGCCCGGGTCGCGCTCCAGCACTTGCTGCAGCAGGCGCACGGCCTCGACGTCGCGCGCTTGGGCGATGGCGGCGTGGGCGCCGGCGAGCAGCGCGGACAGGTCGGTGGGCGGTTGCGGCATGCTGCGGTCGGGTCGCGTTGCGGACGGGCCGGGCCGCGCACTCCCCGGCGCGGCCTCGAATCGGACCCAGTATTGTGCCGTGCCGGCCGGCGACGAAAAACCGACTGGGTCATAAGCGCGTGGGTCATATGCGCTTGGGTGATAAGCACGACGCCGCCCCGCAAGCGGGACGGCGTTCGTGGTCTGGCGGCGAAACGGTGGATCAGGCCAGCGCTTCGCGGCGGTGGTAGCCCATCGCGTAGAACAGCACCGTCAGCAGGATCAGGAACGCCGGGCCAACGATCAGCGCCACCCGGGTGTCGGGGAAGTAGGCCATCAGCCCGATCACCAGCACCAGGAAGGCCAGCGCGATCCACGAACCCACGGGGTACATCGGCGCCTTGAAGGCGAGCGCGGCGCGCTCGGTCTCGCTGAGGCGGGCGCGGAACTTCATGTGCGCCACCAGGATCACGCCCCAGGTCCAGATCGCGCCGAAGGTGGCGATCGAGGTCACCCACACGAACACCTTGGCCGGGGCCAGGTAGTTCAGCGCCACGCCGATCAGCAGCACCGCCACCGAGACCAGGATCGCCGCGCGCGGCACCCCGCCGGAGGTGCGCGCGAACAGCGCCGGCGCCTGCTTCTGCTGGGCCAGGTTGTAGAGCATGCGCCCGGTGCTGAAGATGCCGCTGTTGCACGACGACAGCGCCGCGGTCAGGACCACGAAGTTGATGATGCCGGCCGCCTCGCGGATGCCCATCCGCTCGAAGGTCATCACGAACGGGCTGCCGGTGGTGCCCAACTCGTTCCACGGGTACAGCGACAGGATCACGAACAGCGCGCCGACGTAGAAGATCACGATCCGCCAGAACACCGAGTTGATCGCGTCCGGAATCGACTTGGCCGGATTGGCCGCCTCGCCCGCGGTCAGGCCGATCATCTCCACGCCCAGGTAGGCGAACATCACCATCTGCAGCGACATCAGCACGCCCTGGGCGCCGTTGGGGAAGAAGCCGCCGTGGGCCCACAGGTTGCTGATGCCGGTGGCGACGCCGTTGTTGCCGAAGCCGAACAGGATCATCGCCAGGCCGGCCAGGATCATCACCACGATGGTCACGACCTTGATCATCGCGAACCAGAATTCGAACTCGCCGTAGGCCTTGACCGCGATCAGGTTGACCGAGCCCATCGCCACCAGCGCCGCCAGCGCCCACCCCCATTGCGCCGAGCCGGGGAACCAGACCTGCATGTACACGCCGACCGCGGTGATCTCGGCCACGCAGGTCACCAGCCACAGGAACCAGTAGTTCCAGCCGGTCAGATAGCCCGACAGCGGCCCCAGGTAGTCGCGGGCGTAGCGGCTGAACGAGCCGGCGACCGGGTGGTGCACGGCCATCTCGCCCAGCGCGCGCATGATGATGAAGATCGCCGCGCCGCCGAGCAGATAGGCCAGCAGGATGCCGGGGCCGGCCAGCTTGATCGCGTTGGCCGAGCCCAGGAACAGGCCGACGCCGATCGCCGCGCCGAGCGCCATCAGGCGGATGTGGCGCTCGCTCAGGCCACGGTGGAGTTGCTGGTGATCGGTCATCCGCGTGGGCTCCCGCTGGCCGGCGCGTCGACCGCGCTGCACTCAGCGCGGCCGGGCCGGGACCGGCGCAGCATACTCCGCGCGGCGGGGCTGCGGCAGGGTTGGGCGCTGGGCGTGTTTGCGCCCCTCTTCGCTCGCTCGAGGGGGAACGGCCTCGCAACAGATCGAGCCCCTCGCCCGCTTGCGGCGACCGAAGGAACAACGTCGCAACCGCTTTGAAGCCCCTCTCCCGCTCGCGGCGACCGAAGGAAGTGCAGAGCTGAGAGGGGTTGGGGTGAGGGCATGCGGCAACCAGCAACGACGAAACTCGCGCCTGCGGCGCTCTCCCTCACCCTAGCCCTCTCCCGCAAGCGGGAGAGGGAATCCATCCCGCAGCAACGCGAAGCCCCTCACCCGCTCGCGGCGACCGAAGGAAGTGCAGAGCGGAGAGGGGTTGGGTGAGGGCAGGCCTCAGCGCTTGAGCTTGTACCCGGTACGGAAGATCCACCACACCGCGGCCAGGCACAGCAGCATGAATCCGACCGTCATGCCGACGCTGAGCCCGATGTCCACGTCGGACTTGCCGTAGAAGCTCCAGCGGAAGCCGTTGACCAGGTACACCACCGGATTGAACAACGACAGCGAGCGCCAGAACGGCGGCAGCATGTCGATGGAATAGAAGCTGCCGCCGAGGAAGGTCAACGGCATCACCACCATCATCGGGATCATCTGCAGCTTCTCGAAACCGTCGGCCCAGACCCCGATGATGAAGCCGAACAGGCTGAAGGTGACCGCGGTCAGGACCAGGAAGGTCGCCATCCACAGCGGATGCACGATCTGGAAATCGACGAAGCAGCGCGCCGTGACCAGCATCAGCGCGCCCAGGATCACCGACTTGGTCGCCGCCGCGCCGACGTAGCCGGCCACCGCCTCGACGAAGGACACCGGCGCCGACAACAGCTCGTAGATCGTGCCCGACCACTTCGGCAGGTAGATGCCGAAGGAGGCGTTGGAGATGCTCTCGGTCAGCAGCGCCATCATCACCAGACCCGGCACGATGAAGGCGCCGTAGCCGATGCCGTCGATCTCGACCATGCGCGAGCCGATCGCCGAGCCGAACACGATGAAGTACAGCGAGGTCGACAGCACCGGGGTGGCGATGGATTGCATCAGGGTGCGGAAGGTGCGGTGCATCTCGAAGTAGTAGATCGCCCGGATCGCATGCCAGTTCATGCCGCGCCCTCCGCCTTGCCGTTGCCGGGCGCCGCGCGTTGCGCCGCCGGCGACTTGACCAGGTTGACGAAGATCTCCTCCAGCGAGCTCTGCGAGGTGTGCAGGTCCTTGAAGTCGATGCCGTGCTCGCCGAGCCGGCGCAGCAAGGCGGCGATCCCGGTTTCCTCGGACTGGGCGTCGAAGGTGTAGGTCAGCTCGCCGCCCTCGGCCGACAGGCTCAGCGCCGGCTCGGCCAGCGCCTGCGGCAGCGCCGCCAGCGGGGTCCGCAATTGCAGGGTCAGCTGCTTCTTGCCCAGCTTGCGCATCAGCGCGCGCTTGTCCTCGACCAGCACCAGTTCGCCGCGGTCGATCACCCCGACCCGGTCGGCCATCTCTTCGGCCTCGTCGATGTAGTGCGTGGTCAGAATGATCGTGACCCCGCTGGCGCGCAGCCGCGACACCATCGCCCACATCTCGCGCCGCAACTCGACGTCGACGCCGGCGGTGGGCTCGTCGAGGAACAGGATGCTCGGTTCGTGCGACAGCGCCTTGGCGATCAGCACCCGTCGCTTCATCCCGCCGGACAGGGCCATGATCTTCTCGCCGCGCTTGTCCCACAGCGACAGCTCGCGCAGCACCCGCTCCAGATAGGCCGCGTCGGGCGCCTTGCCGAACAGGCCGCGGCTGAACTTGACCGTGTCCCACACCGTTTCGAAGGCGTCGGTGTGCAGTTCCTGCGGCACCAGGCCGATGGTCGCGCGCGCGGCGCGGTAGTCGCGGACGATGTCGTGTCCGTCGGCGAGCACCGTGCCCTCGCTGGGGTTGACGATGCCGCAGACGATGCTGATCAAGGTGGTCTTGCCGGCGCCGTTGGGGCCGAGCAAGGCGAAGATCTCGCCGCGGCGGATGTCCAGGTCGACCCGCTTGAGCGCCTGGAAGCCGCCGGCGTAAGTCTTGGCCAGGCTGCGGATCGATACGATCGGCGCGGCCTCGGCGGCGGGGACGGACGAGCCAGTAACCGAAACCATGCGCAGGGAAGCCTCCGTGATCGCGGACCGTACGGCGGCCGGACCGAGGCGCGGGCGCCGCATCGCCGCGTTGCGGCGACGGGCGCGGCCGCAACGCGGACCGCCTCGGTCAGTGTAAGAGCAAGCGCGCGGACGCGCCGCGCTCAGCGTTGCGCGAGGTACGCGTCCAGGCGCTCGAAGCACTCGCCCCAGCCCGGCACGACCTGCTGGGTCTGCACGTCCTCGCGCTCGCCGGCGCTGGCGAACTCCAGCTCCAGCGAGACTTCGGTGTGGCCGTCGCCGCGTTCGGCCAGGCTGACCCGATTCAACGAGGGCTGCGGAGGCCGCGCGGGATCGTCCCAGTCGACCCAGTACACCAGGCGCTCGGGCGCGACCAGTTCCTGATAGCGGCCGCGCAGCGGGTATTCGACGCCGTCGGGACCGACCATGCAGATGCGGAACTCGCCGCCGGTGGCGACGTCCATCTGCCGCACCACGCTGCGAAAGCCGTGCGGCCCCCACCAGCGCGCGATGTGGACCGGATCGGTCCAGGCCAGGAACACCAGGTCGCGCGGCGCGTGGATCACGCGCTGCAGGACGATGCGACGATCTTCGATGCGGTGCGAGGTGACGGCGGCAGGCGGCGAGGCGCCGGCACGGCGGGAACCATCGGCGGTCATGACGGACTTCCTGTACGAACGAAGCGCGACGGGCGCGCAAAAGGAGGCCTGAAGCGCCTCTAAACCGACAAGCTAATTAACCCGGCCGGAAACTACATCCGGGTACCCACAGGGTCAAGCCGATTCTCCGCTCGGACTGCGGCATCGATCGCACTATTGCGTCGAAATCCGACCGTTATCACGAAATCGCAAAATCGGTACAACTTCCTGCGCTTGATTACGTAGGCGAACCGATGACGCGCGAGGTAAGACGCGGGCGCCTCAGTCCGCAGCGGGCGTGCGCGGCCGGCGCGGCCGCTTCGGACCCGGCGCGGACTGCCGGCCCTGCACGGCGTCGATCGCATCGATCCAGCCCGCGCGCGCCTGCGCGAACGCATCGGCGTAAGGCACGTAGGGCTTGATGTCGAGCACCGGCGTGCCGTCGAGCAGATCGACTCCGCGCACCCGCAGCGCGCCCGGTTCGACCGCGACCAGTTCCACCGCCGACAGACCCAGCGGGTTCGGCCGATGCGGCGAGCGCGTCGCCAGCACGCCGCGCTTGGGCCCGCCGCGCGGCGGCTTGACCTGCGCCTTCCAGCCCTGGCTACGGTGGAACGCGAAGATCAGCCAGATCCGCTCGAAGCCCTGCAGGTCGGCATAGGCCTCGAAGGGAATGTCGTCGGCGAATTCGATCCGCGCTTCTTCCGCGGTGCCGGTTTCGGTGCCCTGGACCACGGTCGGCTGGTGCGGCGCATCGATGCGCTGCGCATAGGGCGAACGCAGCCAGGCGATCGGGCGGCAGGCGAAGTCGGACATGCGGGGAGCGGACTGAACGGATTGCGCCATTGTCGCCCTGCGCGGCGACGCGGTCGACCGTCGCAACCTCTGCGATCGGCCTCGCCCAAGCTCTCCGACCATCGTCCCTGGCGCAGCGCCGCATAGGCGTTATGCTCGGCGCCGTCGCGGTCCACCACGACCCCTCCCGACTCCGCTTCCGAGGCCCCCATGAAATTCCTCGTTTCGATTTACAACGACGACAGCCTGATCGAAGCCCTGCCGCCCGGCGAGTACGAAACCATGATGCGCGGCTGCCTGGCCCATGCCGACCAGTTGCACGCCGATGGCGTCCTGCTCGACTCGCAGATGCTCGCGCCGCCGGCCAAGGCCGTGTCGCTGCGCACCCGCGGCGGCCGCACCACCTTCCTCGACGGCCCCTTCGCCGAAGCCAAGGAGTACCTGGGCGGCTTCAACCTGATCGAGGCGGCCGACATGGACGAGGCCCTGCGCATCGCCCAAGAATTCCCCTGGAGCCGCACCGGCCGGATCGAAGTGCGCCCGGTGATGGACTTCGCCGACGTCCGCCGCGCTTTCGCGGCCTGAGCCGAACCCCGCGCCGTCGCGAAGCGACGGCGCTCGAGTCGAGCTTGCGCCAACGCATGACCGATTTCCCGCTCCCGCCGCGTTGGGACGAGCACGGGGGATCCATTCATGCACAGGCAAATCGTCTTTTTTCTGGTCGCGCTCGCCTTGGGCGCGACCGTACCGGCCTTCGGCCACGGCGGCGGGCTGGACAAGCAGGGCTGCCACCACGACCGCAAGCGCGGCGGCTATCACTGCCATGGCGGCACCGCGCCGGCGGCGGCCTGGGCGCCCGCCCCGGCGTCGCGCTCGCGGCCCGCGACGTCCTCGTCGTGGGCGCCTGCGAACGCAGCGCCCGGCGGCGGCGGCGCGTTCGCCAATTGCAGCGCGGCGCGCGCCGCCGGGGCCGCGCCGGTACGGCGCGGCGATCCGGGCTACAGCCGACGGCTGGACCGCGACGGCGACGGAGTCGGTTGCGAATGACGGCCTGAACGGGCGCCGCCGCCATGGCCGACGCGCGATCGTGAATTGGCGCCAACGGTCTTCGTGCCGAGTCGGCGTTTAACCCGGTTTCGCTTGTTCCGCGCACGAACACGGGCGGACAATGCCGTCGTACCCATCGCCTGGGAGTCCGCCATGAAACACCGGATCGCGCTCATCCTGGCGTTGTCGGCCGCCGCGCTGGCGGCCGGGGACGCCGGCGCCCGCTCGCGCACCGTCACCGATCCCGAAGCGCCGCGCGCCCTGCCCGAGCAGGGCCCGGTCAGCGTGCGCTGGGAGGATCCGGCCAACTTCGCCGAGATCCGCTACAGCCGCAATCGCTACGACGCCCGCCGCGGCAACTGGGTCGAGCAACTGGCCCAGCACCTGCGCCAGCGCGCGCAGAAAGAACTGCCGGCCGGCGAGCAGCTCGCGGTCGATATCACCGACATCAAGCGCGCCGGCGACTACGAGCCCTGGCACGGCCCGCAGTTCGACGACACCCGCTTCGTCCGCGACATCTATCCGCCGCGCATCGTGCTGAACTTCAAGCGCACCGATGCCGACGGCCGGGTGGTCGAGGAAGGCCAGCGCACCCTGCGCGACCTCAGCTTCCTGATGGGGCCGCGCCCGCTCAGCGACAGCGACCCGCTGCGCTACGAAAAGCGCCTGATCGACGACTGGCTGCGCCAGGAGTTCAAGGCCCCCGGCGCCTGAGCCGGCGCAATCAAGCCCTGCCCCCTGTAGGAGCGGCGTGAGCCGCGACAGGGGACGCGAAGAAGACGCAACGGCGACGCCGTCGCGGATGGGGGCTGCGTTGGTTGCGAAGCCGAAAGCAAATCCCCCCTGCCCCCCTTTTTCAAAGGGGGGAACAGCAAAGGCGGCGGCGCTTTCTGTAGGAGCGGCGTAAGCCGCGACAGGGAACGCGCAGAAAGCGCAACGACGCCGCCATTCGACGAAGCCGCGCTCCGCACCGGGGTAGGAGCGGCGCAAGCCGCGACCCCGGGACGCGCAGACCAGCCAATCACGCCGTCGGCGTTCGGGACCGCGTTCTGCATCCGGTCGAAAGGGGACGAACGTGCGCGGCATAGAGCAAATCCCCCCTGCCCCCCTTTTTCAAAGGGGGGAACAGCAGAAGCGGCGCCGCTTTCTGTAGGAACGGCGCAAGGGGGAACTTTGTCTGCTGACAAACTATTCCCCCAGACGAACGCAAGCCGCCTTGCGGCGGCTTGCGCTGCAGCCCGTTCGCGGCGGCGAGACGGGCCGATGGACCTTTACTGCTGCGGCATCGCGCTCATGTCCATGTAGAACACGTCCCAGGTGTGGCCGTCCAGGTCTTCGTAGCCATGCGAATACATGAAGCCGTAGTCGCGCGGCTCGCCGAGGACCTTGCCGCCGGCCGCGGCGGCCTTGGCGATCAGGGCGTCGACCTCGGCGCGGCTGCCGACCGGCAGGGCGACCAGGGATTCCACGCTCTTGCTGGTGTCGCACAGGCTCTTCTTGGTGAAGGTCTGGAAGTACGGCTCGACCAGCAGCATCACGAACAGGTTCTCGCCCAGCAGCATGCAGGTCGCGTTCTCGTCGGTGAACTGCGGATTGAAGCTGTAGCCGACCTGGGTGAAGAAGGCGACGGAGCGGTCGAGGTTCTTGACCGGCAGGTTGACGAAGATCTGGGCGTGGCTGGTCATGGCGAAGTCCTTGTTGAAAGAGGATGAAAGGGTTGAAAGAGGATGGAAGGGCGATAGCGGCGGGCGGGTCCGGCGTTCCGGGTTGGGATCGTTTCCTGCCTGCTCCCGATAGCGACGAAACAGGATCGCAGGAATCGACAAGCTCCGATGATTTTTTCTGTGTCGGGCCGGCGCGGTTTCCTGCCTGCTCCTCACTGCGACGAACCGCGGCCTTCGCAATCGACAAACCTGCGAAGATTTTTTCGCGCGCCCGGCGCGTCGCCCACCCAACCGGACCCGGCCGCAGTGTTCGGCGGCGACGCCTCACACCGCCCGCCCTGGCGCGTTCCCGCCATCGGGCGCGACCGGCCGGTCGCGCCGCCCAACGCTTCGGAGACCACCATGACCGTCCCGCTGACCCTGGATGCCACCCAGACCGACCTGGCCGAAGACGTCCCCGTTTACGCCTACATCGTCGGCCTGGTGCCCGGCGGCTTCTATCGCCTCGACGCGTCCGGCCTGCCCTGGCCGATGCAGACCGGCGACAACAGCCAGGCCGCGGGCAGCTTTCCCAGCGCCGGCGGGCTCGACCCGGCCGCCGTCGCCGCGCTGGCCGGCAACTATCCCGATGCCTGGGCCGACTACTCGATCGTCCTGGCGCGCAGCGGCCCGCCGACCCAAATCGACCTGTCGCAGATCAACACCGCGAACATCCCCAGCCTAGGTACCGGCAGCGCCGCCTTCAGCGGCCGCATCTATATCTCGGTCGGCATACCGCGGCTGCCGTTCACCGTGCTGAGCGGCGGCTATACCGCACCGGTGCCGTACCAGGACGGTCCCGGCGCGCAATGCCTGTTCGACTGGATCGAGTTCTCCTACGACAGCGACGGCAACTTCAACGGCAACACCACCCAGGTCGACCAGTTCGGCTTCGCCCTGAGCCTGGACGGCACGCCCGGCGGCAGTGCCCAGGGGGTACTGACGGTGTCGCGCGATGCGGTCATCGCCCAGGTGCAGGCCTTGCCGGCGCCGCTGGCCGGGCAACCGCTGGCGATCGCGATCGCGGCGGCGGCCGCGCCGGCCTATCCGGCCGGCGTGACCTGGCTGCGCGCGATCTCGCCCAAGACCCTGACCGGCGACCCCACGTATGGCAGCGCCGCGGTCACCTGGTTCGATGCCGAGATCTCCACTTGGTACCGCAACTGGCAGAGCCAGCCGCTGGTGGTGCACGACGTCGCCAGCGGCTACTACACCGGCGTGGTCGACGCCGGCAGCGGAGTGCTGAACTTCTACGCCGGCCAATACCCGACCCTGGCCGAATGGCAGGCGGCGGCGCCGCCCTTGGCGTTCGCGCTGACCGGCGCGGCGCCGTCGACCGTGCAGTTCGGCTCGCTCGATGTCTGGCAATGCAACAACGCCCTGGCCAACGGCGGCGCCGCGCAACTCAATGTCGGCAAGAACATCGCCGCGGCGTTCAACCGTGGAGTGGTGAGTTACCTGCTCGACGACGCCGATTGCGCCGGCGCCGCCGGCGGCTTCTATCCGGCCGGCGGCACCTGGAACGCCTGGGCGCAGCTGACCCATGCGATCAGCGCCAACGGCCTGGCCTACGGATTTCCCTACGACGACCTGTGCGACCAGAACCCGTCGATCCAGTTGAACGGCACCCAGAGCGTCGCCGTGGTGCTGGGCGACTTCTACGCTTGAGGCCGACGCAACGGCCCCGGCCGCGCGGGCGGCCGGGGCCGTTGCGGGCGCGACGCGGGCACCGGGATGCCCGCGGGCGCCGTACGCTCAGTCTTTTTCCTTGCCGATGATCTTGCCGTTGTTGGGATTGATCTTCAGCTCGACGTCCTTGCCGGCCGGATCGTCGGCCTCGGCGTTCCAGATGCCGTCCTCGTAGTCCACGTCGTGGATGTTGGTGTAGCCCGCGGCCGACAGCGCGGCGCGTACATCGCGTTCGCTCATGCGCGCGACCAGTTCGTTGGCGAACACCGTGCCGCCGCCCGGATCCAGCCGCACCTGCACCCAGTTGCCGTCGGCGCTGCGCGCGTCGGCGTGCCAGACGCCATCGGAGAACTTCAGGTCGTTGACCTTGGTGTAGCCCTGTTCGGCGAGGCGGGTGCGGATCTGATGCTCGGTCAATGCGACCGGACCGTCCGTGTCCTGCGCCGCAGCGACGGCCGGTACGCAGGCCGCCAGGGCGAGGGCCAGGATGATCTTCCTCATGGCGCGCTCCTGTGCTGGGGGAGACTCGATTCTGGACGGCACGCGCGAACCCGGGATGAACATTCGCGCGTTCATCGCGCACCAGCCGACGAATGCGAATGAACGCGCCAACGACGCGCACGGCTTTCGTTTCGCCTCACCCTGCCGTCACCCGGCGCTAATGTCCGCGCGCGCCGCAGCATCGCATTCGCGCGCCTTTGCCCTATGCTGTAGCCGACTTCGCGGAAAGGACCTCTGCCCATGCATGCTGCCCTGCTCGTTCTCGCCTTCGCCTCCGCCGGCTCCGCCGCGGCGCCATCGCCGCCCGACGCCGCGGCCGCACCGGGCAGCACCGTGGCCAGCGCGATCGAAGTCTGCGAACCCGATGGCGAACGCCGCTACCTCGCCCGCCTGGTCTGCCCCGACCGTAGCCATCCGCAGTTCGAACGCGCCGGCAGCGTCGGCGAGCGCACGCCCTTGCCGGCGGACATGACCGAGGCGCAGTCCGAGCGCCTGGTCGAAGCGCTGCTGGCCGGCAAGCCGCTGGCTCCGGGCGAGCCGGACCATCACGTCGTCGACCGCTACCGGGTGATGTGCGGCACGCGCGAGACCTCGATCTACCTGGACATGTACCACTGCGACCGCCCGCCGCCGCGCATCGCGCCGGCCGGTTTCGAACTGATCGACTGAGCGGGCCCGGCGCCATGGGATTCGACATGAGTGCCGGCGGACGCGAGGAGAGCATCCGCCACGGCGAGGAATACGTGCTGCAGATGGCCGCCGACGACGCCGCGCGCTATCCGCAACTGCACGCGCTGTGGTGCGCGTTCTTCGACGATCCGCGCTTCTCGCCGCAACAGGCCGGCGCCATGGTGCACGAACTGATCGAACTGCTCGACCGCCACGGCAACGGCGGACGCGAGCGCGGCCTGACCTATGCCGTGTTGCGCTGGCTGGCGTTCTTCAGCCATGCCGCACGCGGCGGCCACGAGATCGAGACCAATAGCGACTGAATACGGCATCGTCGCAGGCGACCGCCGCCGGCATCGGCTGCCGACCTAGCCGGGGCGGAAATTCTCCACCCGGTCGACGCGCTGGCGGCCGCCGAACCAGACCAGCTTGGCCGGATACTCCTGGCCCAGGTAGTCGATCAGGTCCGGCCAGGCGCGGTTCGGACGCTGCCGGCAGGCGGTCTCGCCGTCGGTCTTCCACCAGCGGTTGTAGACCATGATCGCCCGATCCGGCGGCCTGGCCTTCTTCTTGGCGTTGAGCGGCAGCTGCAGGAAGTAGCAATGCGCCCATTCGGTCAGGTCGAGCATGCGGTCGGTGACCTTGACCTTCTTGCCCGGCGAACGCGGCGAGGCGACCTCGCCTAGCCAGATCTTGAGGTCGCGGTTGATCAGCGGCAGCTTGTGGTGGGCGCCGTTGAGCCGCGCCGGCAGGCTCGAAGCCAGGCCGACGTACTGCATCCGCACCTTGTGCTTCCACTTCTGCTTGCCGATGGCCAGGTAGATGCCGTCGTCGAAATCCACCGCCGCCTGGCGCGCCTGCTCGAGCGTGTAGGGACCGTACCAGTCGACCACCGAAACGATGGATTTCATGCGCCGTCCTGATGGCAGAAGCAGGCCGCGCTCGGCGCGGCGGGCCTCCAGTATCGGGCAAGCGCGCGGGCAAGGCGAGCGCGCAAGGCAGCTCAGGCCGCCCGCTGCCGCCCGATCGCCTCGCGCAACGCGGCCTCGTCGGGCAGGCGCAGGCCGAACTGCTCGCGCAGCACCTCGATCACCTCGTCGGCGCCGGCCAGTTCGCGCCGTTCGCTGGGTTGGCCCAGGCGGTGCACCGCGTAGCTGTCGTTGTTCAAGGTCTTGCGCCAGCCGGGCCCGGTGCGGGCGACGAACAGCTGTCCGCGGAACGGCGACTGCGGGTGCGAGGACACGTACCAGTTGCCGACCACATAGTCGATTTGTTCCTGCGGCGCCAGATCGAACACGTACATCGCCCGCCATTCCTCGCCGACCTTGGCCCGCAGCAGGTATTGGCCTGCATCGCGACGCTCCAGCCGGTACGGCTCGTGCGGGGTGGTCTGCTCGCCGGTCTCGTCCAGCCGCAGCGGCCCGGTCGGCACCATGCCGCCGAAACCGACGTCGGCGATCCAGCGTTCGCGGTCGATCTCGACCAGCGCCACCAGGTGGGTGCGCGCGGTGACCGCGTCCTCCGGGCCGCCCATCAGCACCCGCCCGGTCAGGCCGCGCGCCTGGAAGCCCAGTTGCTGCAGCAGGGTCAGGAACAGGCCGTTGAGTTCGTAGCAATAGCCGCCACGGCCGTCGTGCAACAACTTGCGGCGCAGCGACGGCAGGTCGATCGGGATCGGCGCCTGCAGCAGGCTATTGATCGTTTCGAACACGAACGCGTGGCTGTGCCGGCGTTGCAGCTCGCGCAGGCTGTCCAGGGTCGGCGCCGGCGCGCGCTCGTAGCCCAGGCGTTGCAGGTAAAGCTGCAGGTCTTCCTGCGGCAGGGTGGATTCCGGCTGCGGCGACATCGTCGGTCTCGGCGTGTTGGACTGCCGCTACCTTACGACCTCGACCTCGCTTGAGGTCCAGCGTTGCGGGCCGTCGGCGCCGCAACGCTGTGGTGCACGAATGAGGCTGCGGCGTCGCTGCCGGGGCGCGCGGCGGTGAAGCCGCGGGTCTGCGGGTCGTGCCGCGGTGAAGCCCTGGATCCCCGCTTTCGCGGGGATGACGTGCTGGATGGGGCGCTCAGGGCTGGACGTCCCGCACGTGCATCTACGCGAGGATGACGTGCTGGGACCGAGGCTCAGGTTCCGGCTCGCCTTGCATCCCCGCTTTCGCGGGGAAGACGCGCCGGTAGTTCGCTCAGGCCTGGGCCAGCAGGGCCTCGTCGTACTCGGCTGCGAACTGCGACGACGGCCGCTCGCTGCAGCGGCGCACCCAGTCCTGGATCGCCGGGTTGGCCGGCATCGATTCGGAGAACCACACGAACGGCGTGTGCAGCAGCAGGTCGGCGGCGCTGTAGCGATCGCCGAGCAGATACGGCGCGTGCTCCAGCGCCTTGCCCAGGCGCGCTTCCATCTCGGCCACGCCGCGGAAGGTCGCGGTGAGGAAGGGATGTTCGACCCCGATCGTCGCCAGCAAAAGCACCGGCTCGATCACGTCGCCGTACCAGCTCAGCCAGGACAGGTAGCGGCCGCGCTCGCGGCTGCCGATCGGCGCACCGATGCCGCGCTCGGGAAACAGGTCGGTCAGGTACTGGATGATCGCCGGGCTTTCCCAGATCTCGACCCCGTCGTGCATCAGCACCGGCACCTTGCCTTCCGGATGCGGATTGCGCGCGTCGCCGGCGAAGGGGTGATCCTGGCCCTGGCGCTGGATTTCCACCGGCCGCACTTCGACCCGATCGAGCGCATCGAGCTCCTTGAGCAGGGCGATGATGCGGGTCGAACGCGAATGCGGCGAGTGGATCAGGGTCAACATGGCGAGGCCTCGTAGGTGCGGTGAAAGAGGCGCTCACCTTAAGGGCGCAATGCGGACAGGATGGGTCCTCTATCGTTTTCGCGCCGCAGCGCCGGCTGCCGAAGTACCGGCATGCGCAGGCTCCCCATGCGAGCCCACGCGAAAGGGACGAAGGGGGTTAAGCGCGCTTAACCCCCTCCGTCCCTGGACCGCCCTACTCGGGCTCGAGCCCGGCCAGGGCGAGCCGGCTCAGAAAATCGTCGTGTTGTGCCGGCGTCAGCCCGTGCACCGTCGCCACCAAGGCGTGGAACCAGGGATTGGGATGGGCGGTATCGAAGTCGAACGACAGCGGCGGTACGCCGCGGTCTGCGCAGGCCGCGACCAGCGCGGCAGCGATCTCGTCGCCGGCGTCGTCGAAGTTTCCGGCGCCGTAGCGCGACTGGATCGCGTCGAGCCGGAAGCGGTACAGACGCGTCGTCGCCGGAGGCGTGGACATGGCGCGATGCTCGAGTGCGGCAAAGGCAACAAAGGGGCAACAAAGGGGACGGAGGGGGTTAAGCGCGCTTAACCCCCTCCGTCCCTGTGTCGTTACCAGACCAGGTCGTCGGGCACCTGGAACTGCGCGTAATACTCGTCGTCCTCGCTCGCCGGCGCGGCCGCCTGCGGCGCGCCGTGATCGAGCACGATCGCCGCCGGGTCGCGCTCGCGCACCTTCTGCGCGGCCGCGCGCGGCAACAGTTCGTAGCCCTCGTCCAGGCGCGCGATCACCAGCGCGCCGCTGGCCAGCTGGGTGCGCAGCGCCTTGTCGACCAGCAGGCTCTTGATCTTGTCTCCGTCGGCGAAGCGGTAGTCGATTTCGCCTTTGCGCTCGACCCGGTTGGCCTCGACGATCTGCCGCACCTGCGCGCGCAGTTCGTGCGCGCGCGCCTGCGCATTGCGCTCGGCCGCCAGCGCGCGATCGCGCTCGGCGCGTTCGGCGCGCAAACGGTCGACGTCGACCTGGTCTTCCTTCGGCGCCGCGGGCGCCTTGCCCTGGCGCTGCTTGGCCTGCTCGCGCACGGCCTGGGACACCTGGGACTTCTTGGCCAGCCCGGCCTTCAACAATTGATCTTGCAGGGGATTTCGCATGTCCCGAGTCTAGTACGGCATCCCCCGGCACCGGAAGCGCCGGGCTCCGGCCGGGCGGTCTGGCCGGGCGCCGTCCATGGGGACCGCGGCGGACAGGGCGGTCGCCGGCGGCCGGCCACTGTCGGTTTCGCGCAATTCGCGCCGGCGAAGCCGCTGCTATAGTGCCCGCCCCCCGGCCGCGACGGCCGCGGCAGTGCATACGCAATCAATCAAGGACGGATATGGGTTCGATCATAGGGATGGCGATCTTCGGCGGGCTGTGCGGGCTCGGCCTGCTCAACGTGATGGCGCTGGTGGCCAAGAACGGCAAGCATCAGTTCGATCTGGTCGAGTTCTCCTCGGACCAGGACGTGGCCGCCACGGTCGCCGCCTGGGCCGCCGGCAACGGTTATGCGCTCATCCGCAGCGAGGGCGCGCGCCAGGTCTACCGCAAGGGCAAGGGCTTTCTGACCGCGCCGATGTTCCTGGAACTGGACCGCGCCGGCGGACGCTACTCGATCAAGAGCTACGTGCGCATCAACGGCCTGATCCTGCAGGGCGACGTGGCCCTGGCCGGCGACGGCTTCCTGGTCAAGCTGCCGCGCTCGATCGCCAAGAAGGCGCAGAACCAGTTGTTCGCCTCGCTCGGCCTGCAGCCGCTGCAGTAAACGCCCGCTCGCGTCGCCGGCCGCGCGCACGCCTGCGCGCCGGCGAGACGCGGCCTCAAGCGCCGGCCATCTCGATCAGCTTGGCCACCGTGTTCAAGTTGCGCGCGGTGCCGGCCTTGGCGGCCGGAATCATCAGTTTCGAATCGGCCATGCCGTCGCCGTAATGGACGTAGATCTCGCGCTCGCCGAGCGCGATCTCCTCGCCGTTGCGGTGCTTCACCGCCGCCAGCGCATCGGCCGGCGGCGCGTCGTCGAGGAAGATCAGCACCGCCCGGTTCGGCGCCGCCTGCTTGAACGGATTGGCTTCCAGCGCGCGCCGCAAATCCGCGCCGGTACGCACCACCACCCCGACCGGCTTGCCGGCATACGCCTGCAGCTTCTCTTCCAATGCCGCCCGCACCCGCTGCGCGCTGAGCTTGCTGCGCAACACCACGTTGCCGCTGGCGATGTAGGTGCGCACGTCCTCGAATCCCGCCGCCTCGCACATCGCCCGCAGCTCGGCCATCGGCAACTTGCCGGTGCCGCCGACGTTCACGGCGCGCAGCAGGGCGATGTAAGTGGTCATGGCGGGTCCGGCGGTGACGGCGAAGACCGCCAGGATACCGGTTCGGGTCGCAGGCGCTGCGTCGCTACAGGTATCCCGGCGCCGCCGGCGCCGACTCCCAGCGGTCGTGGCGGCCGTCCTCGTACTCGATCGGGATCGCCGCCAGGGCCGCGTCGTCCAGCCCGTCCAGGCAGGCGACATTGACCGCATGGAACCAGCCGTTGAACGGTTCCATCTCCAGATAGCCGCGGCTGAAGGGACGCACGCCGCAGCGCCGGCAGAAGTGGTGATGGACGTGGCCCTGCGGCCATTGCGAATCGGCGGCGCGGTAGTCGCCCAGCTCCTGCTCGCCCTGCAACAGGCGGAATTCGCCGGCCATCGCGAACGCCTTCCACATCCGCGTCTTCAGACAGAAGCTGCAATTGCAGCGCCGCGTGCCCGCGGCCAGGTCCAGATCGCATTCGAACCGCACCGCGCCGCAATGGCAGCTGCCTGGATAGGTCTGCTTCATCCTTCGCCTCCGTTCGCCGGCCGACACCGCGACCGCTGCGTCGCCCGCGAGCTTAGCGCCGCCGCCGCGGCCTGCGCCGTGCGCAGGGGCAGAAGCTGACATTTATCAAGTCGAAACCGCAGCGTCGGCCGCCCCTGTAGGAGCGGCGTCCCACGGGATTTCCTCCGGTCATAAGTCGCGACAACCGCAGCGATGTACGCAAGCACTTCGGCCGAAGCCCGGCCCCATGAGCGCTGTCGTTCGAAAAATCCCAGACAACCCGGCTTCGGACACCAACGTGGTATTCCGCCGCATTAGCTGTCGCGGCTCACGCCGCTCCTACATAAGCGTCCCTTGTAGGAGCGGCGTGAGCCGCGACCACCGCAGCGGTGTACGCAAGCGTCCCTACCGAAGCCCGGCTCTGCGAGCGCTTCTATTCACCCCCCGGGCGACTGCCTTCGGACACCAACGCTGCATCCCATCGCTTCGGTGGTCGCGGCTCCTGCCCGAAGAAAATCCCTTGGGGCGCCGCACTTACCCTCAGGCCGTAGCTTCGGCAGCAGACACGGCCCGACGCCGCGTGACGACCCGCTCCGGTCCAGGCAAACTCGAGCGACTCCAGGACCGTTCGAGCAAGGACCGCCATGAAGCTCCGGATCGTCGCCGCCACCGCCTTGCTGACCCTGACCAGCGCCGCCCAGGCCTGCATCAATTCGGTCGGCACCGACGCGGCGGGCCGCAAATTCCATCCCAGTTGGCCGGTGGGCCAGGACTTCGTCCGGGAACTCAAGGGCGCTACGCCGCCGTTGTTCTGGGTCCGGACGACGGTCCGCGACGCCTTGATCGACCCGAGCTTCGAACACCTCAACGACCTCGGCGTACTGCTGATCCGCCAAGGTCAGTTCGCCGCGGCGGTCAGACATTTCGTGCAAGTGGAAAAGCTGTACCCGGGCCACCACGAGACCGCCGCCAATCTCGGCACGGCGCTGGAACTGACCGGCCACGACGCCACAGCGCTGCGCTGGATCCGGATCGGCATTCGTCGCAACCCCGAAGAACACCATCGCTCGGAATGGCTGCACCTGCGCATCCTCGAAGCCAAGCTGGCCCTGGCCAAGGATCCGAACCACCTGCAAGGCCGTTCGGTCGCCGGCATCGCCTTCGCGCCGACCTTGGTGCCGCCGCTGCCGACCGAGCTGCCGGCCGGGAACGATGGACGCCCGGTCAGCCCCTGGCTGCTCAACTGGTCTTTCAGCTATCAGTTGCACGAAAGGCTGCAGTTCGTGGCCGCGCCCGACCCGGTCGTCGCCAATCTTCTGCGCGATTGGGCGACGTTGAACCTGGCCGGCGGGCCGATCGAGACCGCCGACGCGGTCTACGACCTGGCCGTGCGCTACGGCAGCGAGCGCGATGCGCTGATGACTAAGCGCCAGCAGCACATCCGCACCGTACTCGCGCGCAGCAAAGGCCAGGAAGCGGAGCACGACCACTGCGCGATCTGCGCCCCTCCTTCTCCGCCTGCTCCCCAATAGGATCGGTAGGAGCGGAGTCCTGCCCCTGTAGGAGCGGCGTGAGCCGCGACCACCGCAGCGGTGTACGCAAGCGCCCCGGTCGAAGCCCGGCCCCATGAGCGCTGTCGTTCGAAATATCCCAGACAACCCGGCTTCGGATACCAACGTGGTATTCCGCCGCATTAGCTGTCGCGGCTCACGCCGCTCCTACATAAGCGTCCCTTGTAGGAGCGGCGTGAGCCGCGACTACCGCAGCGGTGTACGCAAGCGCCCCTGCCGAAGCCAGGCGGAGCTCGATCTCACCCCGCCTCGCCCGAACCTTCCAGCGCCGCCGTCTCCGACGCGCGCAGGTCCGCGCGCGCCCAGGCGTAGATCGCCAGGCCGCCGAGCGCGGTCAGCGCGCCGACCACGCCGGTCGAGGTCCAGCCGTAACCGGCGGTGATCGCCATGCCGCCCAGCCAGGGGCCGAGCGCGTTGGCCATGTTGAAGGCCGAGTGGTTGGACGCGGCCGCCAGGGTCTGCGCTTCGGCGGCGACGTCCATCAGATGCGCCTGCAGCACCGTCGCCAGCGCGCCCATCGTGCCCACCGCCAGCACCGCCGGCAGCACGGTCCAGACCGAGCGCGCGGCCAGCGGGAACAGCAGCAGGATCAGCACCGACCACACCAGCACCAGCGCCGCGCCGCGGAACTGGAAGCGGTCGAACAACCAGCCGCCGCCGAGGGTGCCGAGGATGCCGCCGATGCCGAACGCGATCAGGCCGAACGGTATGAAGGACTCGCGCACGCCGGTGACGTGGACCAGGGTCGGCGCCAGATAGCTGAAAACGCAGAACATGCCGGCGAAGCCGATCGCGCCGATGCCCAGCGCCAGCCACACCGGCTTGCGGTTGAAATCGCGCAGCTCGCGCATCGCATCCGGGCGCGGCGCGTTCATGCCGCGCGGCAGCGCCTGCGCGGTCATCGCCACCGTCGCCAGCGCGATCAGCGACACCAGGGCGAAGGCCCAGCGCCAGCCGAAGGCCTGGCCGAGCCAGGTCGCCAGCGGATTGCCGATCAGCAAGGCCACCGACAGCCCCAACATCACCCGCCCGACCGCGGTGCCGCGCTGCTCGGGCGGGCTGATCCGCGCCGCCACCAGCGCAGCGATGCCGAAGTAGGCGCCGTGCGGCAGGCCGGCGACGAAGCGCGCCAGCATCAGGCTCAGGTAGCCCGGCGCCAGCGCGCTGGCGAGGTTGCCGACCGCGTAGAAGCCCATCAACGCCAGCAGCAGGCTGCGTCGCGACAGGCGCCCGCCGAGCAAGGCCAGCGCCGGCGCGCCGACCACCACGCCCAGCGCATAGGCGCTGATGACGTGGCCGACCTGCGGTTCGGTCACCGCCATCGCGCGGGCGATCTCGGTGATCAGGCCCATCACCACGAACTCGCTGGTGCCGATGGCGAAACCGCCCATGGCCAGGGCGAACAGGATCAGGGCCACCCGGCGCGGCGGCAGCGGGACGGAGGCAGGGAGGGGGGCGCTCATGGGGCCATTATTGTGCATTGCAGCAACGTGGACTGTGCGTGATCGGGCGCGACGCCCCGCCCGCTCGGCCGGGCCTTCAGCGGCCCGGCCTTCAGCGGCCCAGCCGTCAACGACCTGGGCTTCGCGCGCCGATAGCGGCTCAGCGGCTCAGCGTGTACGACAACCGCGCCAGCCCGTCGCCCAAGGGCACCGCTTCCGTCAGCCGCAACCGGCGCTGCCCCTCCAGCCCCTGAAACAACGGCTTGCCCGCGCCCAGCAGCACCGGGTGCACGACCAAGCACAACTCGTCGACCAGGTCGGCGTTGAGCAGGCTGGCGATAAAGGCGGCGCCACCGACGGCGTGCAGGTCGCGGCCGGGCTGGGTCTTGAGCGCACGCAGCTCGTCCAGCTCGCGCACGATCCGGGTGTGGGCCCAGCCGACCGAGGTCAGGGTGCGCGACAACACCACGTGCGGGGTGGTCGCGGCGATGCGCGCGTAGTCGATCTCGAACGGCAGGGCGGGCCGGTCGACGAAGGGCAGCACCGCGTCGGGGTCGGCCTGGATCGCGCTCCAATAGGCCTCGTAGGCCGGGTACATGCGTGCGCCGAGCAGGAAGGTGTCGACCCGGTCGAGCAGACCGAAGCGGTCCTCCCAACTGTCGATCCAGTCCAGTTCGCCCTGCGGGCCCTCGATGTAGCCGTCCAGTGACAGTTGCAAGGCGGCGATGATCTTGCGCATGGCGGGCTCCCGGGGAATGAGGCCGCGCCGGGGATCGGCGCGGTTCTTCTCATCGACGAATGGGGAGCTGCGGTTTCGACGGCGTTGTGGTGCCGGTGGGCGACGGAGTTGCGAGCGGTCGGCGACTGGCCGATGCGGGGCTGTGCGGGCTGCGAGACAGACGATACGGCGCGTGCGGCAGGGCCGCATGAAGTCCGGGCCGCGCGCGAAGGGGCGCCGGGAGTATCCGGGCTTCGGACGCGGCGCTAACGTCGACCGCTTCGGTGGTCGCGGCTTACGCCGCTCCTACATGAGCTCTTGTAGGAGCGGCGTAAGCCGCGACCGCGAAATCGCAACTACTGCGAATTCCACCGAGGGGCCGGTGTCGCATCCGCCAACGGACTCATCGCAACAGCGGCATCGGCGATGCCGGCGGCGCCGCCTACTGCCGCGCCTGCACCGGCCGGTACCGCTTGTCGTCGCCGTAGGGCTTGGCCTTCATGTCGACGTTCGCGCACAGGCGCCCGCCGCACAGGGTCACGTCGGCCTGGTTGTAGGCGCGCAACAGGTCGGCGGTGATCCGGTTTTGGTTGATGTCGGCGCGGTACTGCCACAGCAGCCAGCCGCCGCCGGCCAACAGCAGCAATACGCTACCCAGCGCCGCGCCGACCACCTTCCACACCAGCTGCTTGTGCAGCCATTCCATGCGCTTGATCTGCGCGGCCAGGCCTTGCGAGCCCTCCTGCAGCAGGGCGCCGGCCTCTTGCAGGCGCTTTTCGTAAGCGCCGACCGGCTGCGACAAGCCGCCCTCGACCTTGCCGATCACCGCGCCCGGCAGATTGCGCAGGCTTTCGTCGGCGGATTGGCGCACTACGCCCGGCACCTGCTGCGCCAGATGCTGCAGTTGCTGATACACCGCGCGCTGCTGTTTCTCGATTTCCTCGCAGCGGCGTTCGAACTGCTCCATCAAGACCGCGGTCTTGCTGATCAGCGCCATCAACTCGTCCTGTTGCATGCCAGCGCTCTCCAAAGCGGCCTCGTGCCGAACGGATATTCTAGGGAACCCAGCGCGCGCTGCACGCCGGCGACGCCGGTCAAACCATGCGCGGACCCTGGCGGCTCGGCGCGGCCTGCTCGTTGGCCTGCTGCTGCATCGCCTGTTGGGCCAGGGCCTGTTCCTGGCGATCGACTGTCGCCACCGCATCGTTGCGCAACTCGCGGCCCGGCGTGGCCGCCGCGGCCTGCTGGGTCATCTGCCGGAACGCATCGCGGTCGCCGTTCTGCGAGGCGGCCAGCATGCGGTCGACGAAGGCCGAGGGGTTGTCGTCGAGCGAACTGGTCGCGCGCATCGGGAAGCCGGGGCTCACGGTCGGCGTCTTGCCCGGATGGATGTAGTCCTGCAGACCCGGGCCATAAGGCGCCGGTTGCCACGGCGAGGCATTGCGGTCCGGCCGCGCCGGCGCCTCGTGACGTTGCTCCTTGCGCCCCGGCTCGCCCGGCTTGGCCGGCCCGCGGATCTCGTCGATCAGGTCGCCGGCCCGGCCGAGCGGATCGCGGAAGGTGTTGGTGATGCCGCGGCGCAGGTTCTCGATGTCGTTGCGGTACTTGTCGATCATCGGGTCGTACTGCTGCGCCAGGCGTTGCGCCTGCGGGTCGCCGAGCACTGAACGGTCCGGCATCTTTTTGGCGTCGATGTTGAGAAAGTTATTCATGCTATGCGACGTTCCGACCATTTCCTTCGCGGCCGGCACCGACGCCCGCGCATCGAACAGGGTGTTACGGTTGTTCTCGTAACCGTGGTCCTGCATCGCCTTGATTTCCTGCGCGGTGGCGTAGACCTTGACCTGGCCGTAGTGATCACTGGCCGCGCTGACCGGGTCGCCGGCCATGACATGGTTGGTAACGCGGTTGCCGCCCTCGGGGATGCGGTAACCCAGGCTGACCGCACCGTAGGCATTGAAGGTTTCGCCGCGCAGGTCGTAGTGATGGGCGGTGATTTGCGCCAGGGTGCCGCCAAGGGAGTGGCCGGTTACGCTGACTTCGCGCACCGGCGGATCTTCGGCGCCGAGCTTTCGCGCTTCGTTGATCGCATCGCGGGTCAGCGCGATCGCATCCTTGGCTTGGGCGTTGGTGCGCGCCAGGGCCATGCCGGCGTCGGTAAGGCCATCCTTGAACGGCTCCCGATCGAACTCGGTGCCGCGATGGGCAACGATGATCTCGCCCGTATCCACCCGCTGATAAATCGTGCCCTGATACCCGGATGGTTTGTCGACGTGTTTGAGCGCTTTGTACTCCACGCCGTCGAGCTCGAACTCTCTACCTATGGGGCGCACCTTGTAAGAGTCGCTGGCGAGCGCGGCGTACTGCTGGCTGTTGAGGCTCATGGCGTCCCTGCCTTTGGTGTCAGAGTGATGGTGAACAGTTGGTCTTGCAGGTCAGGCCTGAACCTACTGCGATCCACGTTGCCGAAATTGGGGATATCGGAAGGTTCGCTGCCCGGGTATGCGGTGTCGGTGTAAAAATTGGTACGCGCCTTCTCCGCCCGCATCTCGCTGCCTTTCAAGTTGGCGACATAGCGGGTATCCGTTTCGGCGCCGGTGGCTCTCAACATTGCGTTCAGATTCGTCAGCTGCCAGTGGCACACACCTCGCCCGAGATAGTCTTCGTCGAGCATTGCATCGGCATAGACTGTGCCAACGTATGTATCGTCGTCGACCTTGGCGTACTGGATCGGCAGGCTGTACGAGGGTGTCATCGGCACGCCGGCAATGGGATCCGGAGTGTAGACACAGTCCAGCGCCTCGTAATCGACATATCCCTCGATCGCGGTAAGCGGCCCCGGCGCATCCGCCACCTTCAGCTCGATCCGGTACGCCTGCTTCGGCGCCGGGTTGCGTTTGTACTTGGCTTCCAGCTCGGCCGTCGACGGCGCGGAGTCGGAGGTGGGGGTTTCGGCGTTCATGGTGGCCTCGGGGGCGCTACAGGCGGAAGTACTCATCGCCAGCAGAAGGCAAAAGCTGCGAAACACACCGCGCATCGATGCCTCCATGGCAAGACGGTTATGGAACGTGGAGCGTCGGCGGTCAGCGCGCGACGATCCGGCTCGGATCTCTTACGGCAGAGCTTACGGCAGGTACGAAACGCCAACAACGGCAACCAAAAGTAGCGGTGCACAGATTGCTTCGAAATCGGCCATCCTCACCAAATAAGCACTCGTAGCCCGATACTCATCGCGTCGCGACCTGCGCCGTCATGGTGATTGCGAACAGTTGATTCTGGAACTCCGGCTTGAACCAATCACGGCTCTGATTTCCGGGATCCGACCACCCGTCCGGATCGTCGCCAGGGTATCCATCCATGAGGTAGTAGTTGGTTTGCGACTTCCGTGCGATCACCTCGTCGCCAGACAAGTTGACGACGTAGCCGGTATCGGTCTTGGCGCCGGTCGCCTTGAGCCAGGCGTTCACGCTCTGTAATTCCCAGTGGCAGACGCCCTCACCTAGCTGGTAATCCTCGTCCAGCATCGCATCGAAGTAGACCGTCGCGATGAAAGTCGCATCGTCTATCTTGGTGAGCTGCATCGGCAGCGACTGCATGAGGCGCCTGCGCACGCCCATGATCGCACTGGGCGTGTAGCTGCAATTGGGGGCTTCGTAGCGGACGAACCCTTCCCCCGCGGCAAACGGCCCCGGCGCATCCGCCAACTTCAGCTCGATACGGTACGCCAGCTTCGGCACCGGGTTGCGCTGGTACTTGGCCGCCAACTCGTCAATCGATGGAAAAGAGGAATCGGTACAAGCGCAAACGCCCAACACCGACAACCAACACAAATAGCGAAACACACCGCGCATCCATGCCTCCCTGGCAAGCCATCGCAATACGCCGGAACCACCGGCGAATGCCGGGCGAACCGGCCTGAGCCCAAGGCTGAGCCCTTGGATTCGAGCCTACGCCAAGTTGGAAACGCCGACAACGGCAACCAAAAGTTGCGTCCATTCGGCACACAACGCCGCTGCGGAACCACACCCGCCTCGCATCGCGACGGTAGTGACATCGCCCCGGCAACGACACCGCCCCCTACCCGCCCGTCCCCAGCCCGACGACTGCAGCGACACCGAACAGAACGCCCGTATCAGCGCAGCGGCCGAAACATGAACAAACGCCCTGGAAATTCCGCCCCACCGTGGCCGGACCGCGCGACCCAGCCCGTTCCTGTGACTGCGCTCCCGATTTCGCGGCCACCGGCCGCAGCGGAGCGCGGCTTCGCCGACCGGCGGGGCGGCCGCAGGCACGGGCGGGGGACGACCCGGGTTCCTACGCCGCCGCCACCCGCCCTATAGTCGGCACACCACGTCGCCCGCAGCGGGCGGCCCATCAGGACGCGCGGCAGGAACACGGCTGCGCCGCGCGCGCCTTCCACCGTCAGCCACTGCAACGCCAAGGAGAGCGCTTTATGGCCGGCCCCACCCCGATCGTCATCAACGGCGGCACCGTTCCGCCCGGCAGCCCCGCCGCCGACACCTCGCGCAGCACGCCCGACGGCAAGGGCATCACCTCGCAGGAACTGTTCCGCCAGGGCGACATCGTCATCAGCCGCGAGCAGGTCACCGGCGGCGACCAGTTCGCCGACACCCTGGTCATCAACGGCGGCGCCGGCGACGACAACGTGCGGGTCAGCCAGCGCGCCAACGGCGTCCTCGACGTCAACATCAACGGCCAGCCGTTCGAGATCACCCTCGCCGCCCAGCAACAGCTCGGCGTGCGCGGCGGCGACGGCAACGACGTCATCCACGCCGCCTCCAACGTGCGCGTCAACATGGACGTTCAGGGCGGCGACGGCAACGACACCATCACCACCGGGCGCGGCCGCGATCGCGTCGACGGCGGCGCCGGCAACGACGTCATCAACACCGGCCGCGGCCGCGACGACGTGTTCGGCAACACCGGCAACGACACCATCGACGCCGGCGAAGGCAACGACGTGGTCTACGGCGGCGACGGCGACGACATCCTGCGCGGCGGTCAGGGCCGCGATTACCTCGAAGGCGGCCGCGGCGCCGATACACTGGAAGGCGGCCAGGGCAACGACATCCTGTCCGGCGGCCAGGACAACGACATCCTGCGCGGCGGCCAAGGCAACGACCGCGTCTACACCGGCGCCGGCGCCGACACCGTCGACAACCGCGCCGGCCGCGACACCGTCTACGGCCAGAGCGGCGAAGACACCGTCACCGCCGTCCGCGGCGCGCGCAACAACCAAGTCGAAGTCGACATGAGCACCAACGTCGGCGCCAGTGTCACCGTCGCCGCCGGCTCGTCGGACGCGTTCCGCCAGCGCGTCGAGGCCGACCTGGACATGCTGCGCTCGTCCAACAACGGCCGCGAGATGCTGTCGGAACTGGACCGCAACGCCAACCCCGGCGTCGGCACCGGCCACAGCGTCAGCATCACCGAGCTGGGCAACGAGATGAACGGCTTCGCCGGCCCCTCGCTGACCAACGACGCCTTCCTCCAGACCGACCCGACCACCGGCGTCACCACGCGCGGCGCCGGCATGGATTCGGTGATCAGCTACAACCCCTCGTTCCACAGCGACTTCTTCGAAACCCCGACCGTGGTCCTGCACCACGAGATGTCGCACGCCTACAACATCACCGGCGGCACCCTGCAGCAGGGCGTGTACAGCGGCACCGGCCCGGACTCGGGCAGCGTGCGCAACTTCGAACGCCAGGCGGTGGGCCTGGACAACAGCGGCGTCGCCTTCGACTTCGACCACAACGCGGCCACGCCGAACACCAAGACCAACCCCGCCAACCTGACCGAAAACGGCATGCGCGACGAGATGGGCCTGGCGCGCCGGCAGAACTACAGCGTCGACGCCACCAGCGCCTTCTCCGCCCCGGGCAACCCCAGCGCGACCGGCGCCGGCGGCAACGGTGGGCACAACCACAACCACGCCCACCTGGACGCGTTGTTGCAGGCGATGGAATCCGGCGACCGCAACGCCGCACGCGAAGCCACCCGCAACCTCGCCGGGCAAGCCGCCGGCCAGGAACTGCGCCACGAGGCCGCGCACGCTGCCGACCGCCAGGAGCAGGCCGCCCAGGCGCAAGCCCAGCCGACCCAGGCCGAGCCGACCCAAAGCGCCGGCGGCATGCGCCGCTGAGCGCACGCGCCGGCCTTCGCGCCGGCGCGACACGCTACCGCCCACCTTTGAATCGACAGTCCCATGCCGAGAGCCGCTAGATGACCGCGACCCGCACCACCGCCGCCCGCACCCGACGCGCGATCACCGCCGCCGCCGTGCTGACCGCCCTGACCGCCGCGGCCTGCGCGCATGGCCTACCGCATCCTGCAGAAGAAACCCCAATGAACGCCCAACCCGCATCCACCGCCGCCACCGCCGACACCCGCCTGCGCGTGCAGGACGGCCAGGACGTGAGCCTGCACGCCGAGTTCCAGTACACCGCCGCCAGCAACACCCTGCTGGTGCGCTACCGCCTGCGCAACGGCAGCGCCGACCGCGCCCTGGCCGTGTTCGACCGCGGCAGCTACGGCGACCGCGCCGGCGCCGTCTACAACCCCGGCCCGATCGGCGCGCCGCGGGTGGAAACCCGCGACGGCGGCACCGTGCTGCTGCACGCCCCCGCGCCGGCCTCCGCCGCCAGCCCGATGGACCCGCTCGGCAACGCCGGCCTGGCGGTCGAAGTCAAAGCCGGCGCCGAACACGCCGACCAGTTCGTCCACCGCTTCGGCGACCAGACCCCGCAGCGCGTGCGCTGGTGCGTGGCGGTGGCCCCGTTCGACGAGAAGCAGTTGCGCATGCCGACCAAGACCAGCCACGGCACGATCTGGGCCGCCGGCGAAGGCGGCGTCGCGGTGCAGCAGGTGTGCACGCCCTGGTTCGACGTGGGGGCGGGGAAGTTCGTCGAGTAAGCCGGGCGAAGGCCTGGACTCGGAGACGGGCCGCGCAAGCGGCCCGTTTTCATTCATGACCTGGGTTTGCGGTCAGTCGCCGTTCGCGCCGGCACCGCCACAGCCGCAGAAGGAAGGCCCTTGGGCCTCGACGCCCTGGCCCGGGTCCGGATCGTGCGGGGACACCTCCGGTCGAGCTTCGCTCGCGTCCAGTTGAGCCATTCGGACGCACAGCACCGCCGCCACCACGGGCACCAGCCAGATGAAGAGGATCTGGAGCAGCCGCTGCGCTGAAGAATAGGACGGGCTGCGGATCACCGTGATGGTGGCGATCAGGTTCAGTACGCCCAAGATCCCAAGTACTGCCGTTTGCCACTGCATGGCGTCACCCCACCGGCGGTTGGCGGCACTGTGTGCCGCACGCCGGTGCAGGTCAATCGCCGGAAAGTACTAGTCATCGTTCTGTCATCCATTGCGGCCAGCGATACCTGGCGACAGCTACAGGTTACGCCGCCCCTGTCGCCCCGAAGCACGCCGACGGACCAGCAACGATACGTGGCCCCAACTCGTATCTTGCACTTCCACCAAAATCGCAGCGTCCGCTTCAGGCATCAGCACGATATCGGTGGCGATGCCCCGCTCCTGCAGCACGGCTTGCGCCGCGGCCAAGGCGCGCCGCGTCCCGGTCAACCAGTTGCGGCCGGCCGGAGACAGCAGATAGCCGATGTCCAACAACGAACAAGCCAGCTGCCGATGCAGATGCATCGCCGCCTGCTTGTCGTCCGCATCGCAGCCAGGCACCAGCAGGTAATGGCGGCCGTCGGCGACTTCGAGGTCGTGCAGATCCTCGACGCAGTCCGGCCAATGCTGTGCGCTGCCCACCAGGCTCAAGCGGCCGGTGACGGTGTGCACCAGGTAAGCGCTCACCCCGACCAGCATGTCGCTGAACTCGCCATGCAGCACCCAGGCTTCAGAGTTGGCTTCGATCACCCAGTAGTCGCCGCGCGGCGAGAGCTCGCAGCCGTAGATCGCCAGGGGAATATGCTCGGCCGTGGTCAGGACGATCTGGCGGGCTTGTTCTTCCGTGATCATGGCTTGCGCTGTCCCTGAGCTCCGCTAGCCGGCCGCCTGGTTCGCTCTACACGATACGACCGCAGCACCGGACTCACTTCGCCCCGGTTTCCCGCAGCAGCGAGGCCTTGCGGGCCTCCAAAGCCTCGATCCGCGCTTGCGTCCGCCCGACCCGGCAGGCCTCGGTCAATCCGGGCGCCTCGCGCCGGGCCATGCCCTGGACGAAGGGCTCGAGCTCGCACTCGGCGTCGCGCGCGGCCGCCCAGGCCTGCTCGTCCGCGCGCAGGTAGGCCGACAGATCGTCGACATAGGCCGGGTCGTTGCCGGCATAGCTGGCGTACTTCGCCCGCAGCAGGTTCATCAGCGAGCGCGCCGCGCTCAGCCGCCGCGCCTCCAGGCGGTGCATGTCGCGGTACGGCGCGCAGGCGTACAGCCGGATGCGCTCGCACTCGGCGATGCGGCTGTCGGACCAGCGCGCGAAGCAGGCTTCGCGCTGCTGGGTGTCGCCCATGGCCAGGCAGTCGGGGTCGGTATCGGCGGGACCGGACGCGTTCTCTACCGCCTGGACGCTCGGCACCGACAAGACGGCCAGCGCCAGGGCGATCGCAGCGCCCCGCCAGCGCCCACGCGCCACGTGGTTGATCGGCCTGTAACCGTGCGTTCGTATCGGTTCTTGCATCGTCGTCCTTGCGTGACGGGTTCCCGGGGCGGCCAGGCACCCGCGGCCGCCGTCCCGATTGTAGGCTCAGCTCGCCGACAATCGACACCGCGACTCGGACACAGCTGTCGACCGTTCGCCGTCCCGGACCGCCTACGCCGTCAGTAACGATGCAGCCTTGCCTTTTCGAACTCGGCGGCGTCGACCTTCTCGACCGAGGTGACGGCGCAACGCCGCGAAGGGCTAGCCACTTCGCTGCCTTGCGGGCACATCAGGTGCTCATCGCCGCCGGTCACGACGCGCAGATGGCGCGCGCTGGCCACGTCGCTGCACTCCTTGGCCAGGTGCAACAGGTATCGCTCATCCCCGTGCTTGATCAGTACGGCGCCGCGCGCCCTCGCCATCTGCGAGGTCGAGTTCAACTTCGTGCATTCGGCCGGCTGGGCCGAAGCCACGGGATTGGCGCCCAGCAGGATGCATAGCAGTGCGGCGTACGGACGGGACATGCGGATTCCTCGGTGTGCAGTGAACACAAAGGATTCCGAGAGACGGAAAAGCGTCGCACTGGCGGCCGTAGAAGTCGGACGCGGTTAAGCATCCACTGGTGCCAGTTGGCTCAGCGACCCGCGCGGATGTCGGCGCAAAACGCGGCGCATGCTTTGCGATCTGCACAAACCCCATACGAAGTCTCACGCCGCAATCGCGACGCACCGCGCGATGCGGGTGTGCGACAGCCCGGAGAACGCGCCCGCACGGCCGTTAGCGTTCGTGCGCGTTGGTTAGTTTCGGTGATTCTTTCGCATTACTCCGAAGTCCGATTACGCCGTCTCGGAATCGAATCCGAAGGAGGCGTATATCCACTGCACCCGCCGCAAGCCGAGTCGACCAGGCAGCGGCGGCGGACCCGCACGCTCACCTTGTCGCTGCCGCCGTTGCCTGGCGGCTCGGGCGCGATCGCCCGGACGGCGCGCGTGAGCGCCCCTCATGCGGGTTGCAGTCGCGACAAGCCGGACCCGCTCCAGATCCACGCGCCAAGATCCACGCGTACAGATCCACGCGCATTCCCCCAATGCCCATCGCGGAGAACCTTCATGGCCGTCAAGTCCGAAGACAAATTCGTAGAACTCGAAGACGTCAAGCTGTGCTACCGGGTCGAAGGCGACCCGTCGAACCCGCCCGTGCTGTTGATCATGGGCCTGAATTCCCAGCTGATCCATTGGCCGCAGGCGCTGGTGGACAAGCTGAAAGAGGATCACTACGTGATCCGCTTCGATAACCGCGACAGCGGCCTGACCACCTGGCGGACGGGGGAACCGCCGGCCGACGGCTATCGCCTGGCGGACATGGCCAAAGACACCGTGCAGCTGATCGAGCACCTGGGCATCGACCGGCCCGACGTCATCGGCGCCTCGATGGGCGGCATGATCGCGCAACGGCTGGTGATCGACCATCCGACCTACGCGCGCAGCCTGTGCTCGATCATGAGCACCACCGGCAGCATCCTGGTCGGCCAACCGCAACCCGGCGTGATCGAAGAACTGCTGAAGCAGCCGCCGAGCGACCGCGAAGGCATCATCAACCACACCGTGGCGCTGTTCAACCTGATCGGCTCCAAGACCCACGCCGCCAGTGAAGCCGGACGCCGCCGCGCGCTGGCCGAAGCCGCCTACGACCGCTCGACCGCTCCGGACGGCACCCCGCTCCACCCAGGCGGCGGCGCCCGCCAGATCGGCGCGATCCTGCTCGCCGGCAACCGCACCAAGGATCTCAACGCCCTGACCCTGCCGACGTTGGTCATCCACGGCAACGAAGACGCGCTGATCAACGTCTCCGGCGGCCGCGCCACCCGCGACGCCGTCCCCGGCGCGCAATGGATCGGCGACCCGCAGAACGGCGTCGTCGGCATGGGCCACGACCTGCCGCAGCCCCTGCTCGAAACCATCACCACCGGCATCCTCAACCACCTCAAGGCCGCGGCCACCGCGACCTGGACGCCCGGCATCGCGGACCGCGCCAACGGCGGCACCCGGCCGGTGACGACGCGGCCTTCGTGATCGAAGCCGGCAGCGGCCATCGCTGCGATCGGTAGTGGTGCGATGGATGGGGGCGCCGGGGGCGTCCCCATCCTGGCGATGGCTGGTGCCGAATGCCGATAAACCAGCCGCGATGCAAGAAGGTACGGCAACAGATCCCAGATGCTGAGAAGCTCTTTGGGATAGACCACATCTGCGCCGACTAGAAAGCGCAACGAGAAGCGGGGCGCCGAAGCACCCCGCCTATCCCAGGCCTAGGCCGGGTTGTATCAACGCCCTTCTGCCCCCCCTAGCGAGGCTTCGTCACAATCATTGGACAACTTGCGGAAAAACGGGACCGCTGCGGAATCAACACCACGCCGGGCGCACCATAGAAGCGAGGCTGCACAGTCGACCGAGACTCGATTGAGAAGTGAACAATGATGTCGCCTTCACGGTTGAACTTCTCGAAATCTCGAACGAGATCTCCAAAAAGTATACCGTCGCTGGCGACCTCGCCCGGCTGCACTGATACGTCTCGCATGTGATCTGAAACTGGAGCATGCGCCTGCAAACGAGTCACTTTTCCGTCTTTCGCCAGAAGTGCGTTGACTCTCAAGGCATACCGATTGTTCCAGGGGAGATGGCCTTCGGAGAAACTCAGCGTCCGGCCGGTTGTATTACGGAACGCCAGCATCAACCGCTCGGGCTGAGCGCATGACGTGTAAAACCCAACTGCGATGGCGCTTCCTCGTCGATCGCCACTTGAGTCCGATGCAACGACGGCGAGCGGCATCGCAAGCGAGGCCGTAACAACTAAAGACTTAGCGAGGCTAATTATAGGTGCCATTATAGATTTCCACGAGATCGCGATTGATTATGGCGTGAATTCTCTCGACAACTTGCTTCAGACAGAACTTGTCACACTTTCCGGCGCGAATCTTTCGTTCTAAGCACCGCAACTCAACCGCATGGCTATATAGCGCCGAAACCTGCAACCCGCGCCAACGGCGGCACCCGGCCAGTGAGACCCGGCCTTCGTGATCGAAGTCGGCAGCGGCGATCGCTGCTGTCGGTAGTGGTGCAATGGATGGGGGCGCCGGGGCGTCCCCATCCTTGTGTCAGCGAGTTGTCGGATGCTGTCCCGCGGCGTCTTTAGCGCAGCGGCGACGTGCCGCCCTACCGAAGCGTCGCGCTAATCGTCGTCCGGACAATCGTCCTTGCCATGATCCTTATCCGCGTCGCTACCCGCGGACACCAGCACGACATAAGGCTCCGTCATGTACGGCGACCTGAACCACGCCAGCGTCTGCCCGGACCGCTGCAGGTGGCCCGCCTCCTGGCCATAGTTCGGACAGGCGTAGCGCGGGTTTTTATCGGCCTGGGTGCAGAACCGGAGATAGGCGGCCGCCGCGTACTTGACCTTGCAGGTTGCCATTCCAGCCACGCACGCGGGTGCCATCGGCCCAAGTTCCCGTCAGGTTGGCGCCTTGCTGGGTGATCTCCATGTTGACGAAGTGGCCGAAACGGCAGGAGCTGGAGTAGCCCCAGTCGCCGGCAAAATCGGTGCTTCTGGGAGTGTGCGCGCACGATGCAAGCAGGCATGCCAGTGCGGCGATACCCATCCTGGGCGACAAGGAGCCCCAACGACTCAACGCATCATCCTCTTGCCGACTTAGCGAGAACGCACCGGAGCTTGCCACGTTCCGATCAGCGCCCCATCCCGAAGCCACGCGACTGCTGCTCATCCTGTGGCTGCTGTTGCGCCTGTAAAGCCGGTGCCTGCTGCATGGCCCGGTCGTTCAGCGCCTCAACCTTAGCGAACGAGGCGATTTCCGGGGTGCGCGTGGCCTCTTCGGTCTTCATATGCGCGCGGACGTGGGCCGGATCGTCCAGCCGACCTTGCACCACGAAGACGTTTTCGCCGGCGGCAACGCGATCGGTACGGGCGCTGAATACGACGTGGTCGACGCGGGTCAAGCCGGCCTCTTTGGACAGGGCCAGCAGGCTAGCGGTGAGGCGTTCGCTGGTCTGATCCCACTGGCGGCCGTGTTGCTGGTCCTGGGCGCGGACCAAATCGCGGATTTGTCCGTACAACTGGTGGTCCGGGTGCGATGGCTGCGTTGGATCACCTGGCTTGTTGGCAACGGGTGCGCCCTCGACCACCGGTTCGAGCGGAACATGTTGGTTCAGGTTGGCCCCGCTGCGCGTATGATCGAAATGGCGCAGCGAAGCCGGAGTCTGGCTAGTGTCGTAGTACGGCTGCCGCTCCTCCGATCTGACCTTGATGGCCAAACCCAGTCGCTCGATCAGGCGCTCGTCCAGGCGTAGTTGCGCCATGTTGATATGCATCTGCGGCTCGACGCCATTGACCGCATGCGCAAACGTCCTGTCCAGGGTGATGGCACGCGAGACGGCGCCTTTGCCCGCGTAATTGATGTTGTCCGCTTCGCGATGCGGCCCGATTGTCGCGGTTTGGTCCACGGGCACACCGGCGTGGCCTTTCGGGAACTTGTCGAAGTAGTACTTTCCGGCGGCAGCCACGTTGCTTGGTGTTTCCGACAGCATCATGTCGGTGCCCAGCACAAAACCCTGCTTCGGAACGGCCTGCCCCTTCGTCACGTCGTACTCGACGAAGTCATGAGCACGTTTACTGGCTCGATACATATCGTCAAGACCGACTGGACCGGCCTGTTGGTGCTTGCTTACCAGCGCGTTCCAACCGGCCAACTGCGCTTTCGCCTCGTTTTCCCGCGCTGCCTGGATACGCTCGCCAATTGGAACGGTGTAGTCGTTGATCGGATTGGAGTCCTTGGCGATTCGCATGACGTCGTTATCGAACTTCGTCAAAGCCTTCGTAAAGTCCGCATGCGCAAACCCGTGGCCGACCTCGTGGGCGACGGTAAACGTCAGGTTGTCGCGGTCCACCCGTCCATTTGGGCCCGGCTGCAAGATCACCGCAGGAACCGTCAAGGTTCTGCTGACGCCGTCGTAGCCGCCGCCCAGGCCGGACTCGACCGAGGTGATCGCGAAATGCTTGAGATGCGGCTCGGGTCGCACCGTTGACGCAAGTTTCACTTGTTGCGCCAGCACTGGCGAATCATTCATGGCCTGCTGAAAGTTGTTCAGCATGTCCTGAGTGATCAGTTGCCGCGCCCCCGTAGCATCCTGATACGTCCCGTGCGCGAACTCGATCGACATCGCTTGAACCCGCAGGCTCGCCCCCAGATCGGAGCGCGGGACCGAACCGGATTGGAAGTCCGATGCCGGCAAAGTGACCATACCGGTTGCGAGGTCGTATCGGCCGACCAGATTCGGCGCGCCACTAGAAGAAGGCGAGTCGAAGCCTTTCAGCTGCCCCGCCTGGGCCGCAGCGTTCAACCTTGCGAGCAAGTCCTGGTCGGTGGCGATAGTCGACTGCAGTTGCGCCACCTGATCCGCGGTTACGCCCTGCTGCGCCGCGAAACGTTGGATGGCCGCTTGCAGTTTGGCGTTTTCCAGGGCCATGTCACTTCACCCCGTGAACCGAAATCGACTCCACGCAGAGATGCATCTGTTCGGCCTGGGTCGATCGGGCCTGCTCACGATAGCCCACCGACACGTCGAGTTCGCCACGGTAGAAGTGGTATTCCAGCACGTTGCCGTGCATGTCGCGGGTAGGCGTCATCGCGAAGCCCATCCGCTTGAGCGCCGCCGCATAGCCATCAAAGTCCAAGCCACAAACCGGAGCCATGTCCGCAGTGGGGTCAGCCGGGTTGTTGAATTCCAGGCTGGCGGTCTTCCACCCCGCCGCGGGACTCTGGTAGTACTCCAGTCCGTAGTACCAGCCGGACGCAGGCTCGTGCAGAGTGAACGAGTACACCTTCCCGGCTGGAGCGAACTTCAAGGGCAAGCCGGTTTTTCCGGCGACGTAGTCCGGCGTCAATTCATCGACGGTCTTGAGCCCGTCAACCAGTTTCAGAAAGCGCCGCCCCATCTCCTCGGGGGTGATGTCCGGATAGTCGCTGGCAAGGCTTGGCTTGAAGGCATCGGTCGAGCTCATGACAGTGGACTCCGAAGATGCAGCCGCCGACGGTTGCGACGGGGCGCTGGCGCAGGCAGACAGGGCTATGCAGGCGGTGGACAAGCCGCCGAGCACGATCCGTTTAGGTAGGCGCAACCGCGGGTTGCGCAGGCGTTCTATTTCATCCATGACTGTCATAGGGTCACGCTTCGGGGTGAGTGGAGCGTACGTCAGTTTTTGCGAGCAAGACAATGCGTGATCCATGTTTTCTTGGCACGTCCGAAACGCATGCGCGCGCATCTCGCGCCCCTGAATTCACGGTTATGTCTCCTTGGGGAAAAACAGCCCTCTCAGCTGACCGATACGCGCCTGGGTACGCTCGGCGCGGCAGGACTCGGTCAGGTTTTCTGCCTCGCGCCGCGACATGCCTTGTGCGAGCGGCTCCAGCAGGCAATCCGCGTCGCGAAACACGGACCAGGCTTGGGCAGACTTTCCCAGGTAGTCGGCCAGATCGTCCAGATAGGCCGGATCGCCGTCTACATACGATGCGAACCGCTTCCGCACGCTAGCCAGTGCCTCGCGTTGCAAAGCCGCTAGCTCCTGGTCCAGGCGATACATGTCTCGGTAGGGCTCGCAGGCCAGAAACCGCATGCGCTCGCATTCGTCGATCTCTTCGTCTGGCATCCTGGAGAAGCACAGCTCTCGCGCCTTGATATCGCTGGCGGAGAAACAGTCCTCGACCGCGACCGTCGGCGGCGGTTCCACCGCGGGAGGACGAGCTGCAGTTGCGCAACCACATGCCAGCGACAAGGCGATAACCAGCCCTCCATGCTTGTGCAGTCTGAACTCTGACATGCCTGACTCGCTCCTGTTGAAGATGCTACGCAACGGCCACTTAGAATCCCACGGGTACCGCATTCTTCCCCAACGCATCAATCGCGACTACGCGATACTCGCTGTTGCGCTCATGGCACACTTTCTGCCGCAGCCGTCAACCATCAGCCTTTCGCCTGAATGGTCAGTACTTCCACGCATGAATCTAATCCGATCGGACTGGGCATACTGTGTTGGCTCGGCACGACACGCACGCGCACATCGTTTCGACTGAAGATGTGTTCTAGCGTGCGGCCGATCTCATCGACGTCGGTGGTCATGCCATAGCCCAGTACTTTCAGACGCTCCGCAACCGCGGTGGCCCCCAGTGCGCAAGGAAATGCGTTCCCCTTCGCTGGCTTGTCAGGCGCCTCGTATCGTATTTCGACGAAGCGCCGCCCATCCTTGTCGCGGTAGATGACGTTGTAGAATCCATCCTCCTTGGCCAGCTCCACGGCGAAGGCGTATACCTTCCCGGCCGGGGCGTATTTGAGCGGCATTCGGGTTCGCTCGATCACGTGTTCCAACGAAAGCTCGTCCATCGACCCGAGTCCTTCGATCAGATTCAGCACCCGTCGCCCGGCTTCCTCGGCTGTCAGTTCGGGATACTCGCTCGCCTGGCTGATCTTGTACGTATCGGCCGACACCGGACCTAGGCTATCCCTCGCTTTCTTGTCATCTTGGATGAGCGCTCTGGCTCCTGCCGTCATCGAACACAGCAATAGCGCAACGACGCTACCGCATAGAAACGTCAAGGATTTCATGAGCCGGCGGCCAACGCGGCGCCGGGGAGCAATAGCATCCCTAACCATGTCGCGACCACTACCCAATTGGCTCCGCGCATCGCACGCTCCTTATGCCTGCCGCCGTTGCCTGTATCCGCTTCCAGGCTCAAGGCGTGGTCGCATTCTGCCCCAACGTCGCGTCCTCGGCTACGCGATACCCGCAGTTGCGGTTAGGCGTCGATATCACACACTAAACCTCGACTTCTACGTCATCTCTTCCCGTCCTGCCCGACTCGGCACTAGCCTGATCGCTCAGCCATGGAGATGACGATGAAGACGTCTAGATACCGTCTGGCAATGTGCTTCGTCCCGCTGCTGCTAGTCGCTTGCGCCACGTCAGCCGGCCGCCCGCCGTCGCCTGAAGCCAATGCCGGCGACCGGATAGAGGATTTCTTCACTCTGCCGCTGACCGACGGCCCGGACGGCTTCGACCGGCTGGACCTTGCACTACAACGGCGCCTCTCCGTTCCCGCCTCTGCTTCGGCCATGGATCGCACGGCGCAGCAAGCATCAGTAACGCTGCAGGACGGACATGTAGTGCAGCGCTACCTGCGGCTGGAAGACGGGCGCCACCTGATGGCCGAGTTCGCCACGATGCCCTGCGTACCGGTGCAACTCGCGGTATCGCTGACGCAGCCCGATCCGTCCCAGCTCGACTACTACCGGCGCACAGGTATCTACCTGGCGACCGGGCGCGGGATGTCGGTGACGTTCTCAGTGGACGCGGCCAGGCCCGAGTGCGTGGGGTCGGTTGAGATTGCCGAGATACCGGGCGCACACAGCCGCGACCGCGCGTCTCAGGGCTGAGGTGGGTTGTCGTCGGTGACGATGCCCTCGCCCGCACACTCCGAACACACCTCGAAGGCTGCCCAGTGCTTGGCCCCGTCGGAGTACTCGACGCACACGTCACCTACACCGCGGCAGCGCCGGCACCAACGCAAGCCATACAGGACGGTCGCGTCCCCTACACGGGCTGCCGCGCGGAACAAGCGCTTGCGGATCTCTTGTTTGAGTGAACTGGACTCGCTCATTTTCCGCTTTGCCTGCCCAAACCTGCCGCTTGCTGATCGGACAGCTTAGCGCTCGCAGCCCTTAAGGCTGAGGACGGTCAGCTCCTGCCTGCGCCAGCCGGGCCTTGAGGTCGGCCACGGCCTTGCGCTGCTCGGACTTTGACAGCAGGCCCAGGGTCAGGATGGCCTCGGCCAGCACGTCGGTGTCGGCGTAGAGGAAGGCGAGCGGGACGCCCAGCGACTGCGCGATGCGGCGCGCGGTGGCCAGATCGGCGTCGTGGACGCCCTTTTCGTAGCGGTTGATGCGGACCGCGGCCGTTTCTTGCGGCAACCCCACAGACATGCCCAGCTCCTTCTGAGTGAGCCCGGCATCTTCCCTGGCTGCTTTCAGCCGCTGCGCAAAGATGGAGCGGGCGTCTACTTCGGTCTGGGCCATGCGCAAAGGATGGCTTCAAACCTCCGGAGCGTAAATTACGTTAAACGTAATAACGTGTCTACCTTATGACCCTATGACATGGACTGCATAGGGATCTCTTCGCAGCACGCGATGAGCTCAAAAATCATCCGCATCAACGGGAGGTAATGCCGGCGTTCTCGATGCCGGAGGTGTAACAGATACTTTCTTCATAAACTCGACCTCCAAATCAATCATCGCATGCATGCGACGCTGCAAGAATTCGTTATTGTTATTCTCACGCAGGAGATCAAATGCATCCAGAGGAATGCAATGGCTCAATAAGACAGCCCCTCTAATCTCATCTGCTAAATTGAGTACCCAGTTCTTCGCTTGTCCAGCCCCCTCGAGATACACATCAATTATACGATTCGCGGGACCAGTCCTGAGTTCAGAGTCACTTACGGTTGCACAAAGTGTATTCATAGCTTCCGGCCCCCGATTTAGCAGCAACTCGCCAGCACCCACAGCCCCCAAGGGCTTTCCATCTGGCCTAAGGGGATTCATGCCGAAGAGTACGCAAAGTAGGGCGCGCACCCGAGCGCTACGCAAATCGAATCGACTTGGCGTAGGAAGTGCATGCTGCGCTATATCCATATTTTCGAGTACTAAAGGTGCAGGATCTTTGGAGATACGATCTCGAAATTCATCAACAAGACGCCTAACACGAGCAGGGTTACCTGACCCAAACCACCCTGCAAATGATGACGACCAAAACCAACGAACTAACAACGCCACCTGCTCTTCCGTTGGCTTCTCGCATCGACCGTAAAATGCAGAGAGTGCCACCAACTGCATACTATAAGGGAGCATCCGCTCGTTATACACGCCCACGCTAGCAAGGAACTTACGCGCGAGATCCAGCCCTTTCTGGGCCTCATCAATCGCCTGCGGCAGCCCACCTCTCACATCGTCCTTAACCTGATCACCCAATCTAGTCCAATCCGTTCGATACATATCTAAATTAGCGGCAGTCAGCACGGCTCTCAGCAAGACATTGCGATCGACGGCACCGAAGCCGGATCGCACCATTTCCGCCTGCAAACCATCAATTTCCACCGCCAGATGAAATGGACTAGCAGCATTTTCTGTATACGTAAGCGCTGAAAACATCTCATCCTGACCGATGCTCCTACCTTTCTTATTCAATCGAGAAAAGCTCTCAACGGCCACACTGAGATTATTCGTTTTTATTTCAACCAGAGGAATTCGATATCCCTGAATAGCGCGAGCCACCTCCTGGGCCTTATTTACCCAATCAAAGACATCATCACGAGCCGCCTCTGATTTCAGCATTATTTCAACTTGGGCAAATAGTTTCACGGTATCCAGCAGCGTAGACACCGGAATATAATAAATGGGCGGCACTTCCCCAGCCGCCGCATGACTGAACCCACTTGATTTGGCATCAAAATATAAGACCCAACGCCCCGGGTCTTGATCGCCACTTGCGTCCCATTGCGCCTCATCAGCCAGCAGCACCCCAACAAGAGTGGTCAGCCTTTGTTGACCATCCAAAACAAGAAGAACTTCACCTTCGTGCTTCGGGAGAAACAAGGGACCAATGTTTTCCCTACTATTTGGCACGGGCTGCGCGCCCCAGAGAAACAGAGTTCCTATCGGGTACTGTCGAACGACAGAATCGAACAGGTCTACGATATCTTGACGCCGCCAGACATATTCGCGCTGAAACCTAGGCACACGAAGTCGACCTTCTTTTGCTCTTTTTAGCAGGTCAACCAAGTGAACCACTTGCGGCGTGATTTCCGGCACCTGACTGCTGACATCATTCATGATCAAAGTTCTCCAGATATAGTATTCAGCAGGGCACCTAACTCATCACGGCCGTCACGCTCGCGAAGCCCCTTTTCGGTGAAGCATGCTTGATAATTATTAAGCATCTGAAGCATTACGCGCGGCCTTGGCGGAAATATTCTTTCCCTAAAAAGCTCCAGATCAGAGCGCTCGGACGGAGTGTAAAACCCGACGAGCTCTCCGGCGTCGTGCTCACTCTCGGTGAGAAATGATTTTACTGGAAGATGGTCTCTTTGCTGGGAGGTGCGCCTCAGAAGAGCATCGATCAGCGCCTGATAGGCTTTTCCCGGATTCTTCTTGCGAGCCTCAATATAGACTTCATTGGGCAAATAATTTTCTATGCATCGCTTTTCTAGAATATGTAACGCTGCGCCGGCATCAAGACAGACCTGCTTTATCTCTTCAATTTTTCTATAACTCATATTTTCTGTATCGCCCGGCCAGCGCTTGTCGCTATCACATAAGACCATTATGCGGGGCGAAACACCGGCAGCAGCTGAGTCTTTAATGAGCCGGGAAATTCGCTGCGGGATTGCATGCAAACCACCAGAGTTCGTCAACTCGTAACCGGAAGGAATCACTTTTTTGCCGCGCGCCCACAGATCTTTCAACTCATCTGCGCCCAACACAGACATGATCAGATCGAGAAAAACACCATCCGCCTCCCGATCCTCGACCAATATAACCAGCGGCGAATAAGCAGCTTTAACTGCAGAATCAATTTTCTCTGGAGAATCTACCACGATGCTTTTCCGATGTATCTCATGCACCGGCCTAACCGGAGGCATTGCCAACATCGAACTTACAAGTTTTTTCCGTGTACTTCTCGCCGATGTATACCATTGAGATTCCTCGAGGAGATCCGCCCCTGGAAAATCAAACTTGTGGACTTCATCAGCAACCCGATCCACCAGTCTGTCGAAAGACGCGAGTGAAAGATCCCCGCCATTTAGCGCCTTGTCCGAAATAACAAACTTCATTCGCCACCCTTGCGGCGCTGAGCACGACGAATCGCGGCGACCTCCCTAAAATTCTCGTCAAACACGCCTTCTGGCCACCAGTCAAGGTCACCATTTGCATCCATATTTATCCTGCGCAGCACGCTACCTTCGTAGTCACTCTCAACAAAATATATGGCAACCATGTTTGCCGGGATGACGCCTTCAGCCACTCGTCGCTGCACACGAAGCAACACAGCTTCTGAGTTCGTTTCCACAATTACCTGTCCGCCCCCCCTTACCGCACTATTGACATATAAATCGGCCAATGGAGCTTGCGCAGCCGAATGCAGATGCAATTCGGGCTGTTCAACGATATCTAAAAAATGATCTTTCGACCGGGCCCTCCAAAGTTGATGAGCAACAATAGGCAGAACCTGCTGAAGCCCCTCCCCTCCTTGAGACAAGTTCACTGTTACGGAACTTGAAGGCCGACTCAGCCGAATATTGAATGCATCATTTTGTCGCTGGAGAGAAAGCCTCCACCCCCCCATATTATTTAGATACCAAGTGGAGACATCCTCTAGCAATTGGTCGTCTTGCCGTAAAAGTTGAGGAACCCCCTCTCCTTTCCAGCCCAATGCAGAGAAAGGTTCATTTTCGTACCCGGTAGCAATCCTCTCTCGAATTGGACCTAAGTGAATCATTCGATCCAAGAGAGAACTCGCCCCCCTTCTCCATGCATCTAGGCCCAGAGTTGTTGGCAACATGCCCTTAAACGATTGCCGGTCCTCGGAATTCGCGGAAGATGAAGGATTGCCAATACGTAAACGCGTCGGAGACCTCATCTCATACTCCCAAATTTTCGGAGCATCCTCCGCAGAGAAAAGCCCTTGTATGTAAAGCTTCACATCAAAATCTAGCTCCCCCACCCCCTCCTCTTCGGCAACAACACCAAAATACGGCATATTATAAAATGCCGCATCGTAAACTAAATCAATAAAATTATTCCCATATTTCAAGCCTCGAACTTCCGTGGGGAATGCTCTTCCATCCTCGGCAGCCAGCCCGCCAACCACTAGCCTCGGCAATCGTGCGACAGCGCTTTTCCCGCTGTTATTTTTCCCCAAAACGAGTGTTAATGGCTCAATAGAAAATGACTGCATCCCGCGACCATTTTTCTCCGGCGGGAACCCTTTGTATCCGTGAAATTTTATGCATTTAATCTTCATATTCTTGGCCAGGGTTTTCGCCGATTGTGCTCGCAGGACGCGCCTAACTACTTAAGGCTCTCACTAATCTAGCTCATAAAAGCGAAGAAGGCGGCCTAAGGCCGCCTTCTTGTTCACCAATGGAATTCAAACCCCCAACGGATTCGGCTTCTCCACATCGATCTTGTACTGCTTGATCGCCCGAGCCACGTCCTTCCCGGTCATCTTGCCTTCCGCCGCCAGCGCCGCGATGGCGGCGTGGGCGATGTAGTACCGATCAACTTCGAAGTGGCGGCGCAGGTTGGCGCGGGTGTCGCTGCGGCCGAAGCCGTCGGTGCCGAGCACGGTGTAGCGCATCGGCACGTAGGCGCGGACTTGTTCCGGGTACATGCGGATGTAGTCGGTCGCGGCGATGGCCGGGCCCTGGCGGCCGTCGAGCAGTTCGGTGATGTAGGGCTTGCGCGGGGTCTTGGCTTCGGGGTTGACGCGGTTCCAGCGCTCGGCGTCGATGGCTTCGCGGGCCAGCTCGTTGAAGCTGGGGCAGGACCAGATGTCGGCGGTGACGCCGAAGTCCTTGTCCAGCAACTCGGCCGCGGCGATGGCTTCGCGCAGGATGGTGCCGCTGCCCATCAGCTGGACGCGCAGTTCGCCCTTCTTGGGCTTGCCGGCGTCCTTGAGCAGGTACATGCCCTTGATGATCCCGTCCGCGCTGCCTTCCGGCATGTCGGGGTGCGGGTAGTTCTCGTTCATCAGGGTGAGGTACCAGTACTCGTCGCGCTGCTCGGTCAGCATGCGCTGCATGCCGTGCTGGAGCAGGGTCACGACTTCGTAGCTGAAGGTCGGGTCGTAGCTGCGGCAGTTCGGGATCAGGCCGGCCTGGATCATGCTGTGGCCGTCTTCGTGCTGCAGGCCTTCGCCGTTGAGCGTGGTGCGGCCGGCGGTGGCGCCGAGCAGGAAGCCGCGGGCGCGCATGTCGGCGGCCTGCCAGGCGCTGTCGCCGATGCGCTGGAAGCCGAACATCGAGTAGTAGATGTACAGCGGCAGCATCTGCAGGTCGTTGGTGCTGTAGCTGGTGGCGGCCGCCAGCCAGGACGCGAACGCGCCGGCTTCGGTGATGCCTTCTTCCAGCACCTGGCCGGTGACGTCTTCGCGGTAGTACATCAGCTGGTCGCGGTCGACCGGCTTGTACTTCTGGCCGTGCGGGGCGTAGATGCCGAGCTGGCGGAACAGGCCTTCCATGCCGAAGGTGCGGGCTTCGTCGGCGACGATCGGTACCAGGCGCGGGCCGACCTGCTTGTCGCGCAGGGCGATGTTCAGAGCCTGCACGAACGACATCGTGGTGCTGATTTCGCGCTCGCCGGTGCTCTTGAGCAGGCGGTCGTAGGCGTCCAGCTTGGGCACGTCCAGCGAGGTGCTGGCCTTGCGCCGGCGCTGCGGCAGGTAGCCGCCGAGGGCCTTGCGGCGCTCGTGCATGTATTCGACTTCCGGCGACTTCTCGCCGGGGTGGTAGAACGGTACGGCGCCGTCCTTGAGCTGCTCGTCGGTGACCGGGATGTTGAAGCGGTCGCGGAACAGACGGACGGCTTCGTCGTCCATCTTCTTGGTGCCATGGGTCGGGTTGAGCGATTCGCCCGAGGCGCCCATGCCGTAGCCCTTGACCGTCTTGGCCAGGATCACGGTCGGCATGCCCTTGGTGTTCACCGCCTCGTGGTAGGCGGCGTAGACCTTGTGCGGGTCGTGGCCGCCGCGGTTGAGGCGCCAGATGTCGTCGTCGGACAGGTTGGCGACCAGCGCGGCGGTTTCCGGGTACTTGCCGAAGAAATTGTCGCGGGTGTACTTGCCGCCGAAGGCCTTGCAGTTCTGGTATTCGCCGTCGACGGTTTCCATCATCAGCTGGCGCAGCTTGCCGGTGGTGTCGCGGGCCAGCAGCGGATCCCAGTAGCTGCCCCAGACGGTCTTGATGACGTTCCAGCCGGCGCCGCGGAACTGGCCTTCCAGCTCCTGGATGATCTTGCCGTTGCCGCGCACCGGGCCGTCGAGGCGCTGCAGGTTGCAGTTGATGACGAAGATCAGGTTGTCGAGGCCTTCGCGGCCGGCGACCGAGATCGCGCCGAGCGATTCGGGTTCGTCGGTCTCGCCGTCGCCGAGGAAGGCCCAGACCTTGCGGTCGGACTTCGGCATCAGGCCGCGGCCTTCCAGGTACTTCCAGTTGCGGGCCTGGTAGATCGCGCTGATCGGGCCCAGGCCCATCGACACGGTCGGGATCTGCCAGTAATCGGGCATCAGCCAGGGGTGCGGGTAGGAGCTGACGCCGCGGCCGTCGACTTCCATGCGGAAGTGGTCGATCTGCGATTCGCTGATGCGGCCTTCGAGGAAGGAGCGCGCGTAGATGCCGGGCGAGCTGTGGCCCTGGATGCCGACCAGGTCGCCGGGGTGATCGGCCGAGGGCGCGCGCCAGAAGTGGTTGAAGCCGACGTCGTACAGGGTGGCCGCCGAGGCGAAGCTGGCGATGTGGCCGCCGAGGTCGCCGGGCTTGCGGTTGGCGCGCACGACCATGGCCATGGCGTTCCAGCGGATCAGCGAGCGGATCCGCCATTCCATCGCGGCGTCGCCGGGGCTCTTGGCCTCCAGGTGCGGCGGGATGGTGTTGATGTATTCGGTGGTGGGCTGGAACGGCAGGTGGGCGCCGGCGCGGCGGGTCACCTCGACCATGCCCTCAAGCAGCTGGTGGGCGCGCTCGGCGCCGTCGCGGGCGATGACGGCCTGGACGGATTCGACCCATTCCTGGGTTTCGGTCGGATCGGGATCGTTCTGGAGCAGGTCGTGCAAAGAGCTGGCAAGCGGCTGATTCATCGATCTCGCGGCCCCGTGGCCGCGCCTCGGAGGTGGGGGGCGGATTAGAGCCCCGAGTCTAACAAACGGCGACCGGGTTACGGCTTGCGGGGGGTGGCCGGTGGGGTGGAATAGTTCGTTTTGGCTAGGGGCGTTGGTGTGGATACGGGGGCGTGTGGTGGGTGTGTGACGGTGGCCTTTGCCGCTGCGGGTCGGGTGGGTTTTTTGTAGGAGCGGCGTGAGCCGCGATATCCGCAGCGGTGGTCGACAGCGCGTTGGCCGAAGCTGGTCGAATCGGGGTGTTGGGGATGTTCGTTCCGGTTGGCCGGGCTTCGGATGGGGCGCTTGCGTGCATCGCTGCGGATGTCGCGGCTTACGCCGCTCCTACAGGGGGCGGTACGCCGTCTTACGGGGTGGGACGCCATCGATCGTGACGGTTTTTTGTAGGAGCGGCGTGAGCCGCGACAGCCGCAGCGGTGTTTGACAGCGCGTTGGCCGAAGCCGGCCGAATCGGGGTGTTGGGGATGTTCGTTCCGGTTGGCCGGGCTTCGGATGGGACGCTTGCGTGCACCGCTGCGGATGTCGCGGCTCACGCCGCTCCTACAGAGGTGGGTTCGTCGCCAGGCGGTGCGGTGGGGCGGCACGGGTGTGGGGCGGGACGCCGTCGATCCAGACGGCGCCCCAGTAGGGGTAGTCGCCGATGCTTTGGACCAGACCGGCGCGCAGTGGGTTGGCGACGAGGTAACGGGCTGCGCTTAGCAAGCAGTCGTCCTGGCGCAGCGCGCGGTCGTGGTAGGCGGCGGCCCATACCTGGCAGGCCAGCGGCAATGCGAAGCGGATGTGGCGGGCGGTGTTGGATTTCAGCCGGCACATCAGGTCCGGCAAGGTTTCCCAGGCGCCGAGTTCGATCAGTCCGTGCCAGTGGTCGGGCATCAGCACCCAGGCGAGCAGCCGCGAGCGCGGCCAGAGGCGGCGGTCGAGCAAGGCCTCGGCCATGGTGTGGGCGAGGATGGGATCGGCGAACAGCGCGCGGCGGTCGCGGGTGACGCAGGTGACGAAATAGACACGGCCGGATTCGGATGCGCGGCCGCGACGCAACGCGGCATGTCCGGGTGGGCGTGGCGGGATCGGGGCCATGCGGGCAGCGTGGTCGCTGCGGCGTTGAAGCGGGATCGGAATAGGCGACGTCGCGCGGTGGGGTTTCGCCGCAGCCGGTTGTCGCGGCATAGCCGCCCTTTGTAGGAGCGGCGTAAGCCGCGACAACCGAAGCGGTGATCGAAAGCGTTGTAGCCGAAGCGGTGATGCGTTGGTTGCGGCAGGTTTCGGATGGTGCGCTTGCGTGCGTCGCTTCGGTTGTCGCGGCTCACGCCGCTCCTACAGGGGCGGCACGCAGGGTGGCACGGCTCACGCGCTACGCAACACCACGATGCCGGCAACCACCAAACCGACGCCGGCCAGGCGCATCGGGGTCAGGGCTTCGCCGAACAGGACCGAGCCGATCAACACGGTGCCGGCGGCGCCGATGCCGGTCCATACAGCGTAGGCGCTGCCGACCGGCAGCGCGGTCAGGGCGCGGCCGAGCAGCCAGACGAAGGCGATCAGCGAGATCACCGAGACCACGCTCCAGCCCAGGCGGGTGTAGCCCTGGGACAGTTTCATGGTCAGCGCCCAGACCACGTCGATCAGGCCGGCGGCGATCAGCAGGGTCCAGGCCGTGCCGGGGCGCAGCATTTCCGCGTTCATGGGGTCTTCTCCCGGCGCAAGGCCTCGGCGACGGCCGGGCGGGCGCGCACGCGTTCGAGGTAGGCGGCGATGTTGGGGTAGTCGTCGAGCGCGATCTTCAGCGGCCGCACCCAGTCGACGACGGTGAACAGGTAGGCGTCGGCGATGCCGAAGCGCTCGCCCAGCAGGTACTGGCGGCCTTCGAGGTGGCGCTCGACCACCGCCAGGCGCTTGAACAACCGCTCGCGGGCGACCTGGGCGGCCTGTTCGCCGTATTCGGGGTGGAACAGCCAGGGGCTGAAGGTCTTGTGCAGTTCGGTGCCGATGAAGACCAGCCAGCGGTGCAGTTCGTCGCGCTCGGCGGTGCCGGCGGGCGGGGCCAGGCCGCCCTCCGGATGGGCGTCGGCCAGGTGCAGCAGCATCGCCGAGCCTTCGGTGAGGACGCGGCCGTCGTCGAGCTCCAGCACCGGCACGTAGCCGAGCGGGTTGATCTGGCGGAAATCGCGGCCGTCGGCGACCACGACCGGGTCGGCGCCGATGCGCACCCGGCTGAGTTCGACGTCGAGACCGAGTTCGCGGATCGCCAGGTGCGGGGCGAACGAGCAGGTGCCGGGGGTGAAGTACAGTTTCATGAGTGCGCTCCGTTGGGATGGCGCTACTTTCGGCGTCCGCCGCGGCGGCGCCAACACGGCGAATCGACAAGGATTGCTTGCAGATGCGACACGAACGCTTGGGCCTGGACGACCTGGAACTGGTGCGCGCGATCGGCGCGCACGGCAGCCTGACCGGCGCGGTCAAGGCGCTGGGGCTGGATCATTCGAGCGCGTTCCGGCGCCTGGCGGCGGTCGAGGCGCGGGTCGGCGCGGCGCTGTTCCGGCGCAGCCGGCGCGGTTACACGCCGACCGACGCGGGCGAGCTGACCATCGCCGGGGCGCAGCGCATGCTGGCCGAGAGCGAGCGCCTGCAGCGCGAGCTGTCGGGGCGCGACGCGCGCACCGAGGGCCGGATCCGGATCACCCTGCCCGACACGCTGGCGCCGGTGGCGGCGCGGATGTGCGCGGCGTTCCGCGCCGAGCAGCCGGGGCTGCGTTGCGAGTTGGTGATCGCCAATGCGTTCCTGAGCCTGCAGCAGCAGGACGCGGACGTGGCCTTGCGCGCCAGCGCGCTGGCGCCGGAGGGTTTGTCGTCGCGCAAGGTCGCGGCGATTTCGATCGCGGCGTATGCGGCCAAGGCCTCGCTGCCGGCGCGGGCGAAGCTGTTGGACGAGACGGCGTTGGTGCAGGGCGATTGGGTGGCGCTGGACGAGAGCCTGGCGCATCTGTCCTCGGCGCAGTGGTTGCAGGGGCGGGTGGCGGAGGAACGCATCGCGATGCGGGTCAATACGCTGCCGGCGGCGTTGGCGGCGTGCGAGGCGGGCTTGGGGCGGGCGTTGTTGCCGTGCTATCTGGCCGATGCCTCGCCGTGGGTGCGGCGGATTTCGGCGCCGCTGGCGCCGGTGCAGACGGATCTGTGGTTCGCCACCCATCCGGACCTGCGCCGCTCGGCGAAGGTGAAGCTGTTGCGCGAGTTCGCGCTGCGCTGGTTGCCGGGGGAGGTGGCGCTGGCGTGACGGTGTTGTAGGAGCGGCGCGAGGCGCGATAAGGGGATGCGGAGAAAATGCGGGTGACGTCGTCGTTGGTCGGGGTTGCGAGTGCGACTGCGGCATGGCGCCAAGAGCAAATCCCCCCTGCCCCCCTTTTTCAAAGGGGGGAATCCTTCGGGTGGGATTATTAGCACGGTGAGTGCGTGGCTTCTTGTAGGAGCGGCGTGAGCCGCGACAGCCGAAGCGACGTTCGGAAGCGAGGGTTCCGAAGCGCGGTGTGTAGGTGCGAGGTTTCGGATAAGACGCTGACGTCAACCGCTTCGGTTGTCGCGGCTCACGCCGCTCCTACAGGGGGCGGTACGCCGCTTGGCATCAAAGCGCGCGCATCTCGGCGTCGAGCCAGCGCAGGAAGGCGCGTACCGGCGGGTGGCGTTCGCGGCCGGGGACGGTGAGGACGTGGTAGGTCTCGCCGGGGACGGTGATGTCGGGGCGCACGGGCGCGAGCAGGCCGCGGGCGACGCTGCCGGTCACCACGATCGAACTCGCCAGCACCAGGCCCTGGCCGGCGCCGGCGGCGTGCATGGCGTAGTGCTCTTCGTCGTAGTCGCGCACCACCGTGTCCGGGCCCAGCCAGTCGACGCCGGCTTGTTCGCACCACGCCGCCCAACTGCAGGGGTACAGGGTCGAATCGCTCCAGGCCACGCCGATCAGGGTCGGCGCCGGATCGGCGGCGAGTTGTTCGATCCGGTCCGGAGCGCCGTAGACGCCGAAGTGTTCGCGCAGGCCGCCGTGACGCACCAGGTCGGCGGGCACCGCGCCGCCGTAGCGGATCGCGACGTCGACGCCGGCGTCGAGGTTGAGGTCGACCACGTGCGCGCCGGTGTCGATGCGCAGGCTGAGCTCGGGATGCTGCTGGTAGAAGCGGCCGATGCGTGGGATCAGCCACAGCGCGGCGAACGAGGCGGTGGTGGTGACGGTCAGGCTGCCGGCGCTGCGCTGCGGGCGCAGGCTGTCGACGCTGTGGACGACGTCGAGCAGGGCGCCGTGCACGGCGTCGAACAAGCGCCGGCCTTCGGCGGTCAGCGCCACGCCGCGGGCGCGGCGTTCGAACAGGGCGGCGCCGAGCCAGGATTCGAGTTGGCGGACCTGGTGCGAGATCGCGGTCGGGGTGACGTGCAGTTCCTCGGCCGCGGCCTTGAAGCTGAGCCGGCGGGCGGCGGATTCGAAGCTGCGCAGGGCGGTCAGGGGCAGGTCGGCGAACACGGACGGCTCCGGTTTGAGCTGAATTCAACTCATCTCAAGCGAATTTTTGTCTTTTGTAGAGCTATCTGTCGGCGATTTAGATTCATCGCTCCGGCCAGCCTAGCGCCGCTATCGATGCCACTCAATGACCGCCAGCCCACCCCGTTTGCTGATCCTCGCCGCCAGCCCCCGCCGCAACGGCAACAGCGCCGCCCTGGCCGCCGCCGTGCGCGAGGGCGCCGAAGCCGCCGGCACGCCGGCGGTGGTGCGCTTCCTCGACGACCATTTGACGGGATTCCTGCGCGATTGCCGTCAGTGCCGCGACGCGGACGGGCGCTGTCGGATCGACGACGGTTTCCGCGATCTGTTTTTCGACGAGTTCCTGCCGGCGCAGGGCGTGGCGCTGTGCACGCCGGTGTACTGGTACGGGATGTCGGCGCAGGCGAAGGCGTTCTTCGACCGGATGTTCTGCTATTTCGCCCGCAGCTATCCGGATTACGCGCAAACGCGTGCCGGCGTGGCGGGCAAGAAGGTGGCGCTGCTGACGGCGTCGGAGGAGATCTATCCGGGGATCGCGCTGGGGATCGTGCAGCAGCTGCAGGAGTACGCGCGCTATACGCGTTCGCAATTCATCGGCACGGTGCACGCCTACGGCAATCAGCGTGGCGAGATCGTCGATGCGCCGGAAGCGCCGTTGCAGGCGGCGCGCGCCCTGGGCCGCGAATTTTTCCAGCGGCGGTACTGGGACCTGCAGTTCGATAGCGTTCGCTGAGGGCGGCCGCATTCCCTGTAGGAGCGGCGTGAGCCGCGACAGGGGACGCGGAGAAAACAGGAGCGCCGTCGTCGTCGGTCGGAGCGAGCAGCGTCATCGACGCATGGCGCTAGAAGCAAATCCCCCCTACCCCCCTTTTTCAAAGGGGGGTAGGGGGGATTTGCTTCTAGCGCCATGCGTCGATGACGCTGCTCGCTCCGACCGACGACGACGGCGCTCCTGTTTTCTCCGCGTCCCCGGTCGCGGCTCACGCCGCTCCTACAAAAGCCGATCTCGCGCCCTTGCGGTTCCCCCCTTTGAAAAAGGGGGGTAGGGGGGATTTGCTTCTAGCGCCATGCCTCGATGACGTTGGCCGCTCCGACCGACGACGACGGCGCTTCTGTTTTCTCCGCGTCCCCGATCGCGGCTCACGCCGCTCCTACAAAAGCCGATTTCGCGCCCTTGCGGTTCCCCCCCCTTTGAAAAAGGGGGGGTAGGGGGGATTTGCTTCTAGCGCTATGCCTCGATGACGTTGGTCGCTCCGACCGACGACGACGGCGCTCTATTTTCTCCGCGTCCTCGGTCGCGGCTCACGCCGCTCCTACAGAAGCCGATCTCGCGCCCTTGCTGTTCCCCCCTTTTTCAAAGGGGGGAACAGCAAGGGCGCGAGATCGGCTTCTGTAGGAGCGGCGTGAGCCGCGACCGAGGACGCGGAGAAAATAGAGCGCCGTCGTCGTCGGTCGGAGCGACCAACGTCATCGAGGCATAGCGCTAGAAGCAAATCCCCCCTACCCCCCCTTTTTCAAAGGGGGGGGAACCGCAAGGGCGCGAAATCGGCTTTTGTAGGAGCGGCGTGAGCCGCGATCGGGGACGCGGAGAAAACAGAAGCGCCGTCGTCGTCGGTCGGAGCGGCCAACGTCATCGAGGCATGGCGCTAGAAGCAAATCCCCCCTACCCCCCTTTTTCAAAGGGGGGAACCGCAAGGGCGCGAGATCGGCTTTTGTAGGAGCGGCGTGAGCCGCGACCGGGGACGCGGAGAATATAGAGCGCCTTCGTCGTCGGTCGGAGCGACCAGCGTCATCGAGGCATGGCGCTGGAAGCAAATCCACCCCTAGCCCCCCTTTTTCAAAGGGGGGGAATGCTTCGGGTGGGAACGCTGGGGATCAGGCGGCGACGCGGGCTGGCCGCGTCGCCGGAACCCGGTCAGGCCTTGCGCTCGGCCTCGCGCGCGGCGCGGATCTGGGCGTCGACTGCGGCGATCGCGGTCATGTTGACCACGCGGCGCGGGGTCGAGGCCGGGGTCAGGATGTGCGCCGGCTTGTCCAAGCCCATCAGGATCGGGCCGATCGCCACGCCGTCGGTCATCACCCGGACCATGTTGTAGGTGATGTTGGCGGCGTCCAGGTTGGGCAGCACGAACAGGTTGGCGCGGCCGTGCAGGGTGGCGTTGGGGAAGATGCGCTTGCGCAGCAGATCGTCCCAGGCCGTGTCGGCCTGCATCTCGCCGTCGATTTCCAGCTTGGGCTGGCGCTGCTTCACGATCTGCCGGACCTTGCGCATCTTCGCCGCCGACGGGTTGTCGTGGCTGCCGTAGTTGGAGTGCGACAGCAGCGCGACCTTGGGCTCGATGCCGAACAGCTTGAGGCGGTAGGTCGCCTGCAGGGTGGCTTCGGCGATCTGCTCGGCGGTCGGGTCGACCTGCACGTGGGTATCGAGGAAGAACCACGCGCCCTGGTCGTTGATCACGCCGGTCATCGCCGCGGTGCCGGACACGCCCGGGTCGAAGTCGAAGATGCTGCGCATGTAGCCCAGCTTCTTGTGGAAGCGGCCGACCAACCCGGAGATCATCGCATCGGCTTCGCCGCGTTCGACCATCAGCGCCGCAATAAGAGTCGGGCGCGAACGCAGCAGGTTCTTGGCCGCCGCCGGGGTCACGCCGCGGCGTTCGGTCAGGGCGTGGTACTGCTGCCAGTAGTCGTTGAAGCGCGGGTCGTCGTTGATGTTGGTCAACTCGAAGTCGACGCCTTCGCGCATGCGCAGGCCCAGGCGCTGGATGCGGGTCTCGATGACGTCGGGGCGGCCGATCAGGATCGGATAGGCCAGCTCTTCGTCGATCACCGTCTGCACCGCGCGCAGCACGGTCTCTTCCTCGCCCTCGGCATAGACCACGCGCTTGCGGTCGGCGCGGGCCTTGTCGTACACCGGCTTCATCAGCAGGCTGGTGCGGTAGATGTACTGGCTGAGCTTTTCTTCGTAGGCGTCCATGTCGGCGATCGGACGCGCGGCGACGCCGGAGTCCATCGCCGCCTTGGCCACGGCCGGGGCCAGCATCACCAGCAGGCGCGGGTCGAACGGGCGCGGGATCAGGTACTCGGCGCCGAAGGTCGGCACTTCGCCGCCGTAGGCGCCGCCGAGGTCGGAGGACTCCATCCGCGCCAGCTGGGCGATCGCGCGCACGCAGGCCAGCTTCATCTCCTCGTTGATCACCGTCGCGCCGACGTCGAGCGCGCCGCGGAAGATGTAGGGGAAGCACAGCGCGTTGTTGACCTGGTTCGGGTAGTCCGAACGGCCGGTGGCGATGATGCAGTCCGGACGCACGGCCTTGGCGTCCTCCGGCAGGATTTCCGGATAGGGATTGGCCAGGGCCAGGATGATCGGCTTGTCGGCCATGGTCGCGACCATCTCGGCCTTGAGCACGCCGCCGGCCGACAGGCCCAGGAACACGTCGGCGCCGGCGACGATGTCGGCCAGGGTGCGCTTGTCGGTGTCGCGCGCGTAGCGCTCCTTGTCCGGGTCCATCTTGCCGCGGCCGGTGTAGAGCACGCCGTCGCGGTCGACCGCGAGGATGTTCTCCGGCTTCATGCCCAGGGCGACCAGCATGTCCAAGCAGGCGATGCCGGCCGCGCCGGCGCCGCTGGTGGCCAGCTTCACCTCGCCGATGTTCTTGCCGACGATCTCCAGCGCGTTGAGCACCGCGCTGCCCACGATGATCGCGGTGCCGTGCTGGTCGTCGTGGAACACCGGGATCTTCATCCGCTCGCGCAGCTTGCGCTCGACGATGAAGCACTCCGGCGCCTTGATGTCTTCCAGGTTGATGCCGCCGAAGGTCGGCTCCAGCGAGGCGATGATGTCGACCAGCTTGTCCGGGTCGCGCTCGTCGATCTCGATGTCGAACACGTCGATGCCGGCGAACTTCTGGAACAGCACGCCCTTGCCTTCCATCACCGGCTTGCCGGCCAGCGGGCCGATGTCGCCCAGGCCGAGCACGGCGGTGCCGTTGCTGATCACCGCGACCAGGTTGCCGCGGGCGGTGAGCTCGCTGGCGGTGTTCGGGTCCTCGACGATCGCCTCGCAGGCGTAGGCCACGCCCGGCGAGTAGGCCAGGGCCAGGTCGCGCTGGGTCACCATCGGCTTGGTCGCGGTGACCTTGATCTTGCCCGGCGGGTTCAGGCGGTGGTAGTCGAGCGCGGCGGTTTTCAGATCGTTGTCGGACATCAGATAAAAGTGCCGTGGCAAGGGCGCGAGGTGGTCGGGCTAGCAGTCTAAAGGATCGCCGAGGCGGATTCGCGCGACCGCGTCGGAGGAGTCCTTAGTACTTTGGAGTTGTACCCGGCAGGCGCCGCGGGCGCTTTGCCGAAGCCGGCGCGGGCGGCGCGAAAGCCGCCCGACGCCTGCGTATGGGCGCCCGGCTCAGGGCGCATCGGCGGGCTCCTTGCGGCCGGGCTGGACCGTGCTACGCCAGGCTTCGAGGAACTGGCGGCGCTTGAGCGCGTCCAGATACACCAGCAGGCCGGGGCCGAGGGTGATCGGCCGCAGCGCGCGCACGCCGGCGCCGTCGCGCGCGTGCGGGGCCAGCGGCGCGCCGTCGGCGGCGCGGATCGGCTGCAGCCCGACCTGGCGGGCGAGCAGGGCCTGGCCGCGCGGCGACAGCAGGTAGTCGAGGAAGCGCCCGGCCTCGGCGGCATTGGGCGCGCCGCGCGGGATCAGCGCGGTGCGCAACAGGACCAGGGTGTAGTCCTCGGGCAGGACGATGCCGAGCGGGGCGCCGGCGTCGACCCGGGCCTGGGCGTAGGAGCCCAGCACGTTGTAGGCCAGGGCCAGCTCGCCGCGCGCGACCCGGTCCAGCAGCGCGCCGGTGCGCTCCTCCAGCCGCACCCGGTTGGCGCCGAGCGCGGCCTGCAGGGCGCCGGCCATGCTGCCGAGCTGGTGGTCCTGGGTCGCCAGCAGGTAGCCGACGCTGCTGCGCGAGACGTCGTAGCTGCCGACCTTGCCGGCCAGCGGCGCGGCCGGGTCGCGCAGCAGGGCCAGCAGCTCGCGGCGGGTGCGCGGGACCTTGGCCGGCGGCAGCAGGCGCTTGTTGTAGACGATCACCACCGGCTCGTAGCTGATGCCGAAAGCCTCGTGGCGCCATTGCGACCAGGCCGGCAGGCCGGCGGTGGCGGCCGAGCGATGGGCCAGCGCGTGGCCGTCGTTGGCCAGCTTGGTCTGCAGGTCCATGCCGCTGCTGATCAGCAGGTCGGCGCCGGCGCGGCCGCCCTCGCGCGCCTGCAGATGGCGGCGGTAGATGTCCTGCGCGACCAGGTCGGCGTACTCGACCTCGGTGCCGGGGCGCAGGCGCTGGTAGTCGGCGATCACCGCGGCGAAGTTCTCGATGTCGGTCGAGCCGTGGATGCGCAGGCGGGCGGTAACGGCTTGCGGGGCCTTGAAGACGCGGACGTCGCCGGGGGCGGCGGGGCTGGCAAGAGCGAGGAGCGAGAGGAGAGGAGTGAGGAGTGAGTAAAGGCACAAGCGCACGCCGCCACGCCGCCACAGGCGCCGCTGCCGTTGTTGTTGTTCTTGCTTCCGCTCGCTCCTCACTTCTCTACCCTCACTTCTCGCTCCTCGGCAGCCGCAAGGTCACCACCAGCCCGCCGCCGACCCGGTTGCTCAGATCGATCCGGCCGCCATGGCTGTCGACGATGCGCTTGACGATCGCCAGGCCCAGGCCGGCGCCGCCGGCGGCGGCGTCGCGGCCGCGGGCGAAGCGTTCGAACACGCTGCCAGCGTCGGCCGGGGCGATGCCGGGGCCGTGGTCGGCGACGGTCAGCACCGCCCAGGCCGGGTCTTCGGCCGCGGTCAGGGCGATCTGCAAGGGCCCGCCGTCGCGGCCCGGCGGCGGACGGCCGTGCTTGAGCGCGTTGTCGATCAGGTTCTTCAGCGCTTCGCGCAGCAGCAAGGCGTCGCCGTGCACGCGCATCGGTTCGCCGGTCGCGGCCAGCCGCACTTCGGGCCGCGGCCCGGCCTGCGGGATCGATTCGTACACGGCCTGGTGCAACACCTCGGCCAGATCGACGGTTTCGAACTGCTGCAGGTGGCTGCGATGGATCGCGCTGGCGTCGCTGAGCAACTGGTTCAGCAGCCGGCTCATGTGGCTGGCGTTGCGCTCGATGGTGACCAGGCTGCGGCGCTGTTCGGCCGGGTCGTCCTCGTCCAGCGCCAGCTGCGCCTGCGCGCGCAGCGCCGCCAGCGGGGTGCGCATCTGGTGCGCGGCATCGCCCATGAAGGCGCGCAGGGTTTCGTTGCTGGCCGCCAGCCGGGCCATGAAGCGATTCAACGCACCGACCAGTTGGTCGAGCTCCAGCGGCACTTCGCCGGCGACCGGCTTGAGGTCGGACGGCTCGCGCAGCGACAGGTCGCGTTCGAGCTTCTGCAACGGCCGCAGCGCGCGGTGCACGCCGATCCAGACCAGGGCCAGCGCCGCCAGCGACAAGGCCACGATCGCGACCAGCGCGCGCAGCACCACGTCGTCGGCCAGGGCCTCGCGGGCGAGCCGGGTCTGGCCGACCTGGACGATGGCGCGGCCCTGGGTCGCCGGCCCGGCGACCGAGCGCGAGACCGCGACGAAGCGGGTCGGCTCGCCGCGATAGACCGCGTCGAACAGCCGCGGCCGGCCGTCGCGCGGCGGCGGCGAAGGCGGCGACGGCAGGTCGGCATAACCGGTGATGGTCGCGCCCTCGGCGCTGGCGACGCGGTAGAACACCCGGTCCTCCGGCGCCATCGCCAGCAGGTCGAGCGCGGCATAGGGCAGATCGACCTGCCACTGGCCGTCGACCAAGGCCACGCTGTCGGCGATCGACAAAGCCGAGGCGACCAGCAGGTGATCGTAGGAACGGTCGGCGGCGCTGCGGCCGTAGCTGCGCGCGGCCAGGAACAGCAGCGCCGCGCCGATCAGCGACAAAGTGCCCAGGTACAGCAGCAGGGTGCGGCGGATAGAATCGCGGCGCGCGGCGGGCTCAGTCATCGCCCGCTCCACCGCCATCGGTGGCGCCGCGGCCGTCGCTGGGTTCGAGCAGATAGCCGACGCCGCGCACGGTGACGATGCGCAACGGCGCCGCCGCCAGGCGCTTGCGCAAGCGGCCGACGTAGAGCTCGATCGCGTTCGGCCCGGCCTCGTCGTCGAAGCCGAACAGGCCGTTGCCGATCTCGTCCTTGCCGACCGCCTGGCCGAGCCGGCCGATCAGGATCTCGAGCAGGCGGAACTCGCGGTTCGGCAGTTCGATCGCTTCGCCGTCCAGGGTCACCCGGTGCGCGCCGGCGTCGAACACCAGGCCGCCGATCTGCACCGCGTCGGCGGCGCGGCCCTGATGGCGGCGCAGCAGCGCGCGGCAGCGCGCTTCGAACTCGCGGAAATCGAACGGCTTGCTGAGGTAGTCGTCGGCGCCGGCATCGAGCGCCTTGACCCGGTCCTCGATGCCGTCGCGCGCGGTCAGCATCAGCACCGGCGTGGCGTCGCCGCGTTCGCGCAGGCCGGCCAGCAAGCCGAAGCCGCTGAGCCGCGGCAGGCCGATGTCGAGCACGATCAGGTCGAAGGCCTGGTAGCGCAGCACGCTGGCCGCGGCGACGCCGTCGGATTGCCAGTCCACCGCATGGCCGTCGCGGCGCATGCGCCTGACGATGGCGTCGGCCAGGTCCGCATTGTCCTCGACCAGCAGGATGCGCACGCAATGCTCTCGTCGCGGCGCGGCCGCGGTCAGGTGAAGCCGCCGATCGGATCGGACGGGCGGGGACGGCATGACAGGTCAATGACAGCTTCGCCCGCCTAGCCTGGGTTCGAGGGGTTGCGGCTGGCCGTCCCGGCTGAAGCAACTATAAGCGCAGACATGCGCGCCTGTCGCCGGAAATCCCATAAAAAACGGGTCGGCGACGGGGCAACGGGAGAACATCGATGTCGTGTATCCGCCACGCCGCCGCGTGCGTCGCACTGTGCCTGGCCGCCGCGCCCGCCTTCGCCGCCGACGAGGCCGAAGGCCCGGTCACCGCCGAATTCGGCGGCCGCATCCACTGGGACTTCGCCAGTTTCGACAACGACGCGCGCGGCCCGCGCAACCCCGACGACACCGAAGTGCGCCGGCTGTGGCTGGACCTGTCGGGCAAGTTCTACGGCTGGGGCTACAAGATCGAAGGCGACTTCGCCGGCCTGCAGGACGAGTTCTCCGGCGACAGCGTCGAGGCCAAGGACGTCTACCTCACCCGCGATTTCAAGGCCGGCAAGCTGACCGTCGGCCAGTTCAAGCAGTACTTCACCCTCGACGACCGGATCAGCTCGAACTACGGCGTGTTCATGGAGCGCTCGATGTTCGCCAGTTCGGTCGCGCCGCTGTACCGGCTCGGCGCGGCCTGGATCACCGCGCGCCCGGACTATACCGTCGGCGGCAGCGTCTACAGCCTGGAAAGCATCGACGCCTGGAAGGTCAAGGGCCATGCGGTCGGCGCGCGCGGCACCTGGACGCCGCTGCGCGACGAAGACCGCACCCTGCATCTGGGCCTGTCGCTGGCGCGCGAGTACTACGATCATCCGGGCCGCGACGGCGCCAATGGGCTGCGCATCGCACCGCGCCCGGCCGGCCACCTGTCCGACAACAGCCGCGCGACCCTGGTCAACTTCAACCGCGGCCTGGACACCGACGTCGACAAGTACTCGCTGGAGTTCGGCCTGTCGCAGGGGCCGCTGTATGTGCAGTCGGAATTGGGCGGAGCGAACTTCGACGACGGTTCGCAGCGCGGCCAGGTGCGTTCCGCCTACGGCCTGGTCGGCTGGTTCCTGACTGGCGAATCGATGCCTTACGACAGCAAGACCGGCCGCTTCGCCCGGGTCAAGCCCTTGCGCGAGAGCGGCGCCTGGCAGGTGGCGCTGCGCTACGACACGATCCGCGGCAAGCAGCACCTCGACGGCAGCGCGAACTTCAGCGACGTGTCGATGGAACAGGCCAGCCTCGGCGTCAACTGGCACCTGCGTTCGAACCTGCGCTTCATGCTCGACTGGATCGAGAGCCGCAATCGCGACCGGCTGGCGGGCGTCACGCTCGACCGGACCCGGGCGTTGACCGGGCGGTTTCAGTACGACTTTTGAAGCAGGAGCGAGCGCAGGGGAGCGAGGAGTGAGAAATCGCTCTCTGCGCCCCGCCTTCCGCTCGCTCCTCACTCCTCTCCGCTCACTTCTAGCCTTCCCGGGAGTCCCTCATGTTGACCGCGCTCGGCTTCGGCATGGTCCTGACCTTCATGTACCTGATCATGAGCAAGCGGCTGTCGCCGCTGGTCGCGCTGATCGTGATCCCGATCGCCTTCGCCCTGCTCGGCGGCTACGGCGCGGGCATCGGCGAGATGATGATCGAGGGCATCAAGAAGATCGCCCCGACCGGGGTGATGCTGATGTTCGCGATCCTGTACTTCGGGGTCATGATCGACGCCGGCCTGTTCGATCCGATCGTCAAGCGCATCCTCAAGCTGGTCAAGGGCGACCCGCTCAAGATCGTGGTCGGCACCGCGGTGCTGGCGATGCTGATCTCGCTCGACGGCGACGGCTCGACCACCTACATGATCACCGTCTCGGCGATGCTGCCGCTGTTCCAGCGCCTGCGCATGAACGCGCTCAACCTGACCTGCGTGACCATCCTCGCCGGCGGGGTGATGAACCTGACCCCGTGGGGCGGACCGACCGCGCGCGCGGCGACCGCGCTGCACGTCGACCCCAGCGATGTGTTCGTGCCACTGGTGCCGGCGATGGCGGTGGCGCTGCTGTCGGTGCTCGCGCTGTCCTGGTATCTGGGCCTGCGCGAACGCAAGCGCCTGGGCATCGTCACCCTGCACGGCCATGCCGCGGACTGGAATCCGGAGCTGGACACCGCCAGCGACAACCTGCCGACCCTGGCCGACAGCGAGGACACCAAGCGGCCCAAGCTGCTGTGGGTCAACGCCGGCCTGACCGTGGCGCTGATGACCGCGCTGGTGCTGGGCGTGCTGCCGTTGCCGGTGTTGTTCATGATCGGCTTCGCGATCGCGCTGGTGATCAACTACCCGGACCTGGCCGAGCAGCGCCGGCGCATCGGCAACCACGCCGGCAACGTGCTGGCGGTGGTGTCGCTGATCTTCGCCGCCGGCATCTTCACCGGCATCCTGTCCAACACCGGCATGGTCGAGGCGATGTCGCGCAGCTTCCTGGCGGTGATCCCGGACGCCTGGGGCCCTTACCTGGCGGTGATCACGGCGATCGCGAGCATGCCGTTCACCTTCTTCATGTCCAACGACGCGTTCTATTTCGGCGTGCTGCCGATCCTGTCGGAAGCCGCCGGCCACTACGGCATTACCCCGGTGGAGATGGCGCGCGCTTCGCTGGCCGGGCAGCCGGTGCACCTGTTGAGCCCGCTGGTGCCTTCGACCTATCTGCTGGTCGGCATGGCCAACGTCGACTTCGGCGACCACCAGCGCTTCACCTTGAAGTGGGCGGTGCTGGTGTCGCTGGTGCTGATGTTCGCATCGCTGGCCCTGGCGCTGTACCCGCTCGCCACCTGAGCTTTTGTAGGAGCGGCGTGAGCCGCGACAACCGGAGCGGCGATCGAAAGCGTCTCTCCCCCGAAACCGCTGATCGTCAAGGCCGATTGCAACTGCACTGCTTTCGCTCTCGGCCATAACGCTCGCGTACACCGCTTCGGTTGTCGCGGCTCACGCCGCTCCTACAGAAGTCCGATCCGTCGTCGTTCGTCCAACACAGGAACCGTTCGCCATGACACTCCGCATCGCCTACGTCACCAGCGGCATGGGCAGCCTCGGCACCGCGATCTGCCAGAGGCTGGCCGACAGTGGCCACACCGTGGTCGCCGGCTGCGGGCCGAATTCGCCGCGCAAGGCGGCCTGGTTGCGCGAGCAGCGCGAGCTGGGCTACGACTTCATCGCCTCGGAGGGCAACGCCGCCGACTGGAACTCCAGCGTGGAGGCCTTCGCCCAGGTCAAGGCCGAGGTCGGCGAGATCGACGTGCTGGTCAACAACGCCGGCGGCACCCGCGACGTGCTGTTCCGGCAAATGACCCGCGACGACTGGAACGCGGTCATGGCCAGCAACCTGCACAGCCTGTTCAACATCACCAAGCAGGTCATCGACGGCATGTCGGCGCGCGGCTGGGGCCGGATCATCAACATCGCCTCGGTCAGCGCGCAGAAGGGCCAGATCGGCCAGGTCAACTACGCCACCGCCAAATCGGCGATGCACGGCTTCACCCGCGCCCTGGCGCAGGAGTTCGCCGCGCGCGGGGTCACGGTCAACACGGTCTCGCCGGGTTACGTCGCCAGCGCCGCGATCAGCGCGTTTCCGCCCGACGTGCTCGACCGCCTGGCCGCCTCGGTGCCGGTGCGCCGGCTGGGCAAGCCGGAGGAAGTCGCCAGCCTGTGCGCCTGGCTGGCCTCGGACGATGCGGCGTTCGTGACCGGTGCGGATTATGCGGTCAACGGCGGCTTGCATATGGCTTGAGGGGTCAACCCTGTAGGAGCGGCGTCAGCCGCGACAACCGCAGCGGTGACCGACAGCGGATTGTCCGAAGACCGGTCGTCCGGGAATAACAGAGCATGCGGCGTGCTGGCTTCGGCCGCAGCGCTCGCGTACATCGCTGCGGTTGTCGCGGCTGACGCCGCTCCTACAGAGGCGTCAACCGATTTCGCTGAAGTCGCCTTCGGCCATCTGGTCCAGGCGAATGCGGTTGGCGAACAGCGAGAACGCGAGCATGCCGGCCAGGCCGTTGGCGCGGGTGATCCACGGCGGCATCCAGCGCGGCGGGGCCAGCACGCCGTCCTGGAACAGCGGCTCGAAACGCTGCACGTCGCCGAGGGTCATCTTGCCGGCGAACAGCCAGCGGCACAGGTGCAGCTTCTGCTGGCGCAGGGCCCAGCGGAAGAAGGTGTGCACGCCGACCAGGCCGCGCAGGTAGACGGTGTCCTTGGTGAAGGCCGAGCCGCCCGAGGTCGGCACGCCGCGGTAGACGCGCTGGGCCGAGGCGAAGCTGTCTTCCGGCGATTGGCCGGCGTCGATGAAGTAGCGGAACACTTCGATGAAGTCGGCGCCGTCTAGCGCCATCGCCACCGCGTCGATGCGCAGGCTCAGGCGCTTCATCCGGCCGATGTCGATGCTGCCGGTGATCTGTTCGGCGAAGGTGGCCAGGCCTTCCTGAGTCGCGGTGCTGCGCGGCGAGGACAGGGCCAGGCTCGGCAGCACCGGCTGTTCGCGGCCGTTGAGCGCGGTCAGCGAGTGCACGAAGGCCTCGTGCTGCAGCAGCTGGTGGCGGTCGTAGTCGCTGAACGCCGCGCCGCTGCGCAGGCGGATCCGGGTCGCGCCGGCGGCGGCCTTGGCGATCAGCTCGGGGTCGAGCACCACGTCGATCACCCGGCTGTCGAAGTAGTCGTCGAGGTCGCGCTGCAACTGCAGGCTCAGCGCGGTGGCGGAGATCTGCACCGTCTCGGCCGGCGACATCAGCTCGCGATCGAGTTCGTCGGCGATCGAGATGAAGTGGTTGGCGGCCTCGCGCGTGCTCGGGCCCTGCCCGGGCAGGGCGACGTCGGGCTGGCCGAACAACTGGATCGAGTAGTCGGTTACCGCCGGCGAACCCAGCGATTCGACCAGTTGCGCGGCGACGCCCCAACTGCGCGAGGAGTCGATCAGGTACTCGCCGAGCGGATGGTCGGGGTCGGCCTCGGCGGCGATCGCGTCCAGTTCGGCGCGGACCTCGGTGAAGTCGTACTTGGGATAGATGATCGCCGGCGGCCGCGCGGTGCCGCGGGCGTAGTCGGCGAGGAACTGCACTTCCATCCCGGCCGGCCAACTGGCCATGGTCAGCAGCTTGATCCCGCGCGCGGCGCGGACCATGCGCGCGTCGAGCGCGGCGTGGTGCTGGATCTCGGCGTGCAGGCTGGGCGAGAGCAGGCTCATGCGGCGGCTCGGAGGGCGGGGTGCGGTGTGGTTTGGGTTTGCAGCAAAGGCAGAGGCAGAGGCAACGGCAAATCCCCCCTGCCCCCCTTTTTCAAAGGGGGGAACAGCAAAGCGTCGTTCGGAGGGGGAAGCAGCGAAGGCCGAACAGGTTGGCGGCGCGCGACGAGCTGCCGTTGAAAGCCGCGCACGCCGCTGACGGTTGCCGCCTCACCAACCGCCCCGATCGCCTCCCCCCTTTGAAACCCGATCGCCTCCCCCCTTTGAAAAAGGGGGGCAGGGGGGATTTGCTGTTGCTGTTGCTGTTGCTGTTGCTCTCGCTCTCGCAGTCGCCGCAGCACCCTTCGGCCGCAGGCCAGCACGCACATCCCCGGGCCGGCCTCAGCGCCGCCCATACTTGTCTTCCAGGCGCTTGTTCAGCGCCTTGCCCAGCACCTTCTCATCGGCCTTCTGCGCGCGCCGGTTGGCGAGCTTGTTGGCGGCTCCGGCGACTTCGTCGCGCAGCTTGAGGTAGTTGGCGAAGCGCTGCGGGTCCAGGCGCCCGCCTTCGATCGCCTCGCGCACCGCGCAGCCGGGTTCGCGGTTGTGCGAGCAGTCGCGAAACTTGCACTGCTCGGCCAGGGCCTCGACGTCGGCGAAGTTCTCGGCGACGTCTTCCTCGCCGGTCGGCTTGAGCTCGCGCATGCCCGGGGTGTCGATCAGGCAGGCGCCAGTGGGCAGCGGGATCAGCGCGCGGTGGGTGGTGGTGTGGCGGCCGCGGGCGTCGCTCTCGCGCACCGCGCCGGTCTTCATCCGTTCGATGCCGAGCAGGCTGTTGGTCAGGGTCGACTTGCCGGCGCCGGAGGAACCGACCAGCACCGCGGTGCGGCCCGGACCCAGCCAGTCGGCCAGGGCCTCGCGCACGCCGTCGCGGTCGCGGGCATTGACCGCGCGCACCGCCACGCCCTGGGCCAGCTCGATCAACGCCCCGGTCGCGGCGACGATCGCGTTCTCGTCGGCGGCCAGGGCCTCGTCGGCCTTGGTCAGCACGATCACCGGCTCGGCGCCGCCGCGCACCAGCAGCAGGTAGCGCTCGATCCGGCGCGGGTTGAAGTCGGCGTCCAGGCCGCAGACCACGAATACGGTGTCGACGTTGGCGGCGATCAGCTGCTGCTTGTAGTGCTCGCCGGCGGCGCCGCGCTTGATCGCGGTATGCCGCGGCAGCAGCGCGACCACCCGGCGCCGGCCCTCGCCCTCGATCAGCAGCCAGTCGCCGACCCCGGGCCGCTGCTCGGGCGGGAAGCGCGGGCGCTGCCATTCGGGCAGGGAATCGACCGGGAAATTGCTGTCGGGACCGTCGGCGACCACGTAGCCGCTGCGGTGCTGCTCGACCACCCGGGCCGGGCGGGCGTGCGGGTGCTCGGCCAGGGCCGCCTGCCAGACCGGGTCGGCCGGCAGCGGGTCCGTGGCCGTGATCGGCCAGCCGATCGCCTGCAGGGCGGACAGTTCAGGGGTCAAAGGCGCGTACAACCGGGGACATGGCGCGATTCTACATAGCCGGCCGAGCGGTTTTGCCGTCCGCGCCCGTCGCGGCGGGCCGCGCGACGGGACCGGCCGGCATGCGGGCGGCCGAACCGTGCGCCCCGCCGCAAGCCGCCGGCCCCGCCGGGCCGGGCGATCAGCTGATTAGTGGCAGCGATTCAGCTAGTCTGGACGGCACCTTTCCCATTCCGATCCTGCCGCGATGTCCCTTCCGCCCCTGAAAACCCGCGAACGCCTGTCCGAAGTCCGCTACGAAATCCGCGGTGAACTGGCCCGGCGAGCTCGCGAGCTGGAGGCCCAGGGACGCAAGCAGATCAAGCTCAACATCGGCAACCCGGGCGCGTTCGGTTTCCGCGCGCCGGAGCACCTGCAGCGCGCCATCGCCGAGCGCATCGCCGACACCGATCCCTACACCCATCAGCAGGGCCTGCCGATGGCGCGCGAGGCGATCGCCGCGTTCCACAAGCAGCGCGGCACGCCCAACGCCTCGCCGGAGCGGGTGTTCGTCGGCAACGGCGTCAGCGAGCTGATCGACCTGTCGCTGCGCGCCCTGCTCAACCCGGGCGACGAAGTGCTGCTGCCCTCGCCCGACTACCCGCTGTGGTCGGCGGCGACCATCCTCAACGACGGCCGTCCGGTGTACTACCGCTGCCAGCCGGAGAACGGCTTCCTGCCCGACCCGGACGAGATCGAGCAACTGGTCTCCAGCCGCACCCGCGCGATCGTCCTGATCAACCCCAACAACCCGACCGGCGCGGCCTACCCGCGCGAGCTGATCGAGCGCATCGTCGCCATCGCCGCGCGCCACAAGCTGCTGCTGATGTGCGACGAGATCTACGACTCGATCCTCTACGACGGCGCCCAGTTCACCCCGGTCGCGCCGATCGCCGGCGACCTGCCCTGCCTGAGCTTCGGCGGCCTGTCCAAGGTGCACCGCGCCTGCGGCTGGCGCGTGGGCTGGGCGGTGCTGTCGGGCGATCCGGTCGCCAGCGGCGATTTCCATCACGCCATGGACCTGCTCGGCGCGCTGCGCCTGTGCGCCAACGTGCCGGGCCAGTTCGCGATCGAGGCCGCGCTGCACGGCGAGGACACCATCGCCCCGCTGTGCGCGCCGGGCGGCCGCCTGTACGAAGCGCGCCGCGCGGTGATCGAGTCGGTGCAGGCCAGCAGGCACCTGGAGCTGGTCGCCCCGGCCGGCGCGCTGTACGCCTTCCCGGCGGTGACCGGGGCCGCGGCGCAGGGCTTCGACGACCACCGGTTCGCCCTGGAACTGCTCGAGACCGAAGACGTGCTGGTGGTGCCGGGTTCGAGCTTCAACGTGCCCTACCGCAATCATTTCCGGGTCACCCTGCTGCCGCTGCCGGAGCAGGTGCGCGAGGTGTTCCAGCGCATCGAGCGGGTGCTCGACCGCTACGCCGAGCGCGCCGAAGGCAAGGCCCAGGCCGCGGTGGCCTGAGCGGCGATGGCGCTGCCTGAGATGGGCCTGTCCTACCTCGCCCTGGGCGACAGCTACACCATCGGCGAAGCGGTGGCCGAGAACGGCCGCTGGCCGGTGCAGCTGGCCGCGGGCTTGCGCGCGCAAGGGGTCGGCCTGGCCGACCCGCGCATCATCGCCACCACCGGCTGGACCACCGACGAGCTGGCCACCGCGCTGGACCTGTCCGAGCCGCTGGGCGAGTGGGATTTCGTCAGTCTGCTGATCGGGGTCAACAACCAGTACCGCGGCCGCAGCGCGCCGCAGTACGCCGGCGAGTTCCGCCAGTTGCTGCAGCGCGCGCTGGGCTATGCGCGCGGCCGCCGCGCCCGGGTGCTGGTACTGTCGATTCCGGACTGGGGCGCGACTCCGTTCGGGGCCAAGGACGCGCGCGGCGCGGCCGTCATCGGCGCCGAGCTCGACGCCTTCAACGCGGCCGCCCAGCGCCTGTGCGCGGAATACGGCGTGGCCTACGTCGACATCGCGCCGGTCTCGCGCCGGCTCGGCAGCGACGCGGCGATGCTGGCCGACGACGGCCTGCACCCCTCGGCGGCGATGTACGCGGAGTGGACCGCGCTGGCCCTGCCGGTGGCCCGCGGCCTGCTGACCGACGCGGCCTGAGCGCGTCGCCCGGCCGCGGTTCCCGCGCGCGCCGGCGGATGCGACACTGAACGCTGCCCGCGCCCCACGCCCGACCAGACGATGAACGAAGCGGTACAGGCCATGGCCCACGGACAGGCGGACCGCATCGCGCGCGCCTATCTGCCCGAGCACCCGCTCGGCAACCGCTGGGACTACTACTACAGCCGCGCCAAGCTCGGCAGCGATCCCTTGTACCCGGGAGTCAGCGCGGCCCTGCGCGGCAGCCGCGCGCCGCTGCTCGACCTGGGCTGCGGCCTGGGGCTGCTGGCCCATACCCTGCACGCCGACGGCATCCGCCTGCCCTATCGCGGGGTCGACAGCGACGCGGCCAAGATCCGCCGCGCGCGTCGTGCGGTGGAGCGGGTCGGCCTGGATCAGGCCCGCTTCGAGGTGGTCGACCTGGCGCGCGAAGTGCCCGAGCACCGCGGCAGCGTGGTGATCCTCGACGTGCTGCAGTTCATTCCCTACCCGGCGCAGGAGCGGGCGCTGGACGCGATGATCGCGATGCTGACGCCCGGCGCGCGGCTGGTGATCCGCACCGGCCTGGACGACGGCACCGGCCGGGCCCGCATCACCCGTGCGGTGGATCGGTTCTCGCGCGTGCTGGGCTGGATGAACGCGAACCCGCGCTACTACCCCGACGGCGACGCCTTGCGCGCGCGCCTGGCCGCGGCCGGACTGCAGGTGGAGTTCACGCCGCTGTTCGGGCGCACCCCGTTCAACAACTGGCGCATCGTCGCCGCGCGCCCGGACTGAGCCGCGCCGCGCTCAGGCGTCGGCGCGCGCCTCGGGCAGGACGCAGCGGTAGCCGAGCTCGTCCAGCCGCGCCAGCAGGCGCTTCATCGCCTCGAGATTGCGGCCATGGCCGGAACCCTCGTGCATCAGCACGATCGCGCCCGGCGCCAGGTCGCGCTCGATCCGCGCCACCACCTTGTCCGGGTCGGCCTCGACCGCATCGAAGCCGCGCGCGCTCCAGGCCACCCGGCTCAGGCCGTGGCGGCGCAGCGGCGCGGCGGTGAACGGGTTGGCCATGCCGACCACGGCGCGGAACCAGCGCGGCGGCTGCGGCAGCAACGCGGCCAGGCGTTGCTGGGCCTCGCCGATCTCGCGCGCCATCGCCCGCGGCCCCAGCGCCCAGAACCACGCCGAAGGGTGGCTGTGGCTGTGGTTGCCGACCTCGTGGCCGCGGCGGACGATTTCGCGCAGCAGGCCGGCGTGGCGCTCGGCGCGTTCGGCGACGACGAAGAAGGTGGCCTTGGCGCGGTGCGCGTCGAGCAGGTCGAGCATCGCCTCGGTATCGGCCGAGGGCCCGTCGTCGATGGTCAGCCAGACCGCGCGCTCGGCGGTCGGCAGCCGCGACAGCACCGGCCCGAACAGGCGCGAGCGCGGCCACAGCGTGCCCCAGAACATCGCCGCATGGCTGGCCATCAGGCTGGCCAGGCCGGCCGCCCAGCCGTAGCGCCACCACAGCGCCGCCACCAGCGCCTGCGAGGCGGCGAACCAGACCGCCCAGGCCCAGGGCCGGCGCGGCGGACGGTGAGCGGCGGCGAAGGGTCGGTCCATGCGGCGGGCGCGGTCTCGGGCGGGGCCTGATCAAGGGGACTGATCAAGTCGGCGGGTCAAGCGGGCAGATCCGGGCATCCTACCTTGCGCCGCCGGCGTCCCGCCCCCATCTCGCCCTCAATCTCCGTCCGCCAGCCCCTCTCATGTCCCTCGATCCCGCCCTGCGTTCGCGCATCGAAACCCTGCTCCAGTCCAACCGCGTCGTGCTGTTCATGAAGGGTGCGCCGAACGCCCCGCAGTGCGGCTTTTCGGCCAAGGCCTCCGGCGCGCTGAACGCGCTGCTGCCGCAGGGCTACGCCCACGTCGACGTGCTGGCCGATGCGGACATCCGCGAAGGCATCAAGGTCTACGGCGAGTGGCCGACCATTCCGCAGCTGTACGTCGACGGCCAGTTGGTCGGCGGCAGCGACATCGTCGAGCAGATGGCCGCCAGCGGCGAACTGCACGGCCTGCTCGGCCTGCCGGCGCCGGACCGCAGCCCGCCCAAGCTCAGCATCACCCCGGCCGCGGCGCAGATGCTGCGCGACGCCGTCGCCAACGCCGGCGAAGGCTATGCGGTGCAGTTGGAAGTCGACCCGCGCTACAACGTGCGCCTGCAGCTGGCGCCGGTGGACGCGGCGGCGGTCGCGGTCGAAATCGAGGGCGTGCGGGTCCAGACCGACTGGATGCACGCGCGCCGCGCCGACGGCGTGTCGATCGACTGGGCCGACGACGAACGCGGCCGCGGCCTGGTGATCGTCAACCCGAACGCGCCGCCGGCGGTGCAGCCGCTGACCCCGGCGCAGGCGCGCGAGCGCGTCGTCGCCGGCGGCCTGCGCCTGGTCGACGTGCGCCCGGCCGACGAGCGCGCCCTGGCCCAGGCCGGCGTCGCCTTCGATACCTTCGACGCCGGCACCGCCGCGCTCGAAGCCCTGCCCAAGGACACCGCGCTGGCCTTCCTGTGCCATCACGGCGGCCGCAGCGCCCAGGCCGCCGAGCACTTCCGCCAACTCGGGTTCGCCGAGGTCTACAACGTGGTCGGCGGCATCGACGCCTGGGCCGACATCGAGCCGGGCATCGCCAAGTACTGAGCCCGCTGCCGCAGCCCGCCGCAGCGACGGCCGCGACGCCCTGCGTCGCGGCCGTCGTCGTTTTTGCATGGGACGATCCGGCAGGCCGGCGCGAGCGGCGGACGAGGATGGGGGCCGCTTCGTGCGGGCGCCGTCTCCGGCCCAAGCTGACTCGCGAACAACGCGAACCCGGCCTCCGCCTTGTGGCCGATGCCGGCCGCGCGCCGCGCGCCCTAACCTCGCGCCTCGTTGCCCACCCACGCCACGGAACGGCGCCTGCCACGGAGTAACCCGTGACCTTCGCTTCCCCGATCCGCGCCCTGGGCGCGCTCGCCGCGCTGTGCCTGCTCGCCACCCTGGCCCGCGCCGCCGATCCGCCCAAGCCGGCGGCCGCGCCGATCCAGCAGCTGCGGATCTACGAAATCTTCGAAGACACCAAGCCGCAATTCCACGCCCGCTTCCGCGATCACGCGACGCGGATCATGCAGCGCTACGATTTCCGCATCGTCGCGATGTGGGAAACCCGGCAGGAACAGCGCACCGAGTTCGCCTACCTGCTGGAATGGCCGGACGAGGCGACGATGCAGGACCGCTGGGCCCAGTTCATGGCCGACGAGGAATGGACGCGGATCAAGCGCGAGACCCGCGGCCAGGGCCGCATGGTCGGGCAGATCCAGGACCGCACCCTGCGCGTGGTCGAGTATTCGCCGCAGCAGCATTTGCTCGATTAAGCGGCGCGACGGCTCTTGTAGGAGCGGCGTGAGCCGCGACCACCGCAGCGGTGGACGCGAGCGAACGCCTCCGAAGCCGGGCCTTCGGTGCGGGAAGCCGCTCGTGCCCGTATCGCCGGGCTTCGGCCGGTACGCGTTTTTTTCGTCGCTTCGGTGGTCGCGGCTTACGCCGCTCCTACAAACAGCGTTTGCCGCGACAGGGCGCGCCGGCGCGGCTCAACCCTTGAAGCCGCCGCCGTCGAGGTAGGCCTGTTCTTCGGCGGTGGATTCGCGGCCCAGGGCGGCGTTGCGGTGCGGAAAGCGACCGAAGCGTTCGATCAGGTCCAGGTGCTGCTGCGCCCACTGCGCCGGGTCGCTGCCGTCGGCGTTGGCCGGCAGGGCCCGGTGCAGCTGCAGCGACAGGCGCTGGTCGCCGATGTCTTCGGAATGTTCGAACGGCAGGTAGAAGAACGCACGCAGCGCCGGCTCGATGGCCTGGTCGTGGCCCAGCGCCAGCGCGCGCCGGGCATAGTGCCGGGCGAGCGGATCGGTGGCATAGGAATGCGCGCTGCCGCGGAATACGTTGCGCGGAATCTGGTCGAGCAGGATCAGCAAGGCCAGCGCCGACTCGGCGTCGCGTTCGACCCAGTCGTCGTGCGCGCGGCAGGCGGCGGCGAAGTGGGCTTCGAGAAAACCGCTGCGGCATTGGCGGTCGAACTGCTCGTTGCGGTCGAACCAGCGGCTCGGTCCGGCGTTGCGCCAGAAGGCGACGACGTCTTGGGCGGTGACGGACATGGCTAACCTGAGGTCGCAAAGACAGGCCGCACCCTAGCACCGCCGCAACACCGTGTCGAAGCCAGCACTCTTGTAGGAGCGGCGTGAGCCGCATTGCTCTTGTAGGAGCGGCGTGAGCCGCGACCACCGCAGCGGTGTACGCGAGCGTCGCATCCGAAGACCGTGCGCCGACACGACGATCGGCGGCTGATGGCCGCAGGGCCGGGCTTCGGGTACAGCGCTTTCGATCACCGCTGCGGTTGGTCGCGGCTCACGCCGCTCCTACAGACAACCAGGGTTTACGCCGCCGCAGGCGGGCCCGCGTCGGGCGCTTCGCCGAGCTGGGTCTCCAGTTCGTTGATCCAGGCCGCGGTCAGGCTTTCCATGGTGACCGCGTGGATCAGCGGCCGCACCGCGCGCGAGGAATACGACTGCGCGACGAAGCGCGCATGGCGTTCGCGGAACGCCAGCCAGGCCTGATGGGTCTGTTCGAACGCCTCCCGGCTCTTGCCGTCGAGCTGGCTGCGCAGGCGCTCGACCACGCGTTCCAGCCGCGCCTGTTCGCGCTCGAGCTCGACCAGCGCATGCCGGCTCATGTCGGCCTGGCTGACGTTGGCGTCGTCGCTGTCGCGCGCCAGCGCCTCGGCCTTGCCGACGTAGCGGTCGGCGATGCGCGCGGTGGTCTCGGCCTTGCCGATCAGGCGGCTTTCGAAGCGGCGCAGTTCCTCGACGCTGGTGTGGGCGCCGTCGAGTTCCTGCTTGAGCGCCAGCAACTGCTTGCCGCGCTCGATCGCGTCGACCGTGCCGCGACGTTCGGCGATGCGCTGGATGAAGTAGAACGCCCAGGTCAGCAGGGCGCCGATGACGGTGAAGATGAGCTGTTCCATGACCTGTCCTCCGGTCGTGGAGCACAGTGTCGTCCGGGCAGGTCTCAGGCCGTGCGAGGCGGCGTGCGGGGCGTCTCAGAACCCTTAAAAACAAGGGATTTGAGCTTGGCGGCATGGGTGAACTGTTCAGCCGCGCCAGAACCGTGGAGCCCTCGCCCCAACCCCTCTCCCGCACGCGGGAGAGGGGCCCGATGCGCGGCGGCGGCTTACTCGTCGAAGCGCAGATGCCGCACCGACTTGCCGTGGCGGCGGATCAGCTTCAGCGCTTCGATGCCGACGCTGATGTGGGTGTCGACGTAGCTGGCGCTGACCTTGGCGTCGGAGGCTTCGGTCTTGACCCCTTCCGGGATCATCGGCTGGTCGGAGACCAGCAGCAGCGCGCCGCAGGGGATGCGGTTGGCGAAACCGGCGGCGAACACGGTCGCGGTCTCCATGTCGATGGCCATGCAGCGCATCGCCCGCAGCCGTTCCTTGAAGGCCTCGTCGTGCTCCCAGACCCGGCGGTTGGTGGTGTAGACCGTGCCCGTCCAGTAGTCGTGGCCGAGGTCGCGGATCGTGGTCGACACCGCGCGCTGCAGGGCGAATGCCGGCAGCGCCGGCACTTCCGGCAGCAGGTAGTCATTGGAGGTGCCCTCGCCGCGGATCGCGGCGATCGGCAGCACCAGGTCGCCGAGCTGGTTCTTGCGCTTGAGGCCGCCGCACTTGCCCAGGAACAGCACCGCCTTGGGCATGATCGCCGACAGCAGGTCCATCATGGTCGCCGCGTTGGGGCTGCCCATGCCGAAATTGATCATGGTGATGCCGTCGGCGGTCGCGCTCGGCATCGGCCGGTCCAGGCCGACCACTTCGGCGCCGGTCAGGCGGGCGAAGGTGTGCAGGTAGCCGCCGAAGTTGGTCAGCAGGACATGCTCGCCGAACTGGTCCAGGGGCACGCCGGTGTAGCGCGGCAGCCAGTTTTCGACGATCTGTTCTTTGTCTTTCACGTTTTGGCCTTTTCTAGTTGTTGTCCGGCCATTGTGGCACGCCTATGACCTTCGTCAGGGTTGGCAGCGCCGGCGCCCCCCGCTACGGTTCGAAGTCGCCCGCAATCCATTGAATTGCTCGCTTTTTCGGGGAAATCCATGCTTCGACCGCTCTTCGCCGGCTGCGCCCTGGCGCTGCTGGGCAGCGCCGCGCAGGCCGCGACGCCCACGCCGGCCGCCTCGCGCTACACCCAGGACCCCTACCCCAGCACCTACCGGCCGCTGGCCTCGGGCCCGGTGCTGCTGCAGGGCGCGACCGTGCTGACCGGCACCGGCCAGCGCCTGGACCGCGCCGACGTGCTGCTGCGGGACGGCAAGATCGTCGCCGTCGGCAGCGGCCTGGAGGCTCCGGCCGATGCGACCCGGATCGCGGCCGAGGGCAAGTGGATCACCCCCGGCATCATCGACGTGCACTCGCACCTGGGCGTCTACCCCAGCCCCGGCGTCGGCGCCCATTCCGACGGCAACGAGATGACCGGCCCGGTGACCCCGAACGTGTGGGCCGAGCATTCGATCTGGCCGCAGGACCCCGGCTTCGCCACCGCCCTGGCCGGCGGCATCACTTCGCTGCAGATCCTGCCCGGCTCGGCCAACCTGATCGGCGGCCGCGGCGTGACCCTGAAGAACGTGCCGGCGGTGAGCTACCAGGCGATGAAGTTCCCGGGCGCGCCCTGGGGCCTGAAGATGGCCTGCGGCGAGAACCCCAAGCGCGTCTACGGCGGCCGCAACACCTCGCCGGGCACGCGCATGGGCAACGTCGCCGGCTACCGCGCCGCCTTCATCGACGCCAGCGAGTACCTGCGCAAGACCACGCCGAAGAACGCCGCGCCGCAGAAGAAGCGCTGGTGGCAAAGCAGCGCTAAGCCCAACGGCAACGGCGCCGACAGCGAGAAGGACACCGGCGGCAAGCGCGACCTCAAGCTCGACACCCTGGCCGGGGCGATCAAGGGCGACATCCTGGTCCACATCCACTGCTACCGCGCCGACGAGATGACCACCATGCTCGACCTGGCCAAGGAATTCGGCTTCAAGGTCAGCGCCTTCCACCACGGCGTGGAGGCCTACAAGATCGCCGACCGGCTCGCCGCCGAAGGCGTGTGCGGCGCGCTGTGGGCCGACTGGTGGGGCTTCAAGATGGAGGCCTTCGACGGCATCCAGGAGAACATCGCCATCGTCGACCGTCCGGCCAACAGCTGCGCGATCGTGCATTCGGATTCCGAGGAAGGGATCCAGCGGCTCAACCAGGAGGCGGCCAAGGTGATCGCGCATGCGCGCCTGGCCGGGATCGAGATCGCGCCCGAACGGGCGATCCGCTGGCTGACCCAGAACCCGGCCAAGGCGCTGGGCATCGGCGAGCGCACCGGCACCCTGGAGCCGGGCAAGATGGCCGACGTGGTGGTCTGGAACGGGAATCCTTTCAGCGTCTACGCCAAGGCCGAACAGGTCTACGTCGACGGCGCGCGGATCTACGACCGCGCCGACCCGGCGCGCCAGCCCAAGTCCGACTTCCTGCTCGGCCAGCCGGCCACCCAGGGCGCCGCCGCGAGCGGAGGTGTGCGATGAGCCGCGCCGTCCGCCGCAGCGTCCTCGCCGCCGCCTTGCTGGCCGCCGCCAGCTTCGCCGCGCCGGCGCAGAACCTGCTGATCCGCAACGCCACCGTGCATACCGCCACCGCCCAGGGCTCGATCGAGCACGCCGACGTGCTGGTCTCGGGCGGGGTGGTGCGGGCGATCGGCAAGGGCCTGAGCGCGCCGGCCGGCGCGCAGGTGTTCGAGGCCGAAGGCCGGCCGCTGACCCCGACCCTGTTCGGCGGCATCACCGAGCTCGGCCTGGAAGAGGTGTCCGGCGAGAAGTCGACCGTCGACCAGACCGTCGCGCTCGGCGCCGACACCAAGGAAATGACGGTGCGGCCGGAGTTCGACGTGACCCTGGCCTACAACCCCGATTCGGTGCTGATCCCGGTCGCGCGCATCGAAGGCATCGGCTGGACCCTGCTCGGCGCCGGCACCGCCACCGGCGGCTCGATCGTCGCCGGCCAGGGCGGGGTCGAACGCCTCGACGGCGGCCCAGACCCGATCGGCCCGCGCGCGCTGTTCGTGCGCCTGGGCAAGGACAGCCTCGGCCTCAGCGGCAGCTCGCGCGCGGCGCAGTGGATGATCCTCGACCAGCTGCTCGACGAGGCGCGCGGGCGCCTGCCGGCCGGCCACCACGCCGCCCTGCTGACCCCGGCCGGGCGCCAGGCCTTGCTCAAGTACCTCGACGGCGGCGGCCGGATCGTGTTCGGCGTCGACCGCGCCGCCGACATCCGCCAACTGCTGCGCTGGTCGTCGCGGCACAAGCTGCGCATCGCCATCGCCGGCGGCGCCGAGGCCTGGCGCCTGGCGCCGCAGCTGGCCGCGGCCCAGGTGCCGGTGTTCGTCAATCCGCTGTCCAACCTGCCCAGCGACTTCGACCAGGTCGGCGCCAGCATGGACAACGCCGCGCGGCTGCGCGCCGCCGGGGTCGCGGTCGGCTTCAGCGAAAGCGGCGCCGCGCACAACGCGCGCAAGGTCCGCCAGCTGGCCGGCAACGCGGTCGCCGCCGGCCTGCCCTGGGCCGACGGCCTGGCCGGGCTGACCCGGGTGCCGGCGGACGCCTTCGGCGTGGCCGGCGAAGTCGGCAGCATCGCCCCGGGCAAGCGCGCCGACCTGGTGCTGTGGAGCGGCGACCCGCTCGACGTCGCCCATGTCGCCCTGCAGGTGTGGATGGACGGCCGCGCGATCCCGATGCGCAGCCGCCAGACCGAACTGCGCGACCGCTACCTGCGCGCCGACAACGGCCTGCCGCGCGCCTACCCGGCGCCGGCGCGCTGAGCCGGGGCACCGCGCGTCCGCCTGCGGCGGGCGTGCGGTGCGGCGTATGCTGTCGACGGCCACCGTCGTCGCCGAGCGCGGGGCCGTCGACTCGACCCGCAACCCCGGAGACGCCGCGATGACCCTGCCCACCCTGGAACTCAACTGGCTGGCGATCCTCGCCGCGACCGCGTCTTCGTTCCTGCTCGGCGGGTTGTGGTACGGGCCCTTGTTCAAGAAACAGTGGTGCCGCGCCGCCGGGATCGACCCGGACGCGCAGCCGCGCCACCCGGCGCTGATCTTCGCCACCGCGATCGCGTGCAGCTTCCTGGCCGCGCTGGTGTTCGCGGTGTTCCTGCCGCCGTCGGCCAACGCCGCCGACGGCTTCGGGGTCGGCTTCGTGGTCGGCCTGTTCTTCGTCTCGATGAGCTTCGGCATCAACTACGCCTTCGCCCAGCGCGGACTGATGCTGTGGATGATCGACAGCGGCTACCACATCCTTCAGTTCGCCCTGTACGGCCTGATCCTCGGGGCCTGGAAGTGAGCGCGGCGGCGGGCGAGCGGCGCTGGTTCTTCGATTTCATCTCGCCGTTCGCCTATCTGCACTGGCAGAAGCTGCGCCCGCGCCTGGCCGAACTGGCGGTGGAACCGGTGCCGATCGTGTTCGCCGCGGTGCTGCAGGCGCGCGGGCAGAAGGGGCCGGCGGAAATCCCCGGCAAGCGCGAGTTCACCTATCGCCACACCCTGTGGCAGGCGCGCCGCGACGGGGTCGAGCTGCGCTACCCGCCGGCGCATCCGTTCAACCCGATCGCGGCGTTGCGTTTGTGCATCGTCGCCGGCGGCACGCCCGAGGCGGTCGATGCGATCTTCGACTGGATCTGGCGCCGCGGCCAGGCCGGCGACGGCATCGAGGCGCTACAGCCGGTGATCGACGCGCTCGGCGTTGACCCGGCCGCGCTCGGCGCGGAGGCGACCAAGACCGCGCTGCGCGCCAATACCGACGCGGCGATCGCGGCCGGGGTCTACGGCGTTCCTACGTTGAAGTTCGGAAGCGAGCTGTTCTGGGGCTACGACGCCCACGAGTTCGCGCTTGCCGCGTTGCAGCATCCCGAGCTGCTTCACGATCCGGAGATGCAGCGTCTGACAAGGTTGCCCCTGGGCCAGCAACGGCGCACCTGAACCTGGCCCGCCAAGCGATGCAAAGCCGATGCGTGATCGTCGCCACAAAAAGGTATGCTCGTAACATTCGATTGATACCAGCCACGACCCGGGGGGGAACATGCGCATTGGAATCGTCGTCGACTCCGCTTGCGACCTGCCGCTGGAGTACCTGGAACGACACCATATCCACCTGTTGCCGATCACCGTACGCATCGGCCAGGCCGTGCTCGCGGACCATCGCAACGAGCAGGCGACCCTGCAGTTCCTGCACACCCATCTGGCCGAGCGCGGCTTCGAAGCCGAGACCACGCCGTACACCGTGCAGCAGGTGCGCGACCTGTTCGTCAGCCAGTTGGCGATCGACTACGACTACGTGTTCTGCCTGACCATCACCAAGACCCGCAGCCCGGTCTACGAGAACGCCAACCAGGCCAGTTTCGCGATCCTCAACGACTACAAGCCGGTGCGCAGCGCCGCCGGCATCCACACCCCGTTCGCTCTGCGCGTGATCGACACCTTGAACCTGTTCGCCGCCCAGGGCGTGACCGCGGTCGAGGCGGCGCGGCTGCGCGAAGCCGGCGAAGGCGCGCCGAAGATCCGCGCCCGGCTCGAGTACCTGGCCCTGCACACCCACGGCTATCTGATTCCGCGCGACCTCAACTACCTGCGCGCGCGCACCCGAGTGCGCGGCGACCGCAGCGTCAGTTTCCTCAGCGCCGCGCTCGGCAGCGCCCTGGACATCAAGCCGGTGCTGCATTGCAACCGCGGCGAAACCGGCCCGGTGGCCAAGATCAAGGGCTACGACCAGGCCGCGCAGAAGCTGTTCGAGTTCGCCGCGCGCAAGAGCGCCGGCGGCCTGGCCACGCCGACGATGTGCGTGAGCTACGGCGGCGAACTGGCCGAGCTGCGCGCCCTGCCCGGCTACGACCGCCTGCGCGCGGCCTGCGCCGAGAACAACGTCGAGTTGTTCGAAAGCGTGATGAGCCTGACCGGCATGGTCAACGTCGGCAAGGGCGCGCTGGCGCTGGGCTTCGCCGCGGAGCAGGCGCAGTTCGAGGGGTGAGGAGCTGGGAATGGGGAATCGGGAATCGGGAATCGGGAATCGGGAATCGATTAAAGCGGCCACCTCGCCTTCTTTTGCTCGTCATCCCCGCGTAGGCGGGGATCCAGGGCTTCAACGCGACATGGCTCTGAAGTCTCTGGATTGCCGCCTTCGCGGCAATGACGGGTGTAGAGCGCAGCGCGGATAGCGCCGCACCGGCGACGCCCCCTGTCCGACGGCACAGGACTTCCAGCCCAGGCCCCGGCACCGAGGCAGCGGTTAGGCTCGGAACCTTGCCCGTTCCCAGGTAGCCGCTCGATGCCCCGTCTTCATCTGCTCGCCCTCGCCCTGGCCAGCGCGTTCGCCGCGCCGGCGTTCGCCCAGAACCCGCCGCAGCCCGCACCGCAACCCGCGCCGCAACCCGCGCCGCAGGACAAGAAGCAAGGCGACAAACCCGCCGCCCAACTCGAGCAGGACGCGCTCAAGCCGGCCGGCACCGATCCGGCGCGCGCGCCGGCGCAGACCGCCAAGGGCGCGAGCAAGCCCGGCGCCGAGGCCGACGACAAGAAGTGGGACGTGACCGCCGCCCACGGCCCGACCAAGGCGGTGCGCTTCGACACCGATGAAGGCACCTGGATCGACCTGGACGTCTCGCCCGACGGCCGCCAGATCGCCTTCTCCCTGCTCGGCGACGTCTACCTGCTGCCGATCGGCGGCGGCCAGGCCCGGCGCATCAGCAGCGGCCCGGCCTGGGACGTGCAGCCGCGCTTCTCGCCCGACGGCCGCGAGATCGCTTTCACCTCCGACCGCGGCGGCGGCAACAACCTGTGGCGCATGCGCGCCGACGGCAGCCAGCCGACCCAGGTCACCAAGGAAGACTTCCGCCTGCTCAACAACCCGGCCTGGACGCCGGACGGCCAGTTCCTGATCGGCCGCAAGCACTTCACCGGCGAACGCTCGCTCGGCGCCGGCGAGTTGTGGATCTACCACGCCGCCGGCGGTGGCGGCGGCCTGCAGCTGACCAAGCAGAAGAACGACCAGCAGGACCTGGGCGAGCCGGCGGTGTCGCCGGACGGCCGCTACGTCTATTACTCCGAAGACGTCACCCCGGGCCCCAGCTTCCAGTACAACAAGAACCCGCACGACACCATCTACGCGATCAAGCGCCTGGACCGGCAGACCGGCAAGAGCGAGACCCTGATCGATACCGCCGGCGGCGCGGTGCGGCCGCAGCCCTCGCCGGACGGCAAGTCGCTGGCCTTCGTCAAGCGCGTGCGCGACAAGTCGGTGCTGCACGTGTTCGACCTGGCCAGCGGCGAAGCGCGCCCGGTCTGGGACGGGCTGTCGCACGACATGCAGGAGGCCTGGGCGATCTTCGGCCCCTACGCCAACTTCGACTGGACCCCGGATTCCAAAGCGGTGGTGATCTGGGCCCAGGGCAAGCTGTGGCGGGTCGCGATCGGCGACGGCAAGCCGCAGCCTATCCCGTTCGCCGCCGCGGTCGAGCAGACCGTGACCGCGCCGCTGCGCTTCGAGCAGACCCTCGACGAAGGCCGCTTCGCGCCGAAGATGATCCGCGACGTCGCCACCAGCGCCGACGGCAAGACCCTGGTCTTCCACGCGGTCGGCCAGCTGTGGCGCAAGCGCCTGCCCGACGGCAAGCCCGAACGCCTGACCGGCAACGACAATCTTTACGAATACCAGCCCAGCTTCAGCGCCGACGGCAGCAAGCTGCTGTACACCACCTGGTCGGACGAAGCCTTGGGCGCGATCTACGTCGCCTCGGCCGGCGGCGGCGGAGGCAAGCGCCTGACCCAGGAGAAGGGCTTCTACTACGGCCCGCGCTTCTCGCCCGACGGCAAGCGCATCGTCTACACCAAGAGCGGCGGCGGCGGTCTCACCGGCAGCCTGTGGTCGGTCGATCGCGGCATCTACGTGATGAGCGCCGACGGCGGCAAGCCGGTGCGGGTGGCCGACAGCGGCGAGACCCCGCAGTTCAGCGCCGACGGCACGCGCGTGTTCTACCTGACCGGCGGCGGGCTGAAGAAGAAGCTGATGTCGGTCGGCCTGCACGGCGAGGACCCGCGCGAGGTCTACAGCCTGAAGTACGTCGATTCGGTCAGCCTCAGCCCGGACGGCAAGTGGGTCGCCTTCACCGAGCTTTTCAACGCCTATGTCGCGCCGCTGATGACCGGCGGCACCGGCCCGGTCGAACTCAGCCGCGACAGCAAGGCGATGCCGGTGACCCAGGTCAGCGCCGACGTCGGCAGCTATCTGCATTGGGCCGCCGATTCCAGGTCGCTGCACTGGATGGTCGGCGACCGCTATCACTCGCGCCCGCTCAACCAGGCCTTCGCCTTCCTGCCCGGCGCGCCGGCGACCCTGCCCAAGCCGTCGGCCGACGAGGTCGGCGTGCGGGTCGGCCTGGAACTGCCGGTGTACGCGGCGCAGGACACGGTCGCCTTCACCCATGCGCGGGTGGTGACCATGCGCAATGCCGAGAGCGAGCAGGAAGTGATCGAGGACGGCACCGTGGTGGTGCGCGGCGACCGCATCGTCGCGGTCGGCCCCAGCGGCTCGGTCGCGGTGCCGGCCGGGGCGCGCAGCATCGACGCCAGCGGCAAGACCATCCTGCCGGGCTTTGTCGACGTGCACGCCCATGCCGCGCATTTCGGCCAGGGCGTGGTGCCGCAGCAGAACTGGGCCTATTACACCAACCTCGCGTTCGGCATCACCACCATGCACGATCCCTCGGCGACCACTGAGTTCGTGTTCTCCGAAGCCGAACTGCTGAAGGCCGGCAAGATGGTCGGCCCGCGCGTGTTCTCGACCGGCACGATCCTGTACGGCGCCGACGGCGACTTCAAGGCGGTGGTCAATTCGATCGACGACGCGCGCAGCCACCTGCGCCGGATGAAGGCCAACGGCGCGTTCTCGGTCAAGAGCTACAACCAGCCGCGCCGCGAGCAGCACCAGCAGATCAACCAGGCCGCGCGCGAGCTGGGCATGCTGGTGGTCGAGGAAGGCGGTTCGACCTTCAACCACAACCTGCCGATGATCCTCGACGGCGTCACCGGCATCGAGCACAACATCCCGGTCGCGCCGCTGTACAAGGACGTGCTGGAACTGTGGCGGCAGACCGACGTGCGCAATACCCCGACCCTGGTGGTCAGCTACGGCGGCCTGTCCGGCGAATACTGGTGGTACGCGCGCGACAACGTCTGGGAAGACAAGAAGCTCAACCGCTTCTTCCCGCGCGAGACCCTGGACGCGCGCTCGATCCGGCGCGAGACCGCGCCGGATTGGGACTACTGGCATGTCCAGGTCGCCAAGTCGGTGAAGAAGCTGCGCGACGCCGGGATCAAGATCCAGATCGGCGGCCACGGCCAGTTGCAGGGCCTGTCGGCGAACTGGGAGATCTGGATGCTGCCGCAGGGCGGTTTCAGCAACTTCGAAGCGCTGCGCGCGGCAACCATCGACGGCGCCGACTACCTCGGCCTGTCCAAGCAGCTGGGCTCCCTGGAAACCGGCAAGAAGGCCGACCTGGTGGTGCTCAACAGCAATCCGCTGGAGAACATCCGCTCGACCATCGACACCCGCTACGTGATGGTCGACGGCCGTTTGTTCGATGTCGACGCCGACATGGCCGAACTCGGCAACCGCGGCGAGAAGGCGCCCCACTTCTATTGGCAACGCCATCGCGACGGCCAGACCTTCGGCCTGGAGTACGGCCCGACGTCGGTCTGCCATTGCCCCAAGGGCCATGGCCCGCACCAGGCGCACAGCGACGAGGACTGAGCCGGACTAGCGCGGCGGCGACGTCGCGCGCTCGGCCATGAACAGCCATTCGCCGGGACTCGGATCGGGATCGTCCGAGTCTTCCGGCTCGGCCAGCGCGTGCAGCGTCCAGCCGCACGCGCCCAGCCAGGCGCCGATCGCGTCGCGCTCGCAGCCCCAGCGGAACGGTTCGCCGCGCCGCCGCAGCCAGGCGCGCACCCACGGCCGCTCGCGCCGGAAACGCGCCCGCCCGCGGCGCAGTTCCATCGCCGTGGCGAGCAAGACCGAACACGGCGGCAGGCGCCGGGCCAGTTCGCCCAGCAGGCGCTGCGCGCGCGCCGGCGGCAGGTACATCAACAGGCCTTCGGCCACGCACAGGGTCGGCCGGACCGGATCGAAGCCGGGATCGGCGAACAGCTCGCCCAGCGCCTCGTCGCGCTGCAGATCGGTCGCCAGCAGCCGCAGGCGCGGAGCGTGCGCGCGCACGCTCCGCAAGGCCTCGCGCTTGACCGCCACGGTATCGGCGCGGTCGAGCTCGAACACTCGCAGCCGCGGATGCCGCTGCGCCAAGCCGTAGCCCAGGCCGTCGTAACCGGCGCCGATCAGCACCGCCTGCGCCGCTGCGTCCGCACAGGCGCGATCGGCCCATTGCGCGATGCGCCGCTTGCGCCAGGCGTAGTGCCCACGCAGCCCCGGCAGGGCCAGCGCCTCGAGCGCGCTCAGGCAGGAGCGCCCCAGCGCATGATCGACCAGGCGCAACAGGCCGCGGCCACCGGCGCCGCAGCGTTCCAGGCAGGCACGGGCGAGCTGCGCCTGCGCCGACGGCTCGCCCCGCTCTCTGCCGTCGCGCACGCTCGCAGCGGCGACCAGCATCGCGGTGGACACGCCGTTCATGCGCCGCCGTTCATGCGCCGGCTCGCGCGAACAGCGCTTCGTGGTGGCGTAGCCAGTCGCTGTCCCAGCGCCGGTCCGGGTCCAGCTCGCGCTTGCGCCGCAGGAAGGCGCGGAACTGCGGGTAAGCCGCTTCGACCTGATCGCGCGTGGCATGGCGATGGTAGGTCAGGTAGTAGCTGCCGCGGCAGGCCAGGGCCTGGTCGATCAGGCCGCGGAACGCGTCCGCCGCGGCGGCGCGGCCGGCCGGATCGTGGCGCACGTGCAGGTTGAACACGATGCAGGCCCAATCCTCGCGCGCCCAGGCCAGCATGCTGCTGCGTTCCGCGCGCACCAGGCGCACGGTGCCGTAGATCGGCTGCGCGCGATGGCGGCGCAGGCAGGCGGCGGCCGCGGCCATGAACTCGGCCAGGCGCTCGCGCGGCACGTACAGCTCGGTGATCATCTCCGAGCCGCAATGCCCCAGCGCTACGTCAACGCCGGCGTGGTAGCCGTTCAGGTAGACGCCGGCCTGCTGGCTGTCGGAAGCGTAGCGCTGGCCATCGGTGGCCGCATAGAACGCGGCGTATTCGGCGAACGCGCGGCTCGGATCGGTATGCGCCAGGCGCAGCAGGCGGGCGAAGTCTTCGCCGCCGAGGTGGCGCGGCGCCGGATCGGGCACGGCGTCGGCGAGCGGGCGATAGCACGAGGCGATGCCCAGATCGAGGAAATCGTCGCTGTCCGGGTCGATCGCGAACTGGAAGTCGCCGTAGCTGCAGCCGTCGGCGATCGCCGCCTGCAGATGCGCGATCAGTTCGCCTACCCGCAGCAGCGCGACTTCGCGTCGCAGCACCGAGCGCGGCACCAGGCGCAGGGTCAGCCGCGCGACCAGGCCGAACAGGCCATAGCCGCCGGCGGCGAGGGCGAACCACTCGGCGTCGCGCGTGCGGTCGGCGATGCGCGCCTCGCCGCGGTGATCGATCAGGACGATGGACTCGACGTCCTCGACGAAGGGCGCGAACGCCAGGCCGCGTCCGTGGATGTTGGCGGCGAAAGCGCCGCCCAGGCTGAAACCGTCGGCGCCGGTCTGCTTCTGGCGGATGGTCCAGCCGCGGACGTTGTGCGGATGCCGCGCCAGCCATGCCAGCAACGCCGGCCACTGCACGCCGGCCTCGACGGTGAGCAAGCCGCGCTCGGGGTCGAAATCGACGATGCGGTCCAGGCCCGAGGTATCCAGCAGCCAGCCGCCGGACAGGAACTGCTGGCCGCCCATGGCGTGGCGGGCGCCCACGGCGATGGTCGAACGGCCCAGGCGCGCGCAGTCGCGCACCGCCGCACAGGCCTGTTCCAGGCTGCGCGGCTGCAGCAGGCCGGCGACGGCGGTGCGGTTGAGGCCGGAGTGGACGTCGTTGAGGTACAGCGGCGTAGCGCGGTGCGGCACGAGGGCGGCGGACATGGCGGATACCGTTGACGAGGCCGGCCCACCTTGGCCGCCCGGTATCGGAAACAGCAACCGCATCGAAACAAGTATCGGATTATGATCCCTTCCATTCCGACTGCCCGCACCTTCGCCCCATGGCCGAACGCGAACGCCTGCTCGCCGCGCTCAAGACCACGCTCAAGGAGCGCGGCTGGCGCTATGCCGATCTGGCCCGCGCGTTGGACCTGTCGGAGCCCACCGTCAAACGCCTGCTGTCGAACGGACGCATCGACCTGGAACGGCTGGAGCGCATCTGCGCCGCGCTGGACCTGGACTTTTTCGAGCTCGCGCGGCGCGCCCGCGGCGCGCGCGACCAGCCCCATCACCTGAGCCCGAAGCAGGAGGCGGAACTGGCGCGGTCGCCGAGGCTGATGACCGTGTTCCACCTGCTCTGCCAGGGCTGGCGCACCGACGCGATCCGCGCCGGTTTCGGCCTGAGCGCGGCCGAACTGACCCGCCTGCTGGCGCGCCTGGACCGCTTGGCGCTGGCCGAACTGCTGCCCGGCGACAAGGTGCGCCTGCGCGTGCCGCGCGATTTTTCCTGGCGCGACGACGGCCCGGTACGCGCACGCTACCTGGGCGCGGCCAGCCGCGAGTTCCTGCTCGACGGATTCCAGTCGTCGGACGCCCTGTTGGCCTTGGACATCCGCGAATTGGGCGCGGCGTCGCTGGCGGTGCTGCGGCGCAAGCTGGAGCGCCTGCAGGCGGAGTTCAAGGAATCCGCGGAACTGGATCTCAGTCTGCCGCCGTCGAAGCGACGCAGCGTCGGCCTGTTGTTGGCCACCCGGCCCTGGGTCTATTCGCTGATCGAGACGCTGCGCAGCGAGTACGCGGACGCGCACGACGCGTCCGCGCCTGCGCGCGGCGGGCGCCGACCCCGCGGCGCGGCGCGCTGACCGGCGATCGCCGGCGTTGCGCGCCTCGCGCGTTCACAAACCAACAAGGTTCGCCGGCCTAGGCTGGCGGCAACTTCCGCACGAGGCGCCATGATGGCCACCCGCTACTACCTCACCCTGCCCGACGGCGAACGCGCCCGCGGCAGCGACGCTGCGTTGTCGTTCCGCGCGGTCAGCGCCGAGGGTTTCGCCGAAGAACTGCAGGCCGCCCTGCGCGGCGACGGCCTGTTCGAGCGCTGGCGCGCCAAGCAGCCCGATCCCGACGACGTCGATCCCAGCCTGGGCGCCACCGACCCGGCGGCGACCGTGCACGGCGAACAGCGCGACCTGCGCATCGACCTGGTGGTCACCACCGCGCTGTCGGGCACGATCATCAAGCATCGGCTGCGCCTGCTGGCGGGCAGCGGGTGGGAATTGCGGGATGTCACCGCCGCTTGAACGCAGCCGCGAGCCGGGAACTAGCGAAACGGAACCAGCGAAAGGCAACCGGCGAAAGCGGCCCGGCGACACGACGTACGCGGCACGCGCGATGACGCGTGCCGCGGTCGCGACCGCCGATCAGCCGCGCAAGGCGGCGGCGTGGTGGGCGATGTGCTCGCCGATGAAGCTGGCGATGAAGTAATAGCTGTGGTCGTAGCCGGAACGGATCCGCAGTTGCAGCGGATGGCCGGCGACCTCGCAGGCGATGCGCAGCAGTTCCGGCTTGAGCTGCGGCACCAGGAATTCGTCGGCATCGCCCTGGTCGATCAGCAAGGGCAGGCGCTCGCGCGCGCCGGCGATCAGCGCGGTCGCGTCCCAGGCCTTCCAGGTCTCGCGGTCGTCGCCCAGGTAGGCGCTGAAGGCTTTCTCGCCCCAGGGGCTGTGCGAGGGCGCGGCGATCGGCGAGAACGCCGACACGCTGCGGTAGCGGCCCGGATTCTTCAGCGCGATGGTCAGCGCGCCGTGACCGCCCATCGAATGGCCGCTGATGCCGCGCGCGCTGCCGGTCGGGAAGTGCGCGTCGACCAGCGCCGGCAGTTCCTCGACCACGTAGTCGTACATGCGGTAGTGGCCGGCCCATTTCGGCCGGGTCGCGTTGAGATAGAAGCCGGCGCCCTGGCCGAGGTCGTAGCCCTCCGCGTCCGGCACGCCCTCGCCGCGCGGGCTGGTGTCCGGCGCGACCAGGATCAGCCCGTGCTCGGCGGCGTAGCGCTGCGCGCCGGCCTTGGTGATGAAGTTCTGCTCGGTGCAGGTCAGCCCCGACAGCCAATACAGCACCGGACAGTCTTCGCGTTCGGCCTGCGGCGGAAGGTAGACGCCGAAGCGCATCGCGCAGCCGAGCGTGGTCGCTGTGTGCGACCAGACTTCCTGGCGGCCGCCGTGGCAGGCGTGGGATTCGATTCGTTGCATGTCGGGTTCTCGGTCGCTCGTGGCCCTCATCCGCCCCTGCGGGGCACCTTCTCCCGCAAGCGGGAGAAGGGACAACATTCGGCGCTCACGCAACAGGGTAAGAAACTACTGCCTTTACGCTTGGCTGAGCGGCGTAACGCTCGCCACCTCAGCCCCTCTCCGGCTTGCGGGAGAGGGGTTGGGGTGAGGGACTCGCGCTCAGTAGTGGATCACGGTCCGGATCGACTTGCCCTCGTGCATCAGGTCGAAGGCTTCGTTGATGCGTTCCAGCGGCAAGGTATGGGTGATGAAGGGATCCAGATCGATCTCGCCCTTCATCGCCTGCTCGACCATGCCCGGCAACTGGGTGCGGCCCTTGACTCCGCCGAAGGCCGAGCCGCGCCAGACTCGGCCGGTGACCAACTGGAACGGTCGGGTGCGGATCTCCTGGCCGGCGCCGGCGACGCCGATGATGACCGACTCGCCCCAGCCCTTGTGGCAGCACTCCAGGGCCGAACGCATGACCTCGACGTTGCCGATGCATTCGAAGCTGAAGTCGACGCCGCCGTCGGTCATCTCGACCAGCACGTCCTGGACCGGACGGTCGTGGTCCTTCGGGTTGACGCAGTCGGTCGCGCCCATGGCCTTGGCCAGCTCGAACTTGCCTGGGTTGGTGTCGACGCCGATGATGCGCCCGGCCTTGGCCTGCACCGCGCCCTGGATCACCGCCAGGCCGATGCCGCCGAGGCCGAACACCGCGACCGTGTCGCCGGGCTGGACCTTGGCGGTGTTGTGCACCGCGCCGATGCCGGTGGTGACGCCGCAGCCGAGCAGGCAGACCTTTTCCAACGGCGCCGCGGGGTTGACCACCGCCAGCGAGACTTCGGCCACGACCGTGTACTCGCTGAAAGTGCTGCAGCCCATGTAGTGATGGATCGGCTGGCCCTGGTAGCTGAAGCGGCTGGTGCCGTCGGGCATCAGGCCGCGGCCCTGGGTCGCGCGCACCGCCTGGCACAGGTTGGTCTTGCCCGACAGGCAGAACTTGCACTTGCGGCATTCGGCCGTGTACAGCGGGATCACGTGGTCGCCCGGCTTGACGCTGGTCACGCCCTCGCCGACCTCGACCACCACCCCGCCGCCTTCGTGGCCGAGCACGGCCGGAAACAGGCCTTCCGGGTCGTCGCCGCTCAAGGTGAAGGCATCGGTGTGGCAGACGCCGGTGGCGGTGATGCGCACCAGCACTTCGCCGGCCTTCGGCGGTTCGACGTCGATCTCGACGATCTGCAGGGGCTGACCGGCGGCGAAAGCGACGGCGGCGCGGCTCTTGATGACCCGGCTCATGGGCGATGTCTCCTGGTGGTGGCGTCCCGGGAAGGGAAACAGTGGAACGGATCCGTCGCGGCGCTCGGCCGCGGCAGCTTAGGTCGGATGCGCGGTCATTTCAGGTACGAGCGCACCAACGCGGCGATCTCGTCGATGCTGGCGTCGCGTCCGCGGTCGGCCACGGCCTGGCCGAGTTCCTCGCGGATGTGGCTTTCCAGCACTTCCGACATCAGCCCGTTGATCGCGCCGCGGATCGCCGCGATCTGCTGCAGCACCGCCGCGCATTCGCTGCCGGCCTCCAGCGCGCGCTCCAGCGCCTCGGTCTGGCCCTTGATCCGGCGCACCCGGGTCAGTACGCGCTTTTTCTCTTCCGGCGAATGCGGCATGACGGCGGGCTCCGGAGGCGGCTGGCATCCTATACCCCCCTATAGTATCAGAAAGCCGGGATTGGGGATTCGGGATTGGGGATTCGAAAGCAATGGTTGCGCGGCCCGACCGCTAGCCGACAACGACGACGCGCCGGTCCTCCCTCTGTAGGAGCGGCGTGAGCCGCGACCACCGCAGCGGCGAAATACCGCGAGCCGTGCACGGCCCGCCGACTGCCACACGTTGGCCAAGCCGTCCGCAAATCCGCGCTGCGGCCGCCACGCTTGCGCGCACCGCTACTGTGGTCACGGCCGACGCCGCTCCTACAGGGCGGACGCTTGCGCGCGCTGGCGCCTGGCGCCCCACCACAGGCCGACGACCAGGCCGATCAACCAGCCCAACGCCGGCAGCAATACCGAGCCGAGCAGTTTGGTCGCGGTCCAGGCGGTGAAGATCAACGTGCGCAGCGGCGGCGATGCGCTCGCGTCCATGGCCTGGTCGAGCGAAACGCCGGCCATCTGCGCGAACAAGGCCTGGATCGCCAACGCGCCGGCGATCGCGCCCACGGTCGCACCGGCGACCGCGGGCCGCAGGCGCGCCGACCAACGCGGCCGGCGCGCGCTCCACAGCAGCGCGCAAGCCGCGACCGCCAGCCAACCGGCGAACAGGAACCCTGCAGCGAAAGACGTCATTGGGCGGTCGGGATTGAGGATTTGGGATTGGGGATACGCAAAGCCTACGGTGCGGCTTCGCTCTATGGGTAGGAGCGGCGCGAGCCGCAACCGCGACTCCGCAACGACGACGCCCCCCACCAGAGCGTGCGGCTCCTGTAGGAGCGGCATAAGCCGCGACAACCGAAGCGGTGGTCGCAAGCGCAATGGCCGAAGCCCGTGGAGATCGGCCGATGGTCGCGAGCGCTGGTCGGTGGATGGGCTTCGGCAAGAAACGTGGTATTGCACCGCTTCGGTTGTCGCGGCTTATGACCGGAGGAAATCCCTGTGGGACGCCGCTCCTACAAGGAGCACAACGCGAGCGCATCGCGGCCAATCGCGTCGTCGCCGCGGAGTCGCGGTCGCGGCTGGCGCCGCTCCTACCCCGCAGCGCGACGACCCGCCTTGCGAATCCCAATCCCCGCCTCACCCCGTATTCTGCACCCCCGCCGCGATCCCGTTGACCGTCGCCACCAGCGCCTGTTGCAGGGCGTCGTCGGGACGGCCGGCGGCGCGCCAGCGGGCGAGCAGGTCGACTTGCAACAGGCTGATCGGGTCGACGTAAGGGTTGCGCAGACGGATCGACTGGCGCAGGCGATGGTCGCCGGTCAGCAGTTCGTCGCTGCCCTTGATCGCCAGCACCGCGCGGCGGGTGCGTTCGAACTCTTCGGCGATGCCGGGATGGAAGCGCGCGTGCAGGTCGCCTTCGGGCAGCTCGCGGGCGAGCATCGAGTAGCGCTCGAAGATCGCCGGGTCGGACTTGGCCAGGACCATCTCCAGATCGTCGACCAGGGTGCCGAAGAACATCCAGTCGCGCGCCATCTCGGCCAGCGTCTCGCGGCCGTGCGCCTGCAGCGCGCGCTCCAGGGCGGTGCCGACGCCGTACCAGGCGGTCAGGCCGGCGCGGTTCTGCGACCAGGCGAACACCCACGGGATCGCGCGCAGCGAGCCGATGTCGCCGGCGCCGGCGCGCTTGGCCGGGCGCGAGCCGATGCGCAGGCGCTCGATCACGTCGATCGGCGTGGCGGCGCGGAAATAGGCCGGGAACAGCTCGTTCTCGTGCACCAGCGCGCGGTAGTGCTCGCGCGCCTGCGCGGCCAGTTCGGCCGCCAGCGCGCGCCAGCCGTCGCCGCGAGGTTCCGGCGGCCGCGGCCGCAGGGTCGCGCGCAGCACCGCGCCGGTGGTCTGTTCCAGGTTGCGCAGCGCCAGCGCGCGGATGCCGTACTTGCGGTGGATCACCTCGCCCTGCTCGGTCAGGCGCAGATAGCCGTCGACCGAGCCGCGCGGCGCGGCGATCACCGCACGCTCAGTCTTGCCGCCGCCGCGGCTGATCGAGCCGCCGCGGCCGTGGAAGAAGGCGATGCGCACGCCGCTTTCGGCGGCCAGCGCGGTCAGCGCGCTCTGGGTGCGGTGCAGGGCCCAGCGCGAGGCCAGCATGCCGCCGTCCTTGGCGCTGTCGGAGTAGCCCAGCATCACCACCTGGCGATTGCCGCGCAGGCGCAGATGATCGCGGTATACCGGGTCGGCGAACAGCGCGCGCAAGGTGTCGGCGGCGGCGTCGAGGTCGTCGACGGTCTCGAACAGGGGCGCGACGTCGAGCGGCACCCGGCCGTCGCGCTCGGCGCAGCCGGCGGTCTTGGCCAGCGCCAGCACCGCCAGCGCATCGGCTGCGCTGCGGCTCATGCTGACGATGTAAGGGCCGAAGGCGCGTTCGCCGTAGCGCGGGCGCAGCCGGGCCACGGCGCGGAACACGTCCAGGGTCGATTGCGCCGCGCTCGCGGCGCTGCGCGGCGGCGGCGCTTCGCCGTCGAGCACGCCGTGCAGGCGCGCCGCGCGCGCGGCGACGTCCAGCGCCGCCCATTGCGGTTCGTCGAGCAGCGCCGCCAGGGCGGCATCGTGGGTGGCCGAGTCCTGGCGCAGGTCCAGGCTGGCCAGATGGAAACCGAAACACTCGGCGCGGCGGCGCAGGCGGCGCACCGCGAAACCGCCGGCGTGCGCGCCCTGGTGCGCGGCCAGGCTGCGTTCGATCAGGCCGATGTCGGCCAGGAACGCCGCCGCGTCGGGATAGCCGTGCACGCTCTCGTCGAGGGTCGCCTGCAACCGCGCCGCCATCAGGCTGAGCAGGTTGCGGTAAGGCATGTCGGCGTGGCGCGGCTTGAGCAGCGCCGCCGCCTTGGGCAGCTGATAACGGTAATCCTCGACCCGCGCCAACACCGCATCGTCGACCCGCACCCGGCTCACCGACTGGCTCAGAAGCTCGGCCAGCGACGTCAGTTCGCGCCGGTAGGCATTGAGCACCAGCGCGCGCTGGCCGGCCAGGGTAGCGGCGATGGTGTCGGCGCCGACGTTGGGATTGCCGTCCATGTCGCCGCCGACCCAGGTGCCGAAGCCGAGCAGGTCGGGCAACGCGGCCGCGCTGCCGTAGGTTTCGCGCAGCGCGTCCTCGAACATTTCGTAGAACACCGGCAGCACCCGGTACAGCACCTCGGACAGATAGAAGCCGACGTGTTCGAACTCGTCGGCGACGCTGGGCTTGGCCGCCGGCGCTTCGGCGGTCTGCCAGCTCGCGGTCAGAGCCAGGCGAATGCGCTCGCGGTCGGCGCGACGCTCGGCCGGGGTACGGCCACGATCGATATCGTCGACCAGGCAGGAGACGATGGTGCGCTCCTTCTCCAGCAACGCGCGCCGCACCGCTTCGGTCGGGTGGGCGGTGAACACCGGCTCGATCCGCAGCCGCGCCAGCAGCGCAACCACTTCCTCGGCGCTGACGCCCTGCCGCGCCAGAGTGCCGAGCGCGTCGCGCAAGCCGCCGGGCTGGGCGCCGGCGCCGCTGCGTTCGTAGTCGCGGCGGCGGCGGATGCGGTGCACGCGTTCGGCCAGGTTGACCGCCTGGAAATAGGTGGCGAAAGCGCGCACCAGATCGCCGGCCTGCTCCAGATCGGTGTCGGCCAGCGCGTCGGCCAGCGCGCCGATCGGCGCCTGCGCTTCGCGGCGGCGGATCGCGGCGCGGCGCAGGCGCTCGACCTCGTCGAGGAAGCCCTGCCCGCGCTGTTCGGCGAGAATCTCACCGACCAATGCGCCCAGCGTTTTGACGTCGTCGCGCAGCAAGGCGTCGGTGGAGGCGAAATCTACGGCGCGCAACGGTTCGTCGCTGGTATCGAGGAGGACATTCATCCTTCAAGGCTACAACACCTGTACGAAGCGAATCCAAGCCGAAGGCGCGGCGCGCGCCGTCGCGCGCATTCGTTTCCTTTGCAACTTTTTCACTGGCGCAACGGGACGCCACGCAAGCCCTGCCGCATCCGCGACTTAGCGCCGCCGCCGCGGCGACGCCGGCGACTTAGGACGTTTGCTACTGAGCATATGCGGCGACGCGCATCGCAGGCCGGCTGCGCCGCGGCGCACACGACCGCGGCGCGATGCGCTCGCGATCGGCGATGCGCGCGGCGTCACGGCGACGGCGGCGCCTCGTCGTCGCGCAACAAGGCCGTGACCCAGTCGCGCAAGCGTTCCAGCCGCGCGCTGCCGTGCGCTTCCGGCAACCAGGCCAGGTACACCCGACGCAACGGCGGCGGCTGCGGACACGGCAGCGGCAGCAACGCGCCATGCGCCAGCGGTTCGGCGATCAGGCGCGGATACAGCAGGGCGATGCCCTGCCCGGCCAGCGCCGCGCTCAGCGCCGGCATCGGCGAAGACAGGCCCAGCGACGGCAGCGGCCAGTGCGCCGCATCCTCGCCGAACCAGTGCGGCCAGTCCTCGCGCCAGCCCTCGCTGGTCACGTGCAGCAGGCGCGCGCCGGGGGCGCGCTCGCGCCACCAATGGGCGAGATCCAGGCGCGCCGCCAATGCCGGCGCGGCCACCGGCTGCAAGGCCTGTTCGAACAGCAGTTCGCCGCGCAGCCCCAGCGCGGCCGGGTCGCGATGCATCAGCAAGGCGTGCACCCGGCCCTGGGCCAGGTCGTCGGCATTGGCCGGGCAGAACAACTGCACCTCGGCGCCGGCGCGCGCGGCGAAATCTTCCAGTCGCGGCAACAGCAGGCTGACGCTGAGGCTGGTCGGCGCGCCGAGCAGCCAGCGCCGGCTTTCGTCGCCGCGCGCGCGCAGGCGCGCGGTCGCCGCCTCGATGCGTTCGAAGCCCTCGATCAGGGCCTCGCCGTACTCGCGCCCGAGCGGCGTCGGCCGCGCCCGGCCGCCGCTGCGGTCGAGCAGGCGCAGGCCGAAGGCCTCTTCCAGGTGCTGCACGTGCTGGCTGAGCGCGGCATGGCTCAGGTGCAGGCGCTCGGCGGCGCGGCGCATGCCGCCGTAGCGCACCACCGCGGCGAAGGCCTGCAGCGCGCGCAACGCCGGCAGGCGTCGTGGGGACGGGTCGCTGGTGGTCATAAAAACTTACCGCCTGGCTTGGATTTGCAGATTTTAACAGGACGGGTCGCGGCCTAGATTTACCACATGACCCACCCTGCTCCGAGCGCCGCCCGCGCCCCCCGCCCCCTGCTGCTGCGTGCCGGCCTGATGGCCGCCGCCTCGATCTGCCTGGCCGTGCTCGGCCTGCTGACCCGCTACACCGGCGGCCTGCCGGCGGAGCTGGTGATCTGGGCCCGCTTCTTCCTGCCCGGGCTGGCCCTAGTCGCCCTGGCCGGGCGCGCAGACTGGCGCGCAGTGTTTTCTTTCTCCGACCGCCCGGCCTGGGTGCGCGCGGTCTGCGTGGTGATCTCGCAAGGTTGCTTCGTCTACGCCGCGATCCACGGCGACCTGTTGCAGGCGGTGCTGCTGTACAACACCGGCCCCTTGTTCATTCCGCTGATCGCCTGGGCCTGGCTAGGCGAACGGCTGCGCGGGCCGGCGCTGTGCGGCCTGGCGATCGGCTTCTGCGGGGTGGCGGTGGTGCTCAATCCCGGCGCGCACGGCCTGGACCGGCTCGCCGCGCTGTCGCTATCCGGCGGTTTCGCCATGGCCGCCTCGCAGGTGCTGTTCTACCGCAGCGCCCAGCACCAGCCGCCGTTCCGCAACCAGTTCAAGCTGTACCTGCAGGCCTCGCTGGTCGGCCTGCCGCTGGCGGCCTGGGGCGCGACCCGGATCGACCCGGCCGCGCTGGCGGCGCAACCGGCCTGGGCGCTGGTCGCGGCGCTGCTCGGCATGTCGCTGTGCAGCCTCGGCAGCCAGTCGCTGCGCGACCTGGCCTATCGCGGGCTCGGCAACGCCTCGACCCTGGCGCCGCTGATGTATGTGGCGGTGCCGGTCGGTGCGGCGCTGGACGGGTGGCTGTTCGGCCGCGTCGCGGGCGCGTCGACCTGGTTCGGCGCGGCGCTGATCGTCGCCGGCGCGGTGGTCGCGTTGCGGCGCGCGGCCGCGCCGGCGCCTGGTGCGACGGCGGGAACTGGGAACGGTGAATGCGGAATCGCAGAGCGGCGCTCGGGCCTGGTCGCATTCCTAAGCACATTCGTGCCGTTCGTGCGCCGACCGGCGGCGGGCCGATCCGCTGGCGCGGGACGCAGTGAATGCCGACACTAGCGCCCGGAACTCACTCGGCCAGGGAATGCCAATGCCGTACTTGGGAATGGGCCTGCACGTCGTCGTCGCCCTGTATTTCGCCGTCCACGCGGTGCGCAGCGGCCAGGACCGCTACTGGCTGATGGTGCTCTTCATGTTCCCGCTGCTCGGCAGCGTGGTCTATGCGTTCGCGGTGTGGCTGCCGGAACAGCGCCACAGCCGCCACGGCCGCGCCCTGGCCGGCAACGTGCGCCGCCTGCTCGATCCCGACCGCGCCCTGCGCGAGGCGCAGGACGCTTTCGATACGGCCGAAACCACCGATCACCGCCTGCGCCTGGCCGATGCGTTGCTCGACGCCGGCCGCGCCGGCGAGGCGCTGGCGCATTACCGCGCCGCGCTGAGCGGCATCCATCGCGACGACCCGGACATCCAGGTGCGCCTGGCGCGGGCCCTGCTCGAAGCCGGCGAGCCGGCGCAGGCGCGGCAGTTGCTGGAGGAGCTGATCGCCAAGCGCCCCGATTACCGCTCCGCCGACGGCCACCTGACCTATGCGCGTGCGGTCGCGGACAGCGGCGACCGGGCCAAGGCGCGCGAGGAGTTCGAGGCCCTGACCGGCTACAGCAGCGGCTTCCAGGCCCATGCGCATTACGCCCAATGCCTGGCCGGCTGGGGCGACAGCGCGCGTGCGCGAGAGCTGTGCGCGCAAACGCTTGCGCGCGCGCAGCGCATGCCGGCGCACCTGCGCCGCCTGCACAAACCCGACCTGGACCGCCTGCGCGCACTCGACAAGCAGCTCGCCGCCGGCTGAGCCGCGCCTGGACGCGGCGTCCACGCCGCTGCGGGTATCACTGCGGTCTCGGCGGGACCGCCGCCGCACGACTCCGGAGCCCAGCGCATGAGCACCGCCCTGATCGTGATCGACCTGATCAACGACATCGTCCACCCGGACGGCAAGCTCGCGCGCGCCGCCGATGCGGTGCGCGAAAGCGGGCTGATCGCGCGCTGCAACGCTCTGGCCGCGCGCGCCCGCGCCGCCGGCGCGACGGTGGCGATGGTGCGGGTGGCGTTCGCGCCGGACTATTCCGACCTGCCGCGGCGCTCGCCGCTGTTCGGCCGCGCGGCCGAACTGGGCGCCCTGCGCGACGGCGACTGGGGCGCGCGCTTCCACGAACAATTGCAGATCGGGCCGCGCGACTGGATCGTGACCAAGCCGCGGGTCAGCGCGCTGTTCGACACCGATCTGGAGGCGCGCCTGCATGCGGCGGCGATCCGGCGCGTGGCGATCTGCGGGGTCAGCACCGAAACCGGCGTTCAGACCACCGCGCGCGACGCCCACGATCGCGATTTCGAAGTGACAGTGATCGGCGACCTGTGCGCCAGCGCCGATCCGCTCAGGCACCGCGCGGCGCTGGAGATGCTGGCGACCGTGGCGACGGTCGCCGATAGCGGGCAGATCGATTTCGCCGCCTGGGCCGGCGACGGCCCGTCGGCAAGCCCCCACGCCTGCGCTCAGTAGGCGAAATCCTTGAACACCGGGTCGACGCTGCCGCCCCAGGCTCCGTGGAACAGCTCCAGCTTGCGTTCGGCCGGGCTCTTGCCCATCGCCACGAACTCGGCCAACGGCTCCAGATAGATCGATTCGTCGGCGCCGTGCTGGTTCAAGCGCGCGCGGCGCTTGAGGCCATGGGCGGAAATCTCCAGCGCGCGCCGCGCCAGGTCCAGCACCTTGCCGTCGCGGAACGGCAGTTGGAAGCCGTGCCGGGGCACGCCGTCGCGCAGCGCGTGGCGCTCGGCCGGGGTGAAGTCCAGCACCAGGTCCCAGGCCGCGTCGAGCGCTTCGGCGTCGTACAACAGGCCGACCCAGAACGCCGACAGCGCGCAGATCCGGTTCCACGGACCGGAATCGGCGCCGCGCATCTCCAGGTATTTCTTCAGCCGCACTTCCGGGAACGCGGTGGTGCTGTGGTCGGCCCAGTCCTTCAGGGTCGGGCGCTGGCCCGGATGGGCCGGCAGCCTGGCGTCGAGGTAATCGCGGAACGACTGGCCGCTGGCGTCGATGTAGCGGCCGTCGCGGTAGACGAAGTACATCGGCACGTCGAGCAGGTAATCGACGTAGCGCTCGTAGCCGAAACCGTCCTCGAACACGAAATCGAGCAGACCGGTGCGGTCCGGGTCGGTGTCGGTCCAGATGTGCGAGCGGTAGGACAGATAACCGTTCGGCTTGCCCTCGGTGAACGGCGAATCGGCGAACAGCGCGGTCGCGATCGGCTGCAAGGCCAGCGAGACGCGGAATTTCTTCACCATGTCCGCCTCGTCGCGCACGTCGAGGTTGACCTGCACGGTGCTGGTGCGGGTCATCATGTCCAGGCCGAGGTTGCCGACCTTGGGCATGTACTCGCGCATGATCTTGTAGCGGCCCTTGGGCATCCACGGCATCTCGTCGCGGCGCCACTTGGGCTGGAAGCCCATGCCGAGGAAGCCCAGGCCCATCGGCTCGGCGACGGTGCGCACTTCGCGCAGGTGGGTCGCCGCTTCGACGCAGGTGTCGTGCAGGGTGTCCAGCGGCGCGCCGGACAGTTCCAGCTGGCCGGCCGGCTCCAGCGACACCGAGGCCTGGCCGCGGCTGAGCGCGATCACCCGGCCGTTTTCCTCGACCGGAGCCCAGCCGAACTGGACCAGGCCCTTGAGCAGCGCCTCGATGCCGCGCTCGCCGTCGAAGGTCGGCGGCCGCAGATCGTCGGTGCGGAAGCCGAACTTCTCGTGCTCGGTGCCGATCTTCCAGTCCGCATCCGGGCGCGCGCCCGACGCCAGGTACTCGACCAGCATGTCGCGGCCGCCGGCCTTGACGTCGGGAATCTCGATATCCTTGACCTGGCTGGGACCGGACACATCCACCTCGCTTGATTCTGTTCGGCAAGGCGGGATGCCCTGCTCGCGCGTCGCTGCGCGGAAAGCCGCCGGCCGTCGCTGACGGGCCAACGGCCGCGGCCGTCGCCCCGTCATGGGCCCGCCGACCGGTCTGTTGCGTGCCACCTTGCACCGTTTCCGAGTCTGGATATGCGGCGGCTCGCCTACAATCGCAAGACCCCGGCAGTGTAGACCTCGCTTTGCGCCGAACAACGTCCGTCCTGCAACGCTATGGTTCGGCCCTGCTACTGGCGCTGGCGGCGCCGGCCGTGCCTGCGCAGGCCGCGCCGGCGCAGTTGGAGCGCGGCAACGGCCCCGAACCGAGCACGCTGGACGCGCACCGTTGCCAGGAAGTGGCCTGCGGCAACGTGCTGCGCGACCTGTACGAAGGCCTGGTCACCGAGGACGCGCAGGGTCGCTTGATCCCGGGCATGGCGCAGCGCTGGACGGTCTCGGCCGACGGCCGCACCTGGCGCTTCGCGCTGCGTCCCGGGCTGCGCTGGAGCAACGGCGAGCCGCTCGACGCCGGCCAGATCGTGGCCAGCTTCCGGCGCGCGTTCGCGCCGGCCACCGCGGCGCCGTTCGGCGAATTGTTCGACGCCCTCGACCAGGCCCAGGCGGTGCAGGCCGGCAAAGTGGCCCCGGAACGGCTCGGGGTATCGGCGCCGGATCCGCGCACGGTCGAGTTCCGGCTCAACCGCAGCGCTTCGCTGCCGGCCCTGCTGACCCTGCCGATCGCCTTTCCGGTGTACCTGCCGGCGGTGCAGCGCCACGGCGCCCAGCACACCCGGCCCGGGCAACTGGTCAGCAACGGCGCCTACGCCCTGGCGGCCTGGACCCCGCAGGCCAATCTGCAACTGGTGCGCAATCCGCGCTTCCACGACGCCGCTGCGGTGGCGATCGAGCGGGTGCGCTTCCACGTCACCGAAGACGCCGCCGCCGAGCTGCAGCGCTTCGCCGCCGGCGACCTGCACCTTACCGAGGTGGTGCCGCCGCAGCCGCTGGACTCGCTGCGCCGGCGCTTCGGCGCGCAATTGCGCCTGTCGCCCTACCTGGGCGCGTTCTGGCTCGGCCTCAACACCACCCGCGCGCCGTTCCGCGATGCGCCTTGCGCCGCCGGCGCGGCGCGCTGCGACGACCGCGCCCTGGCCCTGCGCCGGGCGCTGGCGATGGCGGTCGACCGCGACAAGCTGACCCGCTATGTGACCGGCCTGGGCGAAACCCCGGCCTACGGCATCGTCCCGCCGGGCATCGCCGGCTACGCGCCGGCGACGCTGCCGTGGGCGTCGATGCCACAGGCCGAGCGCGAAGCGCATGCGCGCGCGCTGTATCGCTACGCCGGCTACTCGGCGCGCGAGCCGCTGACGGTCGAACTGCGCTACAACACCTCGACCCCGCACCGGCGCCTGGCCCTGGCGGTGGCGGCGATGTGGCGCCAGACCCTCGGCGTGCAGGTGCGGCTGCGCAACGAGGAATGGAAGGTATTCGTGCAGAACCGCAAGCAACGGGCGATCACCCAGGCCTTCCGCGGCGGCTGGATCGGCGACCTCGCCGACGCGCGCAATTTCCTCGCCGCATTCGGCAACGACGGCCCGCTCAACTGGACCGGCTACGACGACGCCGGCTACCGCCAGCGCCTGGCGCGCGCCGACGCGGCCGCCACCGACGCCGCGCGCAACGCCTGGCTGCGCGCCGCCGAGCAGCGCCTGCTCAACGATCACGCGACGATTCCGCTGTACTTCTACACCTCCAAGCACCTGGTCTCCGAGCGCGTGCGCGGCTTCGAGCCCAACGCCCTGGACCGCCACGCCAGCCGCTGGTTGAGCCTGCGCCCATGAACGCCTCCTCCCGCCCGCATTCGCTCAGCCGCCATCCCGAAGCGCACCGTTCCGAGCGGGTCGGCTGGCTGCGCGCGGCGGTGCTAGGCGCCAACGACGGCATCGTCTCGGTCGCCGGCCTGGTGGTCGGGGTCGCCGCCAGCGGCGCCGACAACGCCGCGATCCTCACCAGCGGCATCGCCGGCGCGGTCGCCGGGGCGATGTCGATGGCCGCCGGCGAATACGTCTCGGTGCGTTCGCAGGCCGACACCGAGCGCGCCGACATCGCGGTGGAACGGCGCGAGCTGGCCGAGGATCCGGACAGCGAACTGGAAGAACTGGCCCGGATCTACGTCAAGCGCGGCCTGGCCCCGGAGCTGGCGCACGAAGTCGCGCGCCAGCTGACCGCGCACGACGCGCTCGGCAGCCACGCCCGCGACGAACTGGGCATCACCGACACCTTGCGCGCGCGGCCGCTGCAGGCCGCGGCGGCCTCGGCGCTGGCCTTCGTCAGCGGCGCCGCCCTGCCGCTGGCCGCGGTGCTGCTGGCGCCGCACCAGCAGGTCGAGGCGGTGGCGATCCCGACCACCCTGACCGCTCTATCCGTGTCCGGCGCGCTCGCCGCCTGGGCCGGCGGCGCGCCGGTGCTGCGCGGCGCGCTGCGGGTCGCGTTCTGGGGCGCGCTGGCGATGGCGGCGGCGACCCTGGTCGGGCGCCTGTTCGGCGTGCAGGTCTGATGCGGCCGGCGCTGGCCCGCTTCGGTTCGCGCCTGTTCGAGGCGGCGATCACCCTGTGGCTGCTGGCGACGCTGTGCTTCGTGTTGCTGCGCGCGGCGCCGGGCGGCCCGTTCGACAGCGAGAAGGCCGCGCCGCCGGAGGTGCAGGCCGCGCTCGACGCCCAGTACCGGCTCGACCAACCGCTGCCGATGCAATACCTGGCCTGGCTCGGCGACGCGGTGCGCGGCGATCTCGGGCCGTCGTTCCAATACCCCGACTACACCGTCAACCAGCTGATCGCCAACGCGCTGCCGGTGTCGATGCTCAACGGCGGCCTGGCCTTGCTGCTGGCGCTGCTGTTCGGCGTCGCCCTGGGCGTGTGGGCGGCGCTGCGCGCCGGCGGCTGGACCGACCGGCTGCTGATGGGCCTGGCCGGGCTGGGCCTGGCGGTGCCCAAGTTCGTGGTCGCGCCGCTGCTGGTGCTGGTGTTCGCGGTCGGCCTGCACTGGCTGCCGGCCGGCGGCTGGGGCGAATGGGACAACATCGTCTTGCCGGTGATCGCCCTGGCCCTGCCCAACATCGCCTACTGCGCGCGCCTGACCCGCGCCTCGCTGCTGGAGACGCTGTCGGCCGACTACCTGACCGCGGCGCGCGCGCGCGGCCTGTCGGAAACCCGGCTGCTGTTCGCCCACGCGCTCAAGCCGGCGCTGCTGCCGGTGGTGGCCTGGCTGTCGCCGGCGCTGATCAACGTGGTCACCGGCTCGGCGGTGGTCGAGCAGGTGTTCGGCATCCCCGGCATGGGCCGCTATTTCGTCCAGGGCGCGCTCAACCGCGACTACACCCTGGTGCTGGGCGTGGTGCTGGCGATCGGCGCGCTGATCGTGGCGATCAACGTCGCGGTGGACGCCCTGCGCGGCTGGATGGATCCTCGCTTGAGCGACTGAGGGCTGGGAATCGGGAATCGGGAATCGGGAATCGGGAATCGGGAATCGGGAATCGAAAAGCCTAGCGCTCTGCATCGCCGATCCCGACCGGCTCTTAACGAGTCCCCAGTCCCCAGTCCCGAGTCCCGAGTCCCGGCTACACTGCGGCCCATGCGCAAGAAGAGCAAAGCCACCTCGGTCGACATCGCCCATCTGGCCGGCGTGTCCCAGGCCACCGTCTCGCGCGTGCTCAGCGGCAGCCCGCTGGTCAACGCCGACACCCGGCGCCGGGTCGAGGCGGTGGTGCGCGAGCTCAACTACAAGGTCGACCGCCACGCCTCCAGCCTGCGCCGGCAGCGCTCGGGCACCCTGGCGATGCTGCTGTTCGAGGACCCGACCCCGGACGAGTCGCACATCAACCCGTTCTTCCTGTCGATGCTCGGCTCGATCACCCGCGCCTGCGCCCGCCACGGCCAGGACCTGCTGATTTCGTTCCAGCAACTGTCCGACGACTGGGCCGCCGACTACGAGGACAGCATGAAGGCCGACGGCCTGATCCTGCTGGGCTACGGCGATTACCTGGCCTACCAGGGCAAGCTGCAGAAACTGGTCGAACAGGGCACCCGCTTCGTGCGCTGGGGCGCGGTGCTGCCGGACCAGCCGGGGCTGTCGATCGGCTGCGAGAACGTCGGCGGCGGCCGCCTGGCCGGCGCCCACCTGGTCGCATTGGGGCGCCAGCGGATCGCGTTTCTCGGCGACGCCTCCAGCCACTACCCGGAATTCCTCGACCGCTACCTCGGCTGCGAGCAGGCCCTGAGCGAAGTCGGGCTGAGCCTGGACCGCGCCCTGCAGGTCGACGCGGAAAGCTCGGAAGACGCCGGCCATGCCGCGGCCTGCGAACTGCTGGCGCGCGGTCTGCCGTTCGACGCGGTGTTCGCGGCCAGCGACCTGATCGCGATCGGCGCGATGCGCGCGCTGGCCGAACGCGGCCTGCGCGTGCCCGAGGACGTGTCGGTGGTCGGCTTCGACGACATCCCGATGGCGCGCTTCGCCCATCCGCCGCTGACCACGATCTTCCAGGACACCAAGCGAGCCGGCGAACTGCTGGTCGATACGCTGATGAAGCTGATCGGCGACGAAGAAGCGCACAGCGTTCGGCTGCCGACGTCGCTAGTGGTGCGCAAGTCCTGCGGCGCGGGCTGACCGCGGCGTCACCGCTTGCAGGAGCAGCGGCCCACGGGATGTCCTGTTGTCGTAAGCCGCGACCGCGGCAGCGGTGCGATACCGCGGGAGCGTCCGCGGGCAGGTGGCCTGCTCCGGTGATGCAAAGAGCAAATCCCCCCTGCCCCCCTTTTTCAAAGGGGGGATCTGCGGGCGGGGTTCGTGGGTGTAGGGAGTCCGCGCGCGATCAGCGGCGGCGGGCGCGGGCCATCGCCCGGTCCAGGGCCGCGGCCAGGCCGGCATCGCGCACCGGGGCGTCGAGCAGGTAGACCTCGACGCCGTGCGCGGGCACTCGCGCGCGCAGGGTGCCGCCTTCGCCGATCGCGGTCTCGCCGCCGCCGAGCGCGGCGCGCCAGGTGCCCGCCTGCAGGCGCTCGGCGATCGCGAAATCCGCCGGCGCGTCGCCCTTGTTGAGCAGGACCAGGGCGATCTGGGCCGTGCCGCCGTGCTGGTAGACGCGGTAGAACGCGGCCCGGTCGCCTTGCAGCAGCAGGTTCGACTGCAAGCCGCGCTGCAAGGCCGGCGAGTCGCGGCGCACCTGGGCGATGCGCTTGAGCGCGGCATGGATCGGATGCGCGGCGCCGGCATCGACCCGCGCCTGGCCGTAGTAGTTGCGGTTGCCGGCATGCTCGGCGCGGCCGCGCTGGAAGCCGGTTTCCGAGCCGTAATAGATCACCGGAATGCCGCGCGCGGTGAACAGCCAATTATTGGCGTCGATGAAACCTTCGTCGTTGGCGTCCAGCCGCGCCATGTCGTGGTTGTCGTAGAAGGTCATCAGCTCGTAGGGATTGGCGTACGGGCCGCCCTGCAGATACAGGCGCTGGTCGAGCCGGGCGTAGTCGGCGCGAGCGCGGCCGAACACTTGCGCCATGCGCTCCTTGAGCGGGAAGTCGAGCACGCTGACCGCACCGTTCTCGGCCCAGGTGAAGGGCGCGATGTTCTCGGCCTTGTAGTCGAAGGCCTCGCCGAACATGAACAAGCCCGGCCGCTTGGCCCGCATGCGCGCGGCGAAACTGCGCCAGAAGGGCATCGGCACATGACGGATGGTGTCGATGCGCAACGCGTCGGCGCCCTGGTCCAGCCATTGCGAATAGGCGTCGACGAAGTAGTCCAACAGCGCCGGGTTGGTGTCGTCCAGATTGGACAGTTGCACCAGATCCTTCTGGTTGCGGAACAGGCGGTGCAAGGGCTCGCGCTCAGGATCCAGGCGCTCCGGCGGCAGGTTCTGGTGGTCGGCGACCAGCACCCCGTCGCGGTAGATCTCGCCGTACTTGGGCTGGTCCTGCGGCATGGTGAACGAGGGCGAGCCGTGGTTGGCGACGATGTCGAGCACGGTCTTGAGCCCGTGCCGCTTCAGGCCGGCGGTGAGCGCGGCGAAGTCCAGGCCCGGGCTGGGCAGATGCTCGTCGAGGCGGAAGAAATCCACGCCCCAGTAGCCGTGGTAGCCGGTCTTGCCGCGATCCTGGAACGCGCCGCCCCAGGTCACCGCCTCGCCGCCGGTGAAGGCCTGATCGGGGTTGTCGACGATCGGGGTCAGCCAGACCGCACCGAAGCCCATCTCGCGGATATAGCCGGCATTGTCGAGCAGGCCTTTGAAGTCGCCGCCGAGGTAGCCGATGTTGTCGCTCTCGCCGGCCGGCGCGCCCGCCACCGGCCGGTCGAAGCTGCGCGTGGCCGGATCCGGCCCGCCCTGCTCGCGCTGGTCGTTGTTCGGGTCGCCGTTGACGAAGCGGTCGGTGACCACGAAGTACACCGCATCGCCGGCCATCGGCTCGAGCGTGCCGTAGTAGTCGCGCGGCGGCGGCGCGGCCGGCCCGGCCGTCGCGCAACCGGCCAGCGCCAAGGCCAACGCCGCCAGCGCCAGCCGGCTCATGCGCTCGCCTCCGCACCCGGTTCGCGCACCCGCAGCACGCACAGCCCGGACACGACCAGGCTCGCGCCGCCGATCACCAAGGCCCATACCGGTTCTCCGTGGAAGAAGGCCTTGAGCAGGAAGCCGAGCAGGCTGGCGGCGACCAACTGCGGAATGACGATGAAGAAATTGAAAATGCCCATGTACACGCCCATCTTCGCCGCCGGCAGGCTGTCCGACAGCAGGGCGTACGGCAGCGACAGGATCGAGGCCCAGGCGAAGCCGACCCCGAGCATCGACAGCAGCAGCCATTGCGGGTCGCGGATCAGGGCGATCGAGATCAGCCCGGCGCCGCCCAGGCAAACGTTGATCAGGTGGCTCCAGCGCAGGCCCCAGCGCCGCGCCATCCACGGGATCGCCACCGCGGCCAGCGCGGCGAAACCGTTGTAGGCGGCGAACAGCACCCCGACCCAGTTGGCGCCGTCGTTGTAGGCGGCCGAGGCGGTATCGCTGCTGTGGTAATGCAGCTGGGTCACCGCCGGCGTGGTGTAGATCCACATCGCGAACAGTGCGAACCAGGAAAAGAACTGCACCACCGCCAGGCGCAGCATGGTCGGCGGCATGCCGTGCAGATCGTCCATGATGCTGGCGAAGCCGCTGCCCTCGCCGACCAGGCCGCGCAGCCACTGCGCCAGGCCGAACGCGGCGATCATGCCCGCCAGCACGTACAACTGGCGGTCCAGCGCGGCCATCGCGATCGCCGCGGCGACGATCGCGCCGACCGTGACCCAGGCCGCGCCCAGCAGCAGGCAGCGCATCCGGTCGCAGGGCGCGCGCGGCGGCGCCGGCGGGGTTTCGTCGTAGGCGGCCAGTTGCTCGGGCGGGTACTCGCGCGTGCTCAGCACGGTCCAGCCGACCGACAACAGCAGCACCGCGCCGCCGGCATAGAAGGCGTAGCGCACCGTGTCGGGCACTTCGCCCGGCATCGCGGTGTTGGCGACGCCGTAATGCGCCAGCACGTACGGCAGCGCGCTGGCGACCACCGAGCCGACGCCGATGAAGAAACTCTGCATCGCATAGCCGGTCGAACGCTGGCGCGGCGGCAGTTGGTCGCCGACGAAGGCGCGGAACGGTTCCATCGAAATATTGATCGACGCGTCCAGCACCCACAGCAAGCCGGCGGCGATCCACAGGAACGGCGCGTTCGGCATCGCCAGCAGGGCCAGAGAAGCCAGCACCGCGCCGATCAGGAAATAGGGCCGGCGCCGTCCCAGGCCCGGGCTCCAGGTGCGGTCGGACAGGTAACCGACGATCGGCTGCACGATCAACCCGGTCAGCGGCGCGGCGATCCACAGCATCGGGATGTCGTCGATGGCTGCGCCCAGGGTCTGGAAGATCCGGCTGACGTTGGCGTTCTGCAGGGCGAAGCCGAACTGGATTCCGAGAAAGCCGAAACACATGTTCCAGATCTGCCAGAACGACAGCTGCGGCTTGCGGGACGGCGCGTCGGGGCGATCGGTCATGGCGGGGATACTGGCATGAAGCGGGTTGGGACAGGCACACCGGACGGACGCTGCTGGGTCAAAAGCAAATCCCCTTCGATCTCCCTTTTACGAAGGGGGAAGACAAGCAGAGCAGCGGCCTTACCCGAAGATCATCGCTGCCCCAAAATCCCGCGTTGCATTCCCCCCTCGAAAAAGGGGGTTAGGGGGGATTTGCCTTTGCCTTGCTCTTACCCGGTCAGAACTGCGACGAGAACCGGATCCCGTACATCCGCGGCGTATTCAAGTAGCGGATGTTGGTGGCGTTGTTGATGAAGCCCTTGCCCGAATAGACCTCGTCGGTCAGGTTCGACACGAAACCGTCGATGCGGAACTGGCTGTCGCTGCCGAAGTTCAGGCCGGCCGAGACGTTGACGGTCAGGAAGCCGTCGACGTCGTCGCGCATCGCCAGCCCGCTGGCCGGGCCGCCGCCGGCGGCCGGGTTGGAGCCGTTGTTGAACGGCATGTCGGCGAGCGGAATCTCGATCACCTTGCCGGCCGCATCCAGCCCGAAGCCGCGGCTGTTGAACGCGGTCAGGTAGTAGTCGGAGCGGTAGGTCAGGTTGACCGTCCAGTCGAACGAGTTCAGCGCGCCGCGGCCGATGTCGATGGTCTGCGACAGGCTGACGTTGGCGTTGTACTTGGAGGTGTTCGGCAGGCGGTTGCCGTCCAGCGGCACGATCAGGCCGAGGCCGCCGGAACGGGTGTCCAGCACCTTGGAGTCGTCGAAGGTCGCGTCCAGGTAGGTGAAGTTGTAGCCCAGGTTGAAGCCGTACGGCAGGCCGACCCGGCCTTCCAGTTCCAGGCCGAGCACGCTGGCGTTGGCGGCGTTGTCGTTGAACACCTGGCGGCTGGTCGCGTTCGGGTTGGTCGGCGTCGGCGCCGGCACGTCGATCAGGTTCTGCAGTACCTTGTTCTGGTAGTCGTAATAGAACACCGACGCGTTCAACCGCACCGGGGTCTCGCCCCAGAGGTAGTCGCCCTTGATGCCGGCCTCGTAGGAGGTCAGCTCTTCCGGCTCGAAGGTCGGCGCCAGCGCGCTGCCGTCGTTGAGCGACAGCGGCCGGTTGATGCCGCCGGAACGGGTGCCGGTGGACACCGTGCCGTACAGCATCACCTGCGGCGACAGGTCGTATTCGAAACCGACCCGCCAATCGACGTAGCTGTCCTTGTACACGTCCTCGCTGCGGCCGCCGGGGAAGTCCGAGCGCGCGATGACCTGGATCTGGTCGCGGTTCTGGCGCAGGAACTGGGCCCAGTTGTCGTCGACGCCGAAGCCGGCGAAGCCGCCGAGGAAGTAGTCCAGCGTGTTCGCGCCCGGATCGCAGCGCAGCTCGGCCGGAGTCCAGCCGCTGCAGATGCTCGGATCGCCGCCCGGACGGCCGCCCGGCGCGGCCAGGCGGAAGCCCGGCGAGCCCAGCACCAGGCCGGTGGTGTAGGGGTTGGTCGCGGTATCGATCGGCTGGCCGGTGAACTGCTGGAACAGGCCCTCCGGAATCACGAACTGGTACTTGAGGTTGGATTCGCGCGCGATCTTCTTGTCGCGGGTGTAGCGCACGCCGCCGATCAGGCGCAGCGAATCGGTCGCGGCGAAACTGAAGTCGCCGTACACCGCGTTCGACTCGACCTTGGAGTTGTCGCCGCGGTTCTCGCCGCCCAGGCCGTCCTGCCAGCCGCAGACCGTGCCCGGCCGCCACCAGTCGCAATCGCCGAAGTAGCCGTTGCCGACGTCCCAGGACACGTAGTCGTACTTTTCTTCGTAATTGAACAGGCCCGCCGACCAGATCAGCTTGCCGGTGTCGCCGAAGAAGCGCAGCTCGTTGATGGTCGAGCTGGACTTGTCGGCCTGGTAGAAGGTGTCGTACCAGGCCAGGCGTTCGGGATTATGGTAGGCCTCGCGATCCGAGCCCGGATACACCGGGCCCAGCTGCCACTCGCGCGAGGCGTTGCGGTTGTAGAAGTCGTACTTGCGGTAGGAGGTGTTGAACTCCACCGCCACCGCGTCGTTGAACGCGTAGGTGAAGGTCGCCGCGACGCCCTCGATGTCGTTGGTGGTCTTGCCCTGGGTGCGGAAGTACTGGCGGAACGGATCGGACAGGTCGCCGATGTCGTAGCCGGCGGCCAGGCCGCGCTCGGCGAACATGCCCGGGTCGCCGGTGCCGCGCTCGGTCACCTTGTCCAGCATCACATAGGCCGAGAACTTCTCGTTCGGCTCCCACAGCGCCGACAGGCGCAGGGCCTGGTTGTCGATCGCGCCCGGGCCTTCGGCGTCGAACAGCGACTTGGGATAGCCGTTGCCGATGTAGGACGAGCGCTCTTCGTCGAACAGCGCCGCGCGCAGGGCGAAGGTTTCGCCGATCGGAAGGTTGAGCACGCCCTCGGCGGTGGTGAAGTCGTAGTTGCCGGCGCCGACCTTCAGCCCGCCGCTGGTCACGCCGAGTTCGGGCCGCTTGGAGATCACGTTGATCGAGCCGCCGGTGGCGTTGCGGCCGCGCACCGTGCCCTGCGGGCCCTTGTTGACCTCGATCCGGTCGACGTCGAAGAACATCGGCCCGATCGAGCGCGGGCGCGGCAGGTAGATGCCGTTGTAGTAGGTCGCCACCGACGGGTCGGAGGAGAAATCCGAGTCGGCCGCGCCGATGCCGCGCAGGAAGATCTCGTACTTGCCCTCCTGGCGGGTGATCTGCAGGCCGGGCACCACCGCCTGCAGGTTGCGGAAGTCGGTGTTGATGCCGAGCTTGGTCAGGTCTTCGCCGCTGAAGGACTGGATCGTGCCGGCGTACTTCTGGATCGACTGCACGCGGCGGTTGCCGGTGACCTGGACCGCGTCGAGTTCGTGCGCGGTCGCGGCGGCCTCGGCCGGCGCAGCGGCGGCGGGAGCGTCCTGCGGCGCGGGGGCGTCGGCGGCCCACACCGTCCACGAGCTGCACAGCCCGAGCGAGGCCAGGGCCGCGGTCAGCAGGTGGCGGTTGAATTGCGATTGCGGCGTAGCCGGCTTCAGTTTCGACATGCTCCCCTCCAGAAGCGCTGTGAGTCGTGGCGCGCGCGCACTGCCGGCGCGCTGCGTCCGCCGGGGCGATGCGTGCGCCCCCGGTCCGAGCGCATGTTAGGCAAGCCGTCGCGGCCGCAGCGGTTTCTGCATACGTATTCATGCCGGGCGGCCGCATTCATGTCGCAGTTCGTCCGGTCGCGACGGCATGAATACGTATGCAGTTGCGACGGCGCCCGCAGCCGGCGGCGGTAAGCTGCCGCGCATCGCGGCGATGCAGCACGCCGCCCGCCATCTCCAGGGGTTTCTCTTGTCCGCCGCCAGCCTTCCGATCGCCGTCCCGCACGCCAACGACGCATGGTGGCGCGGCGCGGTCGTCTACCAGATCTATCCGCGCAGCTTCCGCGACCTCAGCGGCGACGGCGTCGGCGACCTGCCCGGGATCATCGACAAGCTCGGCTACGTCGCCGACCTCGGCGTCGACGCGATCTGGATCTCGCCGTTCTTCAAGTCGCCGATGGCCGACTTCGGCTACGACATCGCCGACTACCGTGCGGTCGATCCGCTGTTCGGCCGCCTGGAGGACTTCGACCGGCTGCTGGCCAAGGCGCATGCGCTGGGCCTGAAGGTGATGATCGACCAGGTGCTCAGCCACACCTCCGACCAGCACGAGTGGTTCCAGCGCAGCCGCGAAAGCCGCGACAACCCCTACGCCGACTGGTACGTGTGGGCCGACGCGCGCCCCGACGGCACCGCGCCGAACAACTGGATGTCGCTGTTCGGCGGCGTCGCCTGGCGCTGGGAACCGCGCCGGCAGCAGTACTACCTGCACAATTTCCTGTCCTCGCAGCCGGACCTCAATTTCCACAACCCGGCGGTGCGCGCGACGGTGCTCGACAACGTGCGCTTCTGGCTCGAGCGCGGCGTCGACGGCCTGCGCCTGGATGCGATCAACTTCTGCTTCCACGACGCGCAGTTGCGCGACAACCCGCCCAAGCCGGCGGAGCTGCGGGTCGGCCGCGGCTTCAGCCCGGACAATCCGTACGCGTTCCAGTACCACTACTACAACAACACCCGGCCGGAGAACCTGGCCTTCCTGGCCGAGCTGCGCAGCCTGCTCGACCGCTATCCCGGCGCGGTCGCGCTGGGCGAAATCTCCTCGGAAGATTCGCTGGCGACCACCGACGAGTACACCCGCCACGGCCGCCTGCACATGGGCTACAGCTTCGAGCTGCTGACCGACGACCGTTCCGCCGGCTACATCCGCGGCACCGTGCAGACCCTGGAAGACGCGATGCGCGAGGGCTGGCCGTGCTGGGCCATCTCCAACCACGACGTGCAGCGCGTGGTCACCCGCTGGGGCCGCGGCGAAGCCCTGCCGGCGCATTACCCGACCCTGCTCAGCGCCCTGGTCTGCAGCCTGCGCGGCTCGGTCTGCCTGTACCAGGGCGAGGAATTGGGCCTGCCCGAGGCCGAGCTGCCGTTCGAGGCGCTGCAGGACCCGTACGGCAAGACCTTCTGGCCGACCTTCAAGGGCCGCGACGGCTGCCGCACGCCGATGCCCTGGGACGCGACCGAACTGGCCGGCTTCAGCGACGCCGCACCGTGGCTGCCGATCGCCGACGCGCACCGCGGCCTGGACGTGGCCGCGCAGGAACGCGATCCGGATTCGCCGCTGCAACGCCTGCGCCGCTTGCTCGGCTGGCGCAAGCGCCATCCGGCGCTGCTGCACGGCGCGATCGGCTTCCTCGACACGCCCGAACCGGTGTTGGCCTTCGTCCGCGGCGAGGGCGCGCAGGCGCTGCTGATCGCGTTCAACCTCGGCGCCGACGAGGTCGCGCTGGAGCTGGGCGAACGCGCCGGCTGGCGCGCCGACCACGGCCACGGCCTGCCCAGCGGCACGGTCGAGGCCGGCCGTTTGCGCCTGCCGGGCTACGCGATCTACGTCGCCCGCGCTGAAGGCTGATAACACACATCGCGCGAACGTCGCCCCGGCCCGCATACTGACGCCCACGCCCGACGAACCGCGGGCGCTTCGGAGGCAGGGATGCAAATCGTCTATCACGCGGCGCATTCGGCCGACGCGCAACTGGTGCACGGGCTCCTGGCCCAGGAAGGCATCCGCGCCTTCGTCTTCGGCGCCGCTCTGGAGGCCGGTGCCGGCCTGCTGCCGGTCGGCGGCGCGGTACGCCTGGAAGTCGCGGACCAGGACGCCGAACGCGCGCGGCAGATCATCGAAGCCTGGCAGGAGACGGAAATCCCGCCTGGCCCGGACGACGACGAAGGCGACCGGCCCACGGACGAACTCGACGACGGCGACGAAACGCCGGCGGATACGGCCGGCTACGTCGAAGACGCCAATCTCTATCGTCCGATCGGCCAGCGCAAACCGCGCCGGCACGGCGCGGGCGCGGGCGTCATCGTCCTGTGCCTCGCGATCGGCGCCGCACTCGGCGCGACGGCGACCGCTTTCGCGCTGCGGCCCGGCGTCAGCGAGCAGCCCGCCGATTACGACGCCGACGGCATCGCCGACGAGCGCCTGATCTTCGAAGGCCAGACCCTGGTGCGGATCGAGGCCGACCGCAATACCGACAGCCAGACCGACCAGGTCAGCCATTACGATCCTCGCGGCCTGGTCACCGAGGTCGAGGAAGACCAGGATTTCAACGGCGTGCGCGAAACCGTCACCACGTTCCGCGACGGCCAGTTCACCGGCCTGACCACCGACTACTCGGGCGACGGCGCGCCGGAGCGGCAGCAGACCGCGCTGCGCGGCGTGCTGCGGACCGAGGAATGGTTCGATCCGCAGGGCCGGGTGATCAAGCGCGATCACTGGACCGGCGGCCGCCTTACCAGCGGCGAAATCGACAGCGACGGCGACGGCGCGCTGGACACCCAGCGCCAGTACGACGAGCGCCACGAGGTACGCACCGCGCGCCGGTTGCCGGCGCCCTGAGCGGAGCGCCCGGGCTCAGCGGCGCATTACTCGGCGGGCGCCTCGCCCAGGCCCAGCCAGCCCATCACCACCGCGCGCGCCTCGTCCACGCCCTGCTTGGACTCGCCGGAGAAGGTCTGCACGCTGACCGTGTCGCCGAACGCGTTCTGCAGTTCCTTGCGCACCGCCATCAGCTGCTGCTGTTGCTGGCCGCGGCCGAGCTTGTCGGCCTTGGTCAGCAGCGCGTGCGCGGGCAGGCCGCGACCGGCGGCGTAGCCGATCATGTGGCGGTCGTAGTCCTTGAGCGGATGGCGGATGTCCATCACCACCACCAGGCCGCGCAAGGCCTGGCGGGTCTCGAAGTAGCGGTCCAGGAAGGCCTGCCAGTGGGCCTGCAGGTTCTGCGGCACCTTGGCGTAGCCGTAGCCCGGCAGGTCGACCAGGAAGCGGTCCGGGTCCGGGGCCGGTTCGGGGCCGCGGTACGGCGGGGTGACGTCGAAGAACACCAACTGCTGGGTGCGGCCCGGGGTCTTGGACACCCGCGCCAGCGCGTTCTGCTGGCACAAGGCGTTGAGCGCGCTGGACTTGCCGGCGTTGGAGCGGCCGGCGAAAGCGACCTCGTGGCCGCCGTCGGGCGGCAATTGCTTGTGGTTATGCGCCGACAGCAGGTAGCGGGCACGGGCGAGGTGATTGGTCATCGCACTAGGATCGCATGCGCCGGCGTCCGCAGCGCCGTCGGCGCCTGAATCCGCGTTGACCCAGTCCGGGCCGACCCTGATAATTCCAAGGTTCCGGCGCGCGCGACGCGCCGGGCGCCAGCAGTCCGCCAGCCCATCCCGCAGCAAGCCAGTAGTTCGGAGCCCAGCTACATGAGCCAAGCCCGCGTCTTCGGCCTCGTCGGCCTCGTCGCCCTCGCGGCTGCCGCCGTTGCGTATGCCCAGACCACGGTCACCCCGATTCCCGACAAGGAACCGGTCCAGACCGCACCGCTGTCCGGCAGCCCGAAGCCTGTCTGGGGCGACGTCAAGGCGGGCGCGACCAAGGCCGGCACCTGCGCCGCCTGCCACGGTCTGGACGGCAACCCGACCGATCCGCAGTACCCGCGTCTGGCCGGCCAGAGCGAGCGCTACATCGCCCACCAGATCGCCCTGTTCAAGAGCGGCGAGCGCAATACCGGCATGGCCGCGGCGATGAAGCCCTACGCCGACGCCCTGAGCGACCAGGACGCGCGCGACCTGGGCGCCTACTTCGCGACCCAGAAGTCCGGCGCCGGCGTCGCCGACGACACCGCGATCGCGGCCGGCCCGAACAAGGGCAGGAAGTTCTACGAAGTCGGCGAGCAGCTGTTCCGTTCCGGCGACAAGGCCCGCGGCATCCCGGCCTGCATGGCCTGCCACGGCCCGGGCGGCACCGGCAATCCGGGCCCGGCCTACCCGCACATCGCCGGCCAGCAGGCGGCCTACTCGCAGCGTCGCCTGGAGGAATACCGCGCCGGCACCACCACGCAGAAGGACCCGCACCTGTTCAACATCATGGCCAGCGTGGCCAAGCAGCTGACCGACGAGGAAATCGGTTCGCTGTCCAGCTACCTGCAGGGCCTGCACCCGCGCGCCGACGACGTCGCCGCCGCGCAGATGCCGGCGGCTGCGGCCAAGCCGGCCGCTCCGGCGCCGGCCCCGGCGGCCGCGCCCGCTGCGGCCCCGGCCGCCGCTCCGGCGCCGCCCGCCAAGGGCTGAGCCGGCGCACGCCGCGACCCGACGCCGGCCTGGCGACAGGCCGGCGTTTTCGTTTTATGGGCCTGTCTATAGGCATGTTCTACGGGCGCGCTCTACAGGCGCCCCGCGGCCGCGCCGCGACGCGAACAGTGAACCCGGTCACCTTGCGCGCGACGGGAACTTCCGCGATGCCGCGCCGGTCCATTCCAACACTCCCGCTTGAGACGCCGGCCGTTATCCTTAGCGCCGGCGTTTTTCATGTCCGCCCTCCGCCCGCGCGACGGACTCCGTCCGCTGCGGGCCACCACCGACGAGATCACCGATGAAACTGCGCTTGGCCGCCCTGCTGTTGCTCGCCGCCCTCCCCTTCGCTTCCCTCGCCGCGCCCAAGGCCGGCGCGCCGGCCGGCCCGGCGCCCGAGATCGGCGTGGACTACGTCGTGATCGAAGGCGGCAAGCCGTTCGCGCCGGTCAAGGGCAAGGTCGAAGTGGTCGAGGTGTTCGGCTACACCTGCCCGCATTGCGCCCACTTTGACCCGCAGATCGCGGCCTGGCGCGCCAAGCTGCCGGCCGACGTCGAGTTCGTCCCGCTGGCCGCGCCGTGGGGCGGCTACTGGACCCCGTACGCGCAGGCCTTCTACACCGCGCAGTCGATGAAGCTGCTGGGCAAGACCCACGAGGCGGTGTTCAAGGCCCTGCACGAGCAGCGCAGCCTGCCGATCCAGAACGCCACCCCGGCCGAGATCGCCGCGTTCTACGCCCGCTACGGCGCCAACGCCCAGGCTTTCGCCGCCGGCATGACCGGCCCGGCGACCAGCCAGGCGATGGAGAAGGCCAAGGCCTTCATCATGGCCAGCGGCATCGACGGCACCCCGTCGATGGTCGTCGCCGGCAAGTACCGCATCACCACCCAGAAGGGCTTCGACGACATGCTGCGCGTCGCCGACCACCTGATCGCGCGCGAGCGCGCCGGCGCCGGCAAGAAGCGCTGAGCCGGCCTGCACTCCCGCTTGCCCATGACGGCCGCTATCCTGGCGGCCATTCCCGGCGGAGCCGCGACGCACCGGCGCGCGCCCGCCCCCTCGACTGATCGCATTCCGATCGCTTTGCGGAGATTCCACCGATGAATTCGCGTATGGCCTCGCTGTCCCGCTATCCGCTCGTGCTGACCGCGCTGGTCGCGCTGGCGGCCTGCAACAAGACCGACACCGCTCCGGCCGCCGACACCGCCGCGCCGGCCGCGCCGACCGCCGATGCCGCCGCCCCGGCCGCCGACAACGCGCCGGCCGCTCCGGCGGCGCCGGAACAGCCGGCGATCCAGCCCGCCGCCGTCGCCACCCCGCCGGCCGGCCCGGCCCCGGTCGCCGGCACCGACTTCCAGGAAATCCCGGCCGGCCAGGCTTACGAGCCGGTCGCGGGCAAGATCGAAGTCGCCGAAGTGTTCAGCTACACCTGCCCGCATTGCGCCCAGTTCGAGCCGCAGCTGCTGGATTGGCGCAAGAAGCAGACCGCGGACGTGAAGTTCACCCCGGTCGCCGGCCCGTTCGGCGGCAACCCGATTCCGTTCGCCAAGGCCTTCTACACCGCCCAGACCCTGGGCCTGCTGGAGAAGACCCACGAAGCCATGTTCCGCGCCGTGCACATCGAGCAGACCATCCCGTACCAGAGCGTGACCGACCAGCAGTTCGGCGACTTCTACGCCAAGTACGGCGCCAAGTCGGCCGACTTCATCGGCACCATGAACAGCTTCGCGATCAACGCCAAGCTCAAGCGCGCCGAGCAGTTCATGCAGCGCTCGGGCGTCAGCTCCAGCCCCTCGCTGGTGATCAACGGCAAGTACCTGGTCACCACCGAGAAGGGCTTCGCCGACATGCTGCGCGTCGCCGATCACCTGGTCGCGCGCGAGCGCGCCGCGATGCAGGCCCCGGCCGCCGCGCCGGCCGCTCCGGCCGACGGCGCCGCGGCTCCGGCTCCGGCGGCGGCCGCCGCCCCGGCGGCTCCGGCCCAGGGCTGATCGGCCCGCACGCCCAGGGACCTGGCATGACCACACGCCGGCTGCGCCTGCTCAGCGCGAACATCCAGGCCGGCTCCAGCACGCGTCGCTACAGCGATTACGCGACGCGCAGCTGGTCGCACGTGCTGCCCGCCGGCAACAAGCGCGGCAGCCTCGACGCGATCGCCCAGTTGGCCGGCGAGCACGACATCGTCGGCCTCAACGAAAGCGACCCGGGCAGCCTGCGTTCGGGCTTTACCAACCAGACCCACTACCTGGCCCAGCGCGGCGGCTTCGAGTACTGGAGCCACCAGCCGAACCGGCGCGTCGGCAGCGTCGCCTCCAGCGCCAACGGCCTGCTCAGCAAGCTGGAACCGCGCGAAGTCGTCGACCATCCCCTGCCCGGCCGGATCTCCGGCCGCGGCGTGCTGATCGCCCATTACGGCCAGGGCGACGACGGCCTCACCGTCGCCGTCGCCCACCTTTCGCTCGGCGCCGGCTCGCGCGGCAGCCAGTTGGCCTTCATCGCCGAGCTGCTGCACGACCACCCGCACGCGGTGCTGATGGGCGACTTCAACTGCTCGCCCGACCGCCCCGAGATGCAGGCCCTGTTCCGCGGCACCCGCCTGCAGCCGCCGAGCGAACCGCTGGCGACCTTCCCCAGCTGGCGCCCGCAGCGCGCGATCGACCACATCCTGCTCGGCGACGGCCTCGGCTTCGCCGGCGCCCGCGCCGTGCCGGCCGCGCAATCCGACCACCTGGCCCTGTCGCTGGAACTGGACGTACCGGAAAGCGCGTTGCGCTGAACCCGCGTCGCCTGGGGTAGGAGCGGCGTCCCACCGGGACTTCCTTCGGTCACAAGCCGCGACCGAAGCGATGGCGGCGCGCGGCCGGGCCAGTTATGTCGCCCCTCCAGTAGGAGCGGCGTAAGCCGCGACAGGGCATGCGCAGAGCTAACACCGTCATCGACGCCGAGCGAAACGACGCACTGCTCTTGGGGTAGGAGCGGCGTCCCACGGGGATTTCCTCCGGTCACAAGCCGCGACCGCGGCCTCGCAGCGACGGCGCAATCGGCAAAGACGTGTCGCGGCTCACGCCGCTCCTACAGAAGCTACGGCGCGAGATGGCAGCTACGCGGTCGTGGCTTGTGACCGAAGGAAATCCCGGCGGGACGCCGCTCCTACAGGGCGCGGTAAGCGGCGGCGCGAGACCGTGGCTTCGCGGTCGCGACTTGCGTCGCTCCTACCCCGAACGTCGCCCCTACTTGTAGGAGCGGCGTAAGCCGCGACCAACGAAGCGATGCACGCGAGCGCAGCCGCCGAAGCCCGGGCAACAGGGTTTCGAACGGCGACGTGGTATTTCACCGCTTCGGTGGTCGCGGCTCACGCCGCTCCTACAGAAGCTACGGCGCGAGATTGCAGCTACGCGGTCGCGACTCGCGTCGCTCCTACCCCTATCCCCACCCTGCCTCGGCTTCTGTTCCGGCGCCGGCGCGCAAACGAAACGGCCGGTGGTCGCCCACCGGCCGTTCGCGTTGCTGCGGGTAGCGAACTACGCCGCGATCGGATCGAACTACGCCGCGATCAGAAGCGCAGGTCCGCGCGCAGGTAGAAGAAGCGGCCGCCCGGGATGTCGTAGGTGGACGCGTCGTAGCCGTTGAGCGAGCACGACAGGCACACCGGCGGATCCTTGTCGAACAGGTTGTTGACGCCGCCGGTGATCTGCAGCCCCTTCAGCCAGTCGATGTGGTAGCCCAGCTGCAGGTCGTGGTAGGTGATCGCGTCGAGCTTGTTCTCGCCGGTCACCGAGTTGTCGCAGTACGGCGACTCCAGCGCCGAGGCCTGGCAGATTTCGTCCAGCTCGGAGATGTGGCGGACGGTCCACGACGCGTTCCAGGCGTTGCGCTTCCACGACAGGGTGGCGTTGGAGGTCCACTCCGGGATCGCGCTGTCGTTGACTTCCACGCCCGGCTTGCGCGGCTGCACCTGGCCGGCGGCGCCGACCGCGTCGTACTGGGTCACCCAGGTGTTCTGCCAGCTGAACTTGAACTGGCCCCACGAGGTTTCCGGCAGGGTCCAGAAGAAGTCCATGTCCCAGCCGGAGGTCTTGATCGAACCCAGGTTGGTCAGCTTGTTCTCGAACGAGTTGATGCCGCCGACGCTGGAACGGGTGATGCCGTTGCAGTAGGTCGGGTCGAGGGTCTGCACGCACAGGTTGAGCTGGGTCTGGGCGTCGATCGCCTGCACCGCGCCTTCCAGCGAATGGCGGTAGTAGGTGACCTCGAAGTCGAACTTGTCCGACCACGGCACGCCCGCGGCCCAGGCCGGGCTGTAGACGAAGCCGGCGGTGAAGCTGCGCGCGGTTTCCGGCTCCAGGTCCGGGTTGCCGCCGGTCTGCACCGAGATCTGGCTGTTGGCCTGGGTCGCGCCGGCCGGCACGCCGAGCGCGGCGCAGTTGGCGCGGTTGCCGGTCGGCGGGGCGCCGGTGATCGAGATCAGGCAGGGATCGCTGAGCTGCAGGTCGGCGCGGCTGGCCGAGCCGAACAACTCGCCGATCGACGGCGCGCGGAAGCCTTCGGCGTAGGTGGTGCGCAGCAGGAACTCATCGGCGACTTGCCAGCGCAGGCCGTACTTCGGGGTGAACTGGCCGCCGAAGGTCGAGTAGTCCGAATAGCGGCCGGCCAGGCTCAGGTCCAGGCTCTTGCCGAACGAACCTTCCTTGATCAGCGGCAGATTCAGCTCGACATAGGCTTCGTTGACGTCGTACTCGCCCTTGGTCGGCAGCGACTGGGTGCCATTGTAGAAGCCGGCGACGGTGATCGGATCCGGGCGATAGAAGCCTTCGTACTTGCGGTACTCGTAACCGGCCGCGAACGACAGCGGGCCGGCCCACAGGTCGAACAGGTCGCCGGACAGGTTGGCGGTGAAGGTCTGCAGCTTCTGCTCGCTGCGGTCGCGCACGATCGGGCTGATCCAGTTGAGCATCGCCGGGGTGATCGTGCCCGGGCCGCCGAACAGGTTCAGCGGCACGCAGCCCGGGGTCGCGGCGCACACCGCCGGATCGCCGACGGCGATGTTGACGTTGCGGATGTTGTAGCTGCCGCGGTTGGTCTGTTCGGCTTCGTTCTTGTTGCTGGCGAAGTTGACGTCCCAGAAGTAGGTGCGGTCGCCGGCGTCGAAGCTGCCTTCCACGCCCGCGGCGATGTACTGGGTGTCGACCTGCTGTTCGAAGATGCGCGGGCCGCCCTCGACCGGACGGCGGCCGAGCAGGACCAGGTTCGGATTGGCGCCCTCGGTGGTCAGGTCGAAGCCGAACGGGTTGAACGGATTCAGGCGCGAGATGGTGATGTGCTCGGACCAGATGTTGCCGGTGCCGGCGTCGAGGCCGAGGAACAGCGGTTCCGGCGCGGCCTGGTTGACCGATTCGCGGCGGTTGTACAGCGCCTTGACGTAGGCCTGGACGTTGTCGTTGAAGTGGTAGCGGAACTGGGCGAAGGCGCCGGTGCGCTTGGACGGCGTCAGCAGCATGTTCTCGCGGGCGAAGTTGTAGCGGTTCGCGCCGGTGAACGGAATGAAGTCCTGCGGATAGCGCACGCCGTTGGGGAAGCTGCTGCCGTTGGGCGTGGTGATGTTGCAGAACGGGATCGGCGGGGTGCTCGGATCGTCGTCGGTGTCGGTCAGCGGGCAGGCGGTGCTGGCGGTCGGCGGGGTGATGATGAAGCGGCCGTTCGGGGTCGCCGAGCTGCCGGTCTCCACGCCCAGGCCCGGCACCGGCACGCGCGACAGCGCGCGGTCGCGCGAGAACACCGGATCCTGGTCGACGTAGCTCAGGCCGAGGAACAGGTTGGCCTTGTCGGTGTTGAAGCCGTAGGCCAGGTCGACGCCCTGCAGCTCGCCGTCGCCCTTGCCGTACTGGCCGTAGTTCAGGGTGACCTGGCCGCCGTCGAAGTTGCGCCGGGTGATGATGTTGACCACGCCGGCGATGGCGTCGGAGCCGTACAGCGAGGACGCGCCGTCCTCGAGCACTTCGATGCGCTCGACGATGGCCAGCGGAATGGTGTTGAGGTCGGTCGCCGCGCCCACGCCGGAGGCGGAGGACTCGTTGACCCAGCGCATGCCGTCGACCAGGACCAGCACGCGCTTGGGGCCGAGGTGGCGCAGGTCGACCTGGGCCGAGCCGGCGCCGATGCCGTCGCCGTTCGGCGAGAAGCCGAAGTTGCCCGAGGAGTTGAACTTGGTGTTGAGCGCCGAGCCGGCGCCGGTGAGTTCCTGCACGACGTCGCCGATCGAGGTCAGGCCGGTGCGTTCGATGTCGTCGCGGGTCAGGGTCTGGACCGGGACCTGGCTTTCGATCTCGGCCTTCTTGATGCGGGTGCCGGTCACCTGGACCGTGTCGAGCGTGGTGGCGTCCTTCGCCGGAGCGGCGTCCTGGGCTGCGGCGAACCCGGGCAGTGCGATCAGCAGGGACAACTGGATGGCTTTCGCCAGGGCATGGCGACGCGACACTTTCATCGACTCTCTCTCCCTCAAGTTATGTGACTTAGCTCTGCTGGCTATTGGCACGCCGTCCGACCGGTCGGAAGGCATCGAGAGGTTGTAAACAATCCGTGAATCCGCCACAAGGCGCAAACAGGAGGGTCTTGCCAAACCGGTTCCAGTTTCGGATCGCTTTCGTCGGCGCCGGCGGACGCACGGTCGATACGGCGTCGTGCGGTGGCCCGTTCAGCCAGGTCTGCGGACAGCCGCCGCCCGTCCGGCCGCGCGCGGCTGGAGCTAGGCCGGGGCGAAGCCGTGCGGGCGGGCTCAGCCGCCGAGCAGCAGGCTGACCGCGACCAGGATCAGGAAGCCGGCGAACACCCGCTTGAGGGTGTCGCCGTGCAGGCGATGGGCGAGCCGGGTGCCGTAGGGCGCGGCCAGTACCGAGGCCACCGCGACGCCGATCGCCGCAGGCAGGTAGACGTAGCCGATCGCGTGTTCGGGCAGGGCGCCGGGCGGCGCGTTGAGCGCGTAGCCGACCGCGCTGGCCAGGCCGATCGCCACGCCGCAGGCCGAGGAAGTGCCGACCGCGCGCACCGGCGCCACCCCGCGCCAGACCAGCAGGGGCACGGTCATGCTGCCGCCGCCGATGCCGACCACCGCCGACACCGCGCCGATGCCGACCCCGGCCGCCGACAGAGGCAGCCCCTGCGGCGGCGGCGCGCCGTCGGCCAGCGGCGCGCGGTTCTTGCCGAACAACAGTTGCGCCGCGGCGATCAGGCAGTAGCCGGCGACGATCAGGCGCAGCCAGTCGCCGTCGATGCGCACCGCGACGAAACTGCCGAGCCAGCCGCCGAGCAACAGCCCCGGCACCATCCAGCGCACGGTCCGCCACAGCACGCTGCCGCGCTTGGCGTGGGCGCGCGCCGAAGCGGTCGCGGTCAGCACGATGCTGGCCAGCGAACTGGCCAGCGCGGTGTGCATGGCCGCCTCTTGCGGGATGCCCATCCACGGCGCGATCCAGGCCAGGGCCGCGACCAGCACCAGGCCGCCGCCGATGCCGAGCAGGCCGGCGAGCACGCCGGCGACCGCGCCGAGCGCGAGGAACACCAACCACACCGTCATGCCTGCGCTCCGGTCGTAACCGACGCGCCGCAGGCGGCGGAATTCGAAACTCGATTCATCGCAGCGGGCCTGGTCCAACGATATGCGATCGTCCAGAGCGATCTCGGGGGCGACGCCAGCGGCGCGGGACCGAAGTCCGCTCTGGATGGCGGCGCACGGCGCGGCGAACGAAGGCCGCATTCTGCGCCCCGTTGCGCGCGCTGGCGACCGCGCGTCTTGCGCGAGCGCGCAAGGCGACGGCGTCGATCGCGACGGCGATAGCAATCCGCTCGCAACGCGGGCTTGTTCATATAAGGCATTCATCCGCTCTGGGCTATAGTCCGGCGATGCTCCCGCGCCCTCTCCGCCTCGCCGTCGCCGCCTTCGTCGCGGCCCTCGCCACCACCGCCTGCGCCCAGACCACGGCGTCGGCGCCGAGCCCTGCCGGCACCGCGGTCAAGCCGCGCGCGATCGCCCATCCGCTGCCCGCGCCGGCGGCCGATCCGCAGTTGCCGCGCGTGCGCGCCGCCCTGGAAGCGGCCGAGCGCCCCGGCTTCGATGCCGGCCAGTACGCCGACCTCGGCCGGCATCCGCTGTACGGCTGGATCGAGTACGCGAACCTGCGCCGCAACATCGACGCGGTCAACAACGGCCAGGCCGCCGACTTCCTCGCCCGTCGCGGCAAGGAAGCCTCCGGCGACGCGTTCCGCGAAATCTGGCTGGCCGCGACCGCGCGCCGCGAGGACTGGCCGAGCTTCCTCGCCGCCTGGACCCCGCGCAGCGTCGCCGGCAAGGAACGCAGCGTGGCCCTGCGCTGCGCCGAATTGAACGCGCGCCAGGCGCTGGGCCGCCTGGACGAGGCCTGGAACCGCGACGCCCAGGCGATCTGGCGCAGCGGCGGCAAGTCGCTGCCCGACGGCTGCGACGCGCCGTTCGCGTTGCTCGCCGCGCGCGGCGGGCTGAGCCCGGAACTGCGCTGGGAACGCATCGAAGCCGCGGCCGCGGAATGGCAGCCGGCGGTGATGCGCGCCGCGGCGCGCGGACTGCCGGCGGATCAACTCGCACTAGCGAACGACTACGCGGCGTTCCTGGACAACGTGAGTGAACGCGGGCTCGGTTGGCCCAAGACCGAGCGCAGCCGCAAGATCGCCTCCTACGGCCTGGCCAAGCTGGCCAAGGCGCAGCCGGCCAGCGCCGAGGCGCAACTGCCCAAGTACGCCGCGGCGCTGGGCTTCAGCGACGCCGACCGCGGCCGGGTGCTGTACCAGACCGCGCTGTGGACGGTGGCCTCCTACGAGGCCGACTCGGCGCGCCGGCTCAATGCCGTGCCCGAGGTCGCCTACGACGAACGCCTGCACGAGTGGCGCGCGCGCGAAGCGATGTCGCGCTCGGACTGGACCGGCGCGCTGGCGGCGATCCGCAAGATGGGCGCCAAGCAGCGCGGCGAATCGCGCTGGCAGTTCTTCGAGGCGCGGCTCAGCGAACGCGCCGGCGACAAGGCCAGCGCGGCGCGGCTGTACCGCGAGGCCGCGCGCAAGACCGACTTCCACGGCTTCCTGTCCGCCGACCGGCTCGGCGCGCCGTACGCGCTGTGCCCGGTGCAGCCGCAGGACAGCCTCGCCGCCAAGAGCGCGATCGCGCGCGATCCGGCGCTGCTGCGGGCGATGGGCCTGTACCAGATCGACCGCAGCGGCTGGGCGGTGCGCGAATGGGACGAGGCGCTGAGCCGCTTCGACGATACTCAGCGGCGCCTGGCGATCGAGGTCGCGCAGGGCTACCAGTGGTTCGACCGCGCGGTGTTCTCGCTCAACAAGACCCCGCAGGAACAGCGCCTGTACTACCTGCGCTTCCCGCTGCACCACGGCGACACCATCCGCCGCGAAGCCGCCAGCAACCGCATCGACCCGGCCTGGGTCGCGGCCGAGATCCGCGCCGAGAGCGTGTTCAATCCCAAGGCGCGCTCCGGCGCCAACGCGATGGGCCTGATGCAGGTGCTGCCCGGTACCGGCGCGCAGGTGGCCAAGAGCCTGGGCCTGCCCTGGGGCGGCGCCGCCAGCCTGTACGACTCCGACACCAACATCGTGCTCGGCACCGCCTACCTGCGCCAGTTGCTCGACAAGTATGGCGGCCAGCCCTACTTCGCCATGGCCGGCTACAACGCCGGCCCGGCGCCGCTGGCGCGCTGGCAATCGCAGCGCCCGGGCATGGAGCCGGAGTTCTGGATCGAGACCATCAGCTACAAGGAGACCCGCGAGTACGTCGCCCGCGTGCTCGCCTTCAGCGTGATCTACGACTGGCAACTCAACGGCGATGCGATGAACGTCAGCGACCGCCTGCGCGGAGTGGTCGACGGCAAGCGCAAGGCCTTCGTCTGCCCGCCCGAGCCCGCCGCCCAGCCCGCCGCCGCGCCGGCGGCCGCGGCCGAAAGCGCCGAAGGCGAGTGAGGCCGCGATGGCGCGCCGTCATGTCCTGGTTCTCGGCGGTACCGGCTTCGTCGGCCGGCATCTGGTCGACCATCTGCTGCGCGAGCGCTGCCGCGTCACCGTGCTCAGCCGCGGCGTCGAGCCGGCCAAGAAGCGCCGGCTCTCGCGCGACGCCAGCCTGATCGAGGGCGACGTCGGCAATCCGGACTTCCTGCGCGCCGTGCTCGACGACGTCGATGCGGTGGTCAACCTGGTCGGCATCCTCAACGAGCGCGGCGACAGCGGCGCCGGCTTCGAGCACGTGTTCGTCGAACTGCTCGACGCCCTGCTCGAAGCGATGCGCGACATGGGGGTGAAGCGCCTGCTGCAGATGAGCGCGCTCAACGCCGGCACCGGCCAGAGCCATTACCTGGAATCGCGCGGCCGCGCCGAACAGCGGGTGCGCGCGAGCAAGCTCGACTGGACCTTGTTCCGGCCGTCGGTCATCGCCGGCCCCGGCGACGGCCTGTTCTGCCGTTTCGACCAGTTGCTGCGCTACGCGCCGGCGCTGCCGATCGGCCGCAGCGGCGCGCGCTTCCAGCCGGTGTGGATCGGCGACGTCACCCAGGCCTTCGTCAACGCGTTGAACGACGGCCAGCACATCGGCCGCAGCTACAACCTGGTCGGCCCGGACGTGCTGAGCCTGGGCGAGATCGTGCGCGCCGCCGCCCGCGCGCGCGGCCGCCTGCGCCTGGTGCTGCCGCTGCCGGATGCGCTGGGCAAGTTGCAGGCCGAGGTCGGCGAACACCTGCCCGGCAAGCCGATCAGCCGCGACAACTGGCGCTCGCTGCAGACCGATTCGACCAGCGTCGAGAACGGCCTGCTCAAGCTCGGCGTCGAACCGACCCCGGTACTGCCGAAGCTCCCCGAAATTCTCGGCCTGCCCCCTGTAGGAGCGGCGTGAGCCGCGACAACCGCAGCGGTTTTCGACAGCGCTGTCGCCGAAGCCCGGACGTTCGGACAGTACCCGCTCCAAGCGCTGCGCCCCAGGTCTTCGGGCGCTACGCTCGCGTACACCGCTGCGGTGGTCGCGGCTCACGCCGCTCCTACAAGCCCCGCAGCGCTGCGCTAGGATGGCCCCACCTCACGCGAAAGGAACCCGCCATGGGCCTGCTCGACACTCTGCTCGGCCACGCCGGCGCCAAATCCGCCGACAAGGTCAACGACGACTTCGCTCCGCTGCTGGCGCCGGGCGAAACCGTGCAGCGCGCGTTCGGCGAGATCCGCGACCTGATCGTGTTCACCGACCGGCGCCTGATCCTGGTCGACAAGCAGGGCGTGACCGGACGCAAGACCGAATTCCTCAGCCTGCCCTACCGCAGCATCGTCATGTTCTCGCTGGAAACCGCCGGCCACTTCGACCTGGAAGCCGAACTGCGGCTGTGGGTCTCCGGCCAGCCGAACCCGATCGTGCGCCACCTCGGCCGCAGCGCCGGCGCCGAGGACATCATCGCCTTGCTGGCGCAAAACTCGCCGCGCTGAGCGGCTGGGAATCGGGAATCGGAAATCGGGAGTCGGGAAAGCAACGTCCTGCTCGCAGCGACGAATCCGCTTTGACGATTCCCCATTCCCTATTCCCGATTCCCGCGAGAGAAACGACCATGAAAACCTATCTCGTCGGCGGCGCGGTCCGCGATGCCTTGCTCGGCCTGCCGGCCGGGGACCGCGATTACGTGGTGGTCGGCGAAACGCCGGAGGCGATGCTGGCCGCGGGTTTCAAGGCGGTGGGCAAGGATTTCCCGGTGTTCCTGCATCCGGACAGCGGCGAGGAGTACGCGCTGGCGCGGACTGAGCGCAAGTCCGGCCGCGGCTACCGCGGTTTCGTCGTCGATGCCGATCCCGCGGTGAGCCTGGAAGAGGACCTGGGCCGGCGCGACTTCACCATCAACGCCATCGCCCGCGCCGCGGACGGCAGCCTGGTCGATCCCTACGGCGGCGCGCGCGACATCGAACAGCGCGTGCTGCGCCACGTCGGCCCGGCCTTCGTCGAGGACCCGCTGCGGGTGCTGCGCGCGGCGCGCTTCATGGCCCGCTTCGCCGCGCACGGCTTCCAGGTCGCGCCGGAAACCATCGCGCTGATGCGGCGCATGGCCGAATCGGGCGAGCTGGCCGAACTGGTCGCCGAACGGGTCTGGCAGGAACTGCGCCGCGCCCTGACTTGCGCGCAACCGTCGGCGTTCGTGCGCACCCTGCACCAGGCCGGCGCGCTGGCCGCGGTGCTGCCCGAAGTCGAAGCGCTGTACGGCGTGCCGCAGCGGCCGGAGTACCACCCCGAGGTCGACACCGGCGTGCATACCGAGATGGTCATGGACATGGCCGCGCGGCTGGCGCCCGGCGACGACGTGATCGGCTTCGCCGCGCTGACCCACGACCTGGGCAAGGCGTTGACCCCGGCCGAGCTGTTGCCGCGCCACCACAACCACGAGCACGCCGGGCTGGAACCGCTGGCGCAGCTATGCGCGCGGCTCAAGATACCGACCGAACACCGCCTGCTGGCCGAGGCGGTCTGCCGCGAGCACCTCAACGTGCACCGCCTGGCCGAGATGCGGCCGCGCAGCGTGTACGAGCTGATCGCGCGCTGCGACGGCTTCCGCAACCCGCAGCGGATCGAGCAGATGAGCCTGGTCTGCGAGGCCGACAAGCGCGGCCGCCTGGGCCTGGAGGAGCAGCCCTATCCGTCGGGCCCGGCCCTGGTCGCGGCCTTGCGCGCCGCGCTGGCGGTGCGCGCCGGCGACCTCGCGCCCGGCCTCAGCGGCCCGGCGGTCGGCGAAGCCATGCGCCGCGCCCGCATCGAAGCCATCGCCGCCCAGCGCAAGACCGATCAGCCCTTGTAGGAGCGGCGTGAGCCGCGACCACCGCAGCGACGTTCGAAAGCGCGGCCTCCGAAGCCCGGAGCGTTACGTCGCTGCCGCGATCGTCGTTGTCGTGGATCGGGGCTGCGGACGAGACGCTCGCGAACACCGCTGCGGTGGTCGCGGCTCATGACCGGAGGAAATCCCTGTGGGACGCCGCTCCTACAGGGGCCGATCAAAGAAAAGCCGCCGCGGGTGAGCGCGGCGGCTTTTCGGCTGCGTTACAGCGCGATCAGAAGCGGTAATCGATCCGCGCGTAGTAGCTGCCGCCGTTCATGCCGAACGGCAGGGTTTCCCAGCCGTACTTGAAGCCCAACTGCGGGAACGGCGCGCCGTCGACCTTGTCCCACTTGTCGGGATAGGTGTCGAAGATGTTGTTGCCGCCGACGCTGACGCTGAGCTGGTCGCTGAACTTGTAGCGCACCGCCAGGTCGCCCAGCCACTTGCCGCCCCAACGCTGCTTGACCCCCGGGGTGAAGCCTTCGCCGGCGACCGAGCCGTAGTAGTTGGCGCGCGCGGTCCATTCCCAGGCGCCGACTTCGTACACGCCCTGCAGCACGTGGTGCGAGCGCGGCTGGCCTTCTTCGATCAGGGTCACCTGGGTGTCGTCGAACAGCACGTTCGGCGGCAGGATCGTCGACTGCGAGCGGCGCGACTTGACCTCGGTCTTGTTGAAGTGGACCAGCGCGGTCAGGTTGAGCTTGGAACCGCCGGCGAACTCGGTGTTGTGGTTGGCGACCAGGTCGACGCCGGTGGTGCGGGTGTCGATGGCGTTGGTGAAGAACAGCACCTGGCCGACGCCGATCGGGTCGAGGATGGCGCGGATCGGGCAGTTGGCGTTGTTGGCCGCGCACGGCAGGCCGTTGCTGCCGACCGCTTCGGGCTGGATGTTGCTGGAGAAGATGATCCGGTCATCGATGTCGATCCGGAACACGTCCAGGGTCAGCGAGAAGCGGTCGTTGGGCTTGAGCACGAAGCCGACCGAGGCGCTCTTGGAGGTTTCTTCCTTCAGCGGCTCGATGCCGAAGGCGCGGGTCACCGCGCTGTCCTGGCGCGCGGTCAGGGTGTCGGTCAGCTCGCCGGCGGCGTTGAGGTTGGTCGAACGCTGGCTGTAGAACAGCTGCTGCACGCCCGGCGCGCGGAAGCCGGTCGAGACCGTGCCGCGCACGGCGAAGGCGTCGCTGGCGTCGAAGCGCGCCGACAGCTTGCCGGTGGTGGTGTTGCCGAAGTCGGAGTAGTCCTCGTAGCGGACCGCGCCGCCGAGCAGGAAGCGCTCGGTCAGGTTGGTTTCCAGGTCGAGGTAGACGGCGTAGTTGTGGCGGCCGTCGTCGACCGCTTCGTTCGGCGAGAAGCCGGGGAAGCCCTGCATGCCGGGCTGGGCGGTGTCGCCGGTCTGGCCGACGATCGCGATCGAACGATCGTTGTTGCGGCCGTAGGTGTAGGTCACCGGCGCGCCGGGGCGGATCTGGTAGTCGTCCTTGCGGTACTCCAGGCCGGTACCCAGGTACAGCGGGTTGTCGTTGAAGCCCTTGAGCGTGCCGCGGAAGTCCAGGTTGAAGGTGGTCTGGTCGGCCTGCAGGGTGCCGGTGTCGGCCTTGGTCGGCGACGCGGCGTAGATGCCGCCGCCCGGCTTGGGCTCGTACCACCAGCTGACGTTGACCGAGTTGCTCTCTTCGAAGCCGAACTTGCTGCGGCCGCGGTTGATCGAGATGTCCCAGTCCCAGTTGTCGTTGATCGGCGCCTTGTAGCCGACCGCCAGCGAGTGGTCGTCGACCGTGGTCAGGATGTTGGGCAGGAAGCCGTTCGGGTACAGCGCCGGCACCGTGCGGTTGTCGCCGGCGCTGCGGAAGAAGCCGGAGGAGTCGCCTTCGCGCCGCGACAGGCCGCCGAACCAGTACAGCTCGCCGGTGCCGACCGGCAGGCCGCCGTTGAACCAGAAATAGGCGTCGGTGGCGTCGGCGTCGCCCAGGCGCTGGGTCACCCGCGGCGGATTCACCCGCAGGCTATCCGGACCGGCGCGATTGGTCTCGGCGCGGTCGCGGTATTCCAGCGACAGGTTCAGATAGCCGTCGCCGCCGAGCTTGAAGCCGTGATTGACCGAGGCGGAGTAGTTCTCGCCGTCGCCGGCGTAGTACTGGCCGGCCTGGAACGAGAGCTGGGTCTCCTCGGTCTGCTTCTTGAGGATGATGTTGATCACGCCGGAGATCGCGTCGGAGCCGTACTGCGCGGCGGCGCCGTCGCGCAGCACTTCGATGCGTTCGATCGCCGACAGCGGGATCGCGTTGATGTCGGTACCGGCCGAACCGCGGCCGATGGTCTGCTGCACGTTGACCAGCGCCTGCTGGTGGCGGCGCTTGCCGTTGACCAATACCAGCACCTGGTCCGGGCCCAGCGAGCGCAGGGTCGCCGGGCGCAGGATGTCGGTGCCGTCGCTGACGAAGGTGCGGGAGAAGTTGAACGAGGGCTCCAGCATCTGCAGGATCTGGCCGATCTCGGTCGCGCCGGTCGCGTTCAGTTCTTCCTTGCCGATCACGTCCACCGGCGCCGCGGTGTCTTCGGCGGCGCGGCCGCGCACGCGCGAACCGGTGACCTGGACCGCATCGAGGGTCGTCGCTTCGCGGCTGGGCGCGGGGGCGGGCTCCTGGGCGAAGGCGGTGGGGGCCACGAGGGTGGCGGCCATGGCGGCGGCCACGGCTAAGGCCAGACGGTTGCGATGCGCTACGGACATGGAAGGGGTTCCTTGCGAGGGACGGGCAGGCCGGATCAGCCCGCGGTGGAGCCTCACAAGTTTTTAACCTTTGCGCAAGTTGCCATGTGATCTTGCCGACTCTGGCAATGTGACAAGCCTCGCCTTACTGACGCGAGGCTCACCCGGGGTTCAGTTGCTACGGCACCCGAAGCACACTGAACAGGGGCATTTGCGCAAAAACACGCCGCGCGTTCAGCCGGCGCGCGGCGCCAGCCAGCGGTCCAGGCGCTGCAGCCAGCCGGCCACCGGGGTCGCCGCCAGCAACAGGCCGAGCAAGGCGCCGAGGCTGTTGGCCAGGGCGTCGACGACGTCGCCGCTGCGCGACTGGGTCAGGTTGGCCTGGGCGAATTCCAGCGCCACACCGAGCGCGATCAACGCCGCGGCGGCGATCGCCTGGGCGCGGCGGCGCGCGAACAGCATCCCGGCATAGGCCGACATCGCCGCGTAGGCGGCGAAGTGTTCGATCTTGTCGAAACCGGAGAACGGCGGCGGCGGCAGCTCGCGCGCCGGCAGCAGGGTCGCGCCGATCACCGCCAGCACCATCGCCGCGCCCAGCGCGCACCATAGCGCCGGGCGATGGAACTCGCGCAACGCGCTCACAGGCGGAAACTCAGGTCGCCGGCCATGAACGCCACCCCGAACTCGACCTCCTTCTCGAAGCCCATCACCTGAAAACGCTCACCCATTTCGCTGGGCAGGGTCAGGCGCTTGACCTCGTTGAGCCGGCGCTGGCGCTCGGCCGGATCGTCGATGCGCTCGATCCGTTCCAGCACTCCGGCCAGGCCGTTGCCGAGCAGGAAGCTGGCCTGGTTGCAGTAGCCGGCCAGGTCGAAGCCGGCGGCCACGCCGGCCTCGACCAGGGCGGTGAAGTCGACCGAGGCGGTGAGGTCCTGCAGCCCCGGCCACAGCAAGGGCTCGTCGTGCATGCGGTGGCGGTAATAGGCGCGCAGGGTGCCGTCGGCGCGTTCGGGCGCGTAGTACTCGCTGCGCGGATAGCCGTAGTCGACGAACAGCATCGCGCCGCGGCGCAGGCCGCCGGACACCGCCTGGATCCAGTACGGCAGCTGCGGCAGCAGTTCCGAGCGATAGCCCTCGGCCAGCGGCCGCTCCATCCGGCGCTCGGCCAGGCGCACCGCATTGGCGAGGAAATCGTCGGCCGGGCGCAGAGTGCGGGCGAAGCCCTCGCCTTCGGCGACCACGTACTCCTCGAACACTTCCTCGTCGCGGATCGCGAAGCGCGGCGTCGGCAGCGCATCGATCACTTCGTTGGCGAACAGCACCCCGTCCCACTCGTCGCCGAACGGGCCGTCGGGCCACTCCAGCAGTTCGAACACCGGCGGCACCAGGCGTTCGCGCAGGCGCTCGCGCTGGCGGTGGCGCAGTTGCGCGCTGGGCTCGAGGATGACGTAGCGGTCGGGCAGCGCATCGAGTTCGAGCAGGCGCTTGAGCGCCACTTCGGCGAACGCGCCGGTGCCGCCGCCGAGTTCGAGGAAACGCGCCTGCGGGCCGATCTGGCGCAGCACCGGCGCCACCGCTTCGGCGACGCAGGCGGCGAACACCGGGCCGAGCTCGGGCGCGGTGACGAAGTCGCCCTCGGCGCCGAACTTGCTCGCGCCGGCGCTGTAGTAGCCCAGGCCGGGCGCGTACAGGGCCAGCTCCATGAAGCGCGAGAACGGGATCGCGCCACCGTGGGCGGCGATCTGTTCGCGGATCAGGGCGGACAGGCGCGCGCTGTGCGCCAGCGCGTCGGCGTCGGGGGGCGGCAGATCGAAAGAATTCACGTGGTTCGGGGCGCGCACGGGCGCACGGCAAGCGGGCCGCCAGGATACGGCCCGAACCCCATCAGCGCGACCGCCGCCGCCCTTGTAGGAGCGGCGTCCCACGGGGATTTCCTCCGGTCATCAGCCGCGACAGCCGCAGCGGTTTACGCCAGCGCGGCGGCCGCGGACCGGGCAAACGGCGCAATCCGCATGATCCGACGGGCCGGACTGCGGCTAGCACGCTTTCGAACGTCGCTTCGGTGGGTCGCGACTTGCGTCGCTCCTGCCCTCGGGCCGCGCCGCGATCCTCGCTCAGCGCCGGACCAGCGCGCTCTCCAGCTGCAGGCCTTCGAAGCCGGCCGGCAGTTCGCCTTCGTTGGCGTAGCGGTACAGCGCGGCCGAGTACACCCCGCCGAGCGCGCTCTGGTACACCGCCAGCGCGAGCAGGGCGAGCACGGTCAGCGCGCCGACCAGCACCGCCAGCGCCGACGACACCAGGCCCAGCAGCCAGGCCAGGCCGAAGCCGGCCAGGCCGGTGCCGATCATCAACAGGGCGAAGGCGAAACCGATGCCGACCATGCCGGCCGCGCTCTCGCCCCAGGTGCGCTTGAACAAGGCCACGCTGCGCTTGACCGCCTCGATCGGGCCGATGTCCTCGGCCACCAGCACCGGCACCACCAGGAAGGTGGCCATGGTCCAGGCCGCGCCGAGCGCGCTGCCGATCAGGCGCACGATGAAGTTGTTGTCGCGGTCCTTGAGCGCCTGCAGGATCATGCCGACGGTCGCGGCGATGGCGGCGTAGCCGGCGATCGCGGCCAACCGCGCGGTCGCGGCGCGGAAGCCGTCGGCCAGGGTCGGGTTGCCGCCCTCCAGGCGGATCATCGCGCCGCTGACCAGGGCGCAGTTGCAGAAGATGATCACGAAGTACTGGCAGAAGTAGAAGGCGAAGCTCAGCATCGCCGCGCCGACGCCGAAGCCGTCGGCGAACGCGTCCATGACCACCACCGGGATCAGGAAGGTGGCCAGCACCACCAACACGCAGATCGCCGAGATCACCGGAAACAGCATCAGCTCCCGGTCCGAACGCAATACCGCGGCGCTGGCCTTGACCAGTTCCCAACTGCGCGAAAGTTTGTCGAACATCGCCGTTCCCTACGAATTCCCCGCCGCATCGTCGAACCTGGCGCGACGATGCGCAAGAGGGGCGGCGCCGGGGCCGGCGGACGATCGCCTCGCCGGTCGCGCTCGGCGCCCGCGGATCACGGCGCGCGCGAGCGCTCGATGCGCACCCCGACCCCGCGCGCGCCGCGGATCGCGCTGGGCTTGGTCAGCTTGAGCCGAACCCGGCTGACGCCGAATTCCTCGATCACGATCGCCGCGACCCGTTCGGCCAGGGTCTCGACCAGGCCGAACTGCGACTGGCCCACATAGTCGGCGATGCGGTCGCTGATCGCCTTGTAGTCCAGGGTGTCGCCGATCGCGTCGCTGGCCGCCGGCACCCGGTTGTCGAAGGCCATTTCCAGGTCGAACACCAGCGGCTGGCGGATCTTGCGCTCCCAGTCGTAGATGCCGATCACGGCCTCGAGTTCGAGGCCTTCGATGAAGACGTGGTCCATGAGTGCCGGGAATGGGGAATGGGGAATGGGGAATCGTAAAGCGCGGCGAATGGTAGGCGGGATCGGAACGCTTTTGCGATTCCCGATTCCCGACTCACCATTCCCGCCTCACACCGCCTGCAACAACGCCATGTCCCAGCGCGGCGTCACCTTGACCGCGGCGTCTTCGTGCTGGCCGGCTTGCAGGCGCAGGGCGCCGGCGTAGGCGATCATCGCGCCGTTGTCGGTGCAGAACGCCGGACGCGGGAAGCAGACCCGGCCGCCGCGTTTTTCCGCCATCGCCGCCAGCTGCGCGCGCAGGCGGCGGTTGGCGCCGACGCCGCCGGCGACCACCAGGGTGTCGCAGCCGGCCGCGTCGAGGGCGCGCTGGCACTTGATCGCCAGGGTGTCGACCACCGCATCCTCGAAGCCGCGGGCGATGTCGGCGCGGGTCTGGTCGCTGCGGTCGCTGTTCTGCCAGGCCAGCAGGACCTGGGTCTTGAGCCCGCTGAAGCTGAAGTCCAGGCCGGGCCGGTCGGTCATCGGCCGGGCGAACTTGAACCGCCCCGGTACGCCGAGTTCGGCCTGCGCCGCCAACTGCGGCCCGCCCGGGTAAGGCAGGCCCATCAGCTTGGCGGTCTTGTCGAAGGCCTCGCCGGCGGCGTCGTCCAGGGTCTCACCGAGCAGGCGGTAGCGGCCGATGGCGTCGACCGCGACCAGTTGGGTGTGGCCGCCGGACACCAGCAGGGCCACGAACGGCGGCTGCGGCCGGCCCAGCGGGTCGTCCTCCATCAGCGGCGCCAGCAGGTGGCCCTCCATGTGGTGGACGGCGACCGCCGGCACCTCCAGCGCCCAGGCCAGGGCGCGGGCGACCCCGGCCCCGACCAGCAGGGCCCCGACCAGGCCCGGGCCGGCGGTGTAGGCCACCCCGTCCAGGTCTTCCGGGCGCAGGTCCGACTCGGCCAGGGTCTGGCGGATCAGCGGCAGCAGCTTGCGCACGTGGTCGCGGCTGGCCAGCTCCGGCACCACCCCGCCGTACTCGGCGTGCAGGGCGATCTGGCTGTAGAGGGCGTGGGCGCGCAGCCCGGCCTGGGTGTCGTAGACGGCGACGCCGGTCTCGTCGCAGCTGGTCTCGATGCCGAGGACCTTCATCGGACCGCCCCACCGGCCACGGTTTTCTGGGAGAATGTCGCGTTCATGGGGGTGTATGTTGCACCTTCCGTCCGAGCATCGCTATAATGCGCGGCTCTCCCGGTCTGCCCGGGCCGGTTCCCTAACGAGATAACGTATGCCCAGCGTCAAAGTCCGCGAAAACGAGCCTTTCGAATTTGCCCTGCGCCGCTTCAAGCGCACCTGCGAGAAGGCCGGCGTCCTGGCCGAGACCCGCAAGCGCGAGTTCTACGAAAAGCCGACGCAGGAACGCAAGCGCAAGGCCGCTGCTGCGGTGAAGCGCCAGGCCCGCCGCGCTTCGCGCGACGTCACCAAGCGTCAGCGCCTGTACTGATCGCCCGTTTCGCGCCGTTCGGCCCCAGGCCGATCCGCGCGCGCAACGAGCAAGAAGCCGGCTGCGCCTCGGGCGCAGCCGGCTTTTTGCGTTTCCGGTGGCCTGATGGCCGGGAATCGGGAATGGGGAATAGGGAATCGGCAAAGCAGACCGCCCCGCTCCTAACCATTCCTGATTCCCGATTCCCGATTCCCGATTCCCCATTCCCCATTCCCCATTCCCCATTCCCCATTCCCGACCCCATCCCATGAGCCTCAAACAACGCCTCACCGAAGACATGAAGGCCGCGATGAAGAGCGGCGACAAGCAGTCCCTGGGCGTGATCCGCCTGATCAACGCCGCGCTCAAGCAGAAGGAAGTCGACGAGCGCATCGAGCTGGACGACACCGCGGTGATCGCGGTGCTCGACAAGATGGTCAAGCAGCGCCGCGACTCGGTCACCCAGTATCAGGCGGCCGCGCGCGAGGACCTGGCCCAGGTCGAGCGCGACGAGATCGTGGTGATCGAGCGCTACCTGCCGGCCAAGCTCGGCGAGGCCGAGATCCTCGCGGTGGTCGAGGCGGTCATCGCCGAAGTCGGTGCGACCGGCCTGGCCGACCTGGGCAAGCTGATGGGCCCGCTCAAGGCCAAGCTGGCCGGCAAGGCCGACATGGGCCAGGTCTCGGCCCTGACCAAGCAGCGCCTGGCCGGCTGAGCGGCCACCGTCGCAGCCACACCCGCCGCGCGCGCATCTCGCGCGGCCGCAGGACCCGGACGCCGCCCACGGCGGCGTCCTTCACCGGCCCCGGCGATCGTCGGAGCCGCACACCAGGAGGTGTTCCATGAAACCACGCCATCGCGCCCGCCCCGACTGCTTTCGAGACCGCGCCCGCGCTTGAGCCCACCCGCAAGCGCCGCCAGGGCTATCCCTCGGAAACCCAGGTCCGCCGCGGCCGTCGCTTCGTCCACGGCGACAAGGAACTGGTCGAGAAACTGGGCCGCAACGATCCCTGCCCCTGCGGTTCGGCCCGGAGGTTCAAGAGAATTGTTGCCTGCACGGCGGCCGCCACGACGGCGCCGGCCGTCACGACTACTTCCGCGATTGAAGCAGCCGTGATTGAAGCAGCCGCGATCGAGGCCGCCGCGACTGAGGCCGCCGCAGCGACCGCGACCGAAGTCCGCCTGGGCCCGCGCCTGAACGCCGCGGCCACGCCCGGCTAACCCCGGCCCGGCATACTGGGGGCGACGCGTGCGGCGTCGCCCCCAGTATGCCGGGCCGGGGTTAGCCGGGCGTGGCCGCGGCGTTCAGGCGCGGGCCCAGGCGGACTTCGGTCGCGGTCGCTGCGGCGGCCTCAGTCGCGGCGGCCTCGATCGCGGCTGCTTCAATCGCGGAAGTAGTCGTGACGGCCGGCGCCGTCGTGGCGGCCGCCGTGCAGGCAACAATTCTCTTGAACCTCCGGGCCGAACCGCAGGGGCAGGGATCGTTGCGGCCCAGTTTCTCGACCAGTTCCTTGTCGCCGTGGACGAAGCGACGGCCGCGGCGGACCTGGGTTTCCGAGGGATAGCCCTGGCGGCGCTTGCGGGTGGGCTCAAGCGCGGGCGCGGTCTCGAAAGCAGTCGGGGCGGGCGCGATGGCGTGGTTTCATGGAACACCTCCTGGTGTGCGGCTCCGACGATCGCCGGGGCCGGTGAAGGACGCCGCCGTGGGCGGCGTCCGGGTCCTGCGGCCGCGCGCGAGGACCTGGCCCAGGTACAGGCCGATCGCGCTGCGGCCGAGCATGAACATCGCCGCGGTCAGCGCGCCGCCGACCAGGGCCCGGCGGCGGCCGACCGGCCGGTCCGGCAGCCAGCGGTACATGGCGGCGAAGACCAGGGCATAGAGCAGGAACGAGACGATGCCGGCGAACAGCGGCAACAGCTCGGGCAGGTAGGCGATCAGCAGCTGCAGCGCCGCCTGCACCGCCATCGACACCACCAGCAGGAAGCCGACGCTGATCGCCATGCCGAACGAGAGCAGGCGCTTGCGCAGCCAGGCCAGCGCCCCGCCCAGGCGCTGGGCGTCGCTGCGGAACACCCGGTTCAAGGCGGTCTGCAGCTGGCCGAACACCGCCGAGGCGCCGACCAGCAGGCCGATCTGGCGGAAGAATTCCTCCTGCGCCGACGGGTACAGCGCGGTGGTCAGCCACAGCAGCAACAGCACCAGCGGCGCCAGCGAGAGCAGGGTGTAGAACGACAGCGCCGCGGCCAGGGCCAGCAGGTCGTACTCGAAGAAGCGTTCCAGCAACTGCCCCGGCGCGCTGCGCTCCAGCCGCGCCCTGCAGGCGCGGCTGGAGCGCAGCGCGCCGGGGCAGTTGCTGGAACGCTTCTTCGAGTACGACCTGCTGGCCCTGGCCGCGGCGCTGTCGTTCTACACCCTGCTCTCGCTGGCGCCGCTGGTGCTGTTGCTGCTGTGGCTGACCACCGCGCTGTACCCGTCGGCGCAGGAGGAATTCTTCCGCCAGATCGGCCTGCTGGTCGGCAGCGAGGTCGAGGGTACCGCGCGGCTGATCGTCGCCAACGCCGAGCATCGGCCCGACACCGGCTCGATGGCGGCCGGATTCGGGCTGCTGGCCCTGCTGGTCGGCGCCTCGGCGGTGTTCGGCCAGCTGCAGACCGCCTTGAACCGGGTGTTCCGCAGCGACGCCCAGCGCCTGGGCGGGGCGCTGGCCTGGCTGCGCAAGCGCCTGCTCTCGTTCGGCATGGCGATCAGCGTCGGCTTCCTGCTGGTGGTGTCGATGGCGGTGCAGGCGGCGCTGCAGCTGCTGATCGCCTACCTGCCCGAGCTGTTGCCGCTGTTCGCCGGCATCGTCTCGTTCCTGCTCTATGCCCTGGTCTTCGCCGCCATGTACCGCTGGCTGCCGGACCGGCCGGTCGGCCGCCGCCGGGCCCTGGTCGGCGGCGCGCTGACCGCGGCGATGTTCATGCTCGGCCGCAGCGCGATCGGCCTGTACCTGGGCCAGGCCAGCCTCGGCAGCGCCTACGGCCCGGCCGGCGGCCTGGTGGTGATGCTGGTGTGGATGTACTACTGCGCGGTGGTGTTCCTGCTCGGCGCGCTGATCACCGCGACGCTGGAGGAACGCGCGCGGCTGCGCCGGCGCCTGAGCGAAGCGCGCACCGCGGCGGCGCCGGCCTGAGCCAGCGGCCGCACCCGACCACGCCCCGCCGACGCCGCGCATGGCATCCTAGGCGCCGATCCATCAAGCAGCGATCGCGCCCGAGGCCCGGGCGCCCCGGCATGGCGCGCATTCCCGACGGCTTCATCGACGACCTCCTCGCCCGCACCGACATCGTCGAGGTGGTCGGCTCGCGCGTGCCGCTGAAACGGCAGGGCAAGGAGTACTCGGCGCGCTGTCCGTTCCACGACGAGCGCTCGCCCTCGTTCTGGGTCTCGCCGACCAAGCAGTTCTACCACTGCTTCGGCTGCGGCGCGCACGGCACCGCGATCAGCTTCCTGATGAACTACGACCGGCTCGAGTTCCTCGACGCGGTCGACGAACTGGCCAAGCGGATCGGCGTGGAAGTGCCGCGCGATACCCGCTCGCGCAACCAGGATTCCGATACCCAGGACCTGTACACCGCGGTCGAGGCGGCGCAGCGCTTCTTCCTGCGCCAGTACGCGGGCAGCGGCAAGGCCCAGGGCTATCTCGACGCGCGCGGGGTCAGCATCGACATCCGCGAACGCTTCGGCATCGGCTATGCGCCGGACGGCTTCAACGGCCTGCGCGACGCGCTCGGCACCGACGAGCGGCGTATGAAGCTGCTCGAACGCGCCGGCCTGTTCTCCAAGAACGAAAGCGGCCGGGTCTACGACAAGTTCCGCGACCGGGTCATGTTCCCGATCCACGACCGCCGCGGCCGGGTGATCGCGTTCGGCGGCCGCGTGCTGGACAAGGAGGACGGGCCCAAGTACCTCAACTCGCCGGAAACCCCGCTGTTCCACAAGGGCCGCGAGTTGTACGGGCTGTGGCAGGTGCGCCAGGCGCACAACAAGATCCCGCGCCTGATCGTGGTCGAAGGCTATATGGACGTGATCGCGCTGTTCCAGCACGGCGTCGACACCGCGGTGGCGACGCTGGGCACCGCGACCACGCCCGACCACGCCGAACTGCTGTTCCGCAACGCCGCCGACGTGTACTTCTGCTTCGACGGCGACCGCGCCGGGCGCGGCGCGGCGTGGAAGGCGGTGGAGTCGGTATTGCCGCGGATGAAGGACGGCCGCCAGGCCTTCTTCCTGTTCCTGCCCGACGGCGAGGACCCGGACAGCCTGGTGCGCCAGGAGGGCGCCGACGGTTTCGACCATCGCCTGCGCGAGGCGATGCCGCTGTCGCAGTTCCTGTTCGACAGCCTCGCCGCCGACGTCAATCTCAACACCCTGGAAGGCAAGGGCCGCCTCGCCGAGCGCGCCAAGCCCTTGCTAGCGCAGATTCCCGACGGCGCCTTCGGCGACCTGATGAAGCAGCGCCTGACCGAGCTGACCGGGGTCGGCGCGCGCGCCGCCGCACCGGAGCCGGCGCAGCGCGCGCACGGCGGCGGCCGCGCCGCGCCGACGCCGAAGCGCTCGCTGGTGCGCAGCGCGATCGCGATCGTGCTGCAGAAGCCCTCGCTGGCCGCGGCGCTGGCGCCGCCGTACCGCTTCGCCCAGTTGCGTCAGCCGGGGATCGAACTGCTGACCGCGATCGTCGACCTGGTCCAGCAGCGGCCGGAGATCAGCACCGGCGCCCTGCTCGAGCATTTCGCCGAGCACGAGCAGGCTGCGGCGCTGCAGAAACTGGCCAGCCAGACCCTGCCCGGCAGCGACGACACCCTGCAGCGCGAATTCCTGGACGCGATCGGCCAGCTCGACAAGCAGACCGTCGAGCAGCGCCTGGCCGAGCTGCAGACCCAGCAGCGCGAGTCCGGCCTCAACGAAGACGAGAAGCGCGAACTGCTGTCGCTGCTGCAGGCCCGCCTGGCCCGGCCCACGGCCAAGGCCTGAGCCACGCCGCTTCCTGTAGGAGCGGCGTAAGCCGCGACCACCGCAGCGATGATCGAAAGCGTCCGCGCCGAAGCCCGGGCATTCGGATCGCCCTTACCGCTTATACCGGCTATCCGGGCTTCGGCGCGGACGCTTGCGTACACCGCTTCGGTTGGTCGCGACTTGCGTCGCTCCTACCCCTGCGATACGCGGGTTTTGGCAAGGACGCTTGCGTTCACCGCTTCGGTTGTCGCGGCTTACGCCGCTCCTACAGGAGCATTAGCCCCACACCTCGCTCATCACCCGGGCGAAATTGCCGCCCAGCAGCTTGCCGATGCGCGCGTCGGAATGGCCCCGCTGCGCCAGCATCGCGGCGATGCGCTCGAAGCGGCGGGCGTGGTTGAGCTCGGGCACGAACAGGTACACGTCCTCGTGCTCGCCCGGCGCCGATACGCCCAGCCGCTGGCGCTCGCGCACCGTGTCGCGGTGCATGCGCTTGTAGGCCTCGGTCAAGCGCACCGGCGACAGCGCATTGTCGGTGCCGATGCCGACGTGGTCCTCGCCGCAGACGCGCAAGGCGTGCTCCAGGTGCGCGATCACGTCGGCCGCGGTCGCCTGCCCGCTCTCGCGCAGGAACGGCATCAGGTAGATCCCGACCACGCCGCCGCCTTCGGCCACCGCACGCAGCTCGGCGTCGGTCTTGTTGCGCGGCCGGTCGACCAGGGCGGCGCAGCCGGTGTGGCTGATCAGCACCGGCGCCTTCGAAGCGGCGATCGCCTCCAGCGCGGTGCGGCGCCCGCTGTGGGCCAGGTCCAGCAGCAGGCGGCGCTCGTTGAGGCGCTCGATCAGGCGCTGGCCGAACCGGCTCAGCCCGGCGTCGCCGGGCTCCATGCAGCCGTCGCCGGCGAGATTGCGCAGGTTGTAGGTCAGCTGCACCGTGCGCACGCCCAGGCGCTGGAAGTCGTCGACCCGTTCCAGCTTTTCGCCGATCGGCGCGCTGTCCTGGAAATGGAACACGATGCCGAGCTTGCGCTCGCGGTGCGCGCGTTCCAGGTCGGCGGCGCCGCGTACCGGCAGGAACAGGTCGGGGTGGCGAACGAACTCGCGCTCCCAGTAGGCCAGGTCGCGCACCGTCGACTCGTAGGCGTTCTCGTAGCGCGCCACCGGCCCGACCGTGACCTGCAGCGCGCGCAAGCCGCTGGCGCGCGCATCGGCGATCGCCGCCGGCGCCAGCGGCGCGTCGGCTTCGCCGTCCTCGTTGCCGAGGAAGCAGCAGCCGTCGATCGCCATCGCCTGCGGGTAGGGCGCCCACGACGGCGGCGCCCAAGCCGGCAGTGCGCCGGCATCGGCGCGGGCGCGGCCTGCGCAGGCCGCGGCCAGCCAGCCCGCGGCGGCGAGCAGGAATCCTCTGCGGTCGATCATGTTTCCTCCCTGAAATACGGCCGGCGGCCGCGCGACGCGTTCGTCCCTGGATGGCGCGTTCCTGCGAACGCTGCCGCCCTCTTCCTGCAAACGGACCCGGGCGGCGATCGCGGCACTCTAAGCCAAACGGCGCGCCGCGCCTGCCGTGACTTTCGGGAGGGCGCGCGGTTCGCGGCGACCGGCTAAGCTCGGCTGTCCGCCGGCCGCGCCGCGGCCGGCGCCCGTTTCGATCCGATTCGATCCGATTCGACCAGGGGGAACCGCCGATGTCGCTGCGCCACGTTCTGTCCGTCGCCGCGCTGGCCCTGGCCTGCGCCGGCGTCCACGCCCAACCCTCGTCCGCGATCAAACGCGAACAGCACGGCAATCGGGTCAGCGAGAACCTGCCGGAGATTCCCGCCGAACTGCTGGAGCGCCTCAACCGCTACCAGAACACCCGCGGCGCCGGGCTCGGCGGCTGGACCGGCGACGGCTGCCTGCTGATCGGCACCCGCTTCGCCGAGACCACCCAGGCGCACCGGGTCTGCCAGCCGCTGGGCATGCGCGAGCAGCTGACCTTCTACCGCGAACCGGTCGGCAGCCTCACCGCCGCGCCGGCCGGCCACGAGGGCTTCGTGTTCGCCAAGGACGTCGGCGGCAACGAGTTCTGGCAGCTGCACTGGTTCGACCTGGCCAGCCGCGAAACCACCCTGCTGACCGACGGCAAGTCGCGCAACGAGAGCCCGCTGTTCTCCCACGACGGCAAGCAGCTGGCCTACAGCAGCACCCTGCGCAACGGCACCGACACCGACGTGTGGGTGATGGACCTGGCCACGCGCAAGCCGCGCGCGGTGGTCACCGCAGGCGGCAACTGGAGCGCCTCGGACTTCTCGCCGGACGGCAAGCAATTGCTGGTGATCAAGTACGTCTCGGCCGCCGAGTCCTACCCGGGCCTGGTCGACCTGCAGACCGGCAAGCTGCAGTTGTTCCCGGTCGACGGCGGCAAGGCCTCGATCAGCCATTTCCGCTTCTCCCACGACGGCCGCGCGGTGTACTACGTCTCCGACGAGCCGCTCGACGGCAAGCCGCAGGAGTTCGCCACCCTGCGCCGGCACGAACCGGCCAGCGGCAAGTTCGAGCTGCTCAGCGCCGGCATCCCCTGGGACGTGGACAACCTCGCGCTCGCCGCCGACGGCCGCCACCTGGCCCTGGTCAGCAACGAGGACGGGATCGGCAAGCTGCGCGTGCTGGCGCTGCCGGGGCATCGCGAAGTGACCCTGCCGGAGCTGCCGGTCGGGGTGATCGGCGGGGTCGAGTTCTCGCCCGACGGCCGCCGCATCGCCCTGTCGATCAACACCGCGACCTCGCCCAGCGACGTTTACGTGATCGACCTGGCGCCGGCCCAGCTGACCCGCTGGACCCGCAGCGAAGTCGGCGGCCTGGACGCGTCGAAATTCGTCGCTCCCAGCCTGGTGCGCTACCCGACCTTCGACCAGGTCGACGGCCGGCCGCGCACGATTCCGGCCTTCTACTACAAGCCGGCGCAGGTGCCGGCCGGCAAGAAGCTGCCGGTGGTGGTGCAGATCCACGGCGGCCCGGAAGCGCAGTCGCTGCCCAGCTTCAGCGCCACCGCCCAGTTCCTGGCCAACGAACTCGGCGCGGCGGTGCTGGTGCCGAACGTGCGCGGCTCCGCCGGCTACGGCCGCACCTATCTCGGCCTGGACAATGCCGAAAAGCGCGAGGACTCGGTCAAGGACATCGGCGCCCTGCTCGACTGGATCGCCCGACAGCCCGAACTCGACCCGCAACGGGTCGGCGTCTACGGCGGCAGCTACGGCGGCTACATGGTGCTGTCCTCGCTGATGCACTACAGCGACCGGATCCGCGCCGGGGTCGACGTGGTCGGCATCTCCGACTTCGGCACCTTCCTCACCAATACCGAGTCCTACCGCCGCGACCTGCGCCGCGCCGAATACGGCGACGAGCGCCTCCCGCAGATGAAGGCGGTGTTCGATCGCATCTCGCCGCTGAAGAACGCCGGCAAGATCCGCTCGCCGCTGTTCGTCGCCCAGGGCAAGAACGACCCGCGCGTGCCCTACACCGAAGCCGAGCAGATCGTGAAAGCGGTGCGCGGCAACGGCCAGCCGGTGTGGTTCCTGATGTTCGACGACGAAGGCCACGGCTTCCAGAAGAAAGCCAACAGCGATTTCTTCGGCGCGGCGGTGATGCGGTTCTGGCAGGAGCATCTGATCGGCGAAAGCGAGAAGTGAGTTTGGAGAAGTGAGGCGTAAGTAAAGCGGGCCGTCGCTCGCTACTCGCTACTCTGCGCTCACTCCTCACTCCTCGCTCCTGGGGTTTTCCCTAACTGGGCCCGCAGCGCTCGCCTCGCTAAGGTCGGCGGCGTCCTGCGCTGCCGGCCCTGGCGATGACCGACCCGCTGAACTTCCGTTCCGTCGATTCCCTGCTTCCGTCGGCCGGCGCGCCGCTCGACGGCGACGACGCGACGGCGGCCGCCGTCGGGCTCTCGCCGGCGACGCTGAACGCGCTGCCGCTGGCCGAGCGCGAGATCCTCGCCAACGGCCTGGCCGAGCGGCTGGACGCGAGCCAGTTGCATGCGCTGCGCGGTGCGTTCGGCGAGAGCCTGGACCGCGCCGTGAACGAACGCAGCGGCCCGGCGGTGCGCGAGGACTATGCCGGGCGCGTCGCCGCCGGCACCGAGCAGATCGAAGCGCGGGTGGTCAACCCCGACGGCGGCGAGGTCAACGACGCGCGCTGGACCGTCGACGAGCAAGGCCGTCCGGTGCATGCCGAAGCCACCCTGCGCACCGTGTTCAGCGACCTCGACCGCAGCGATGCCGAAACCCAGGCGCAACGCGACGCCGCCGACCGCGGCATCGACGGCGACCAGGGCGGGCACGTGTTCGGTCACCGTTTCGTCACCGACCAGGGCCTGAAGAACCTGTTCCCGCAGAACGGCAACTTCAACATGGGCACCTACAAGACCCTGGAGAACGAATGGGCGGCCTGGATCGACCAGGGCATGGACGTGCGCATCGCCATCGATCTGAGCCCGCGCGGCGCCGATCGACCGGACCGGGTTCGCATTTCCTATGAGGTGATCGACCCGGCCGACGGCGGCAGGGTTTACGATCAGCGCGTGAGCTTCGACAACCGGGCCGGACAGCGGTACGACCGGGTCGACAGCGAGCAGATGGACGAGCTGATCGCAGCCCGCGCCTAACCCGAACGCCCAAGGTTGGACATGAACAGAGACGAATTGCTCGGCGAGATCGCGCGCCTGATCGTGGTCGACCCCAAGGCCGGCGAGCGGCCCTGGGACGGCTATGCCCTGATCGCCTGGTACGGCGAAGGCATCAGCCGCTTGAACGGCTTCCGCTACGACAAGGGCCAGCCCGGCGAGGCGCTGACGCCGTCGGGCGCGGAGATCGGAAACCGCCTGGAACAGTTGCGCCTGGCCACCCACGTCGCCGGCAAGGCGCCGTGGCGGGTGTGCATCATGCGCATCAACCGCGAAGCGGCGGAAGTCGCGATCGACTTCGAATACGAAGACCCGGGCCGCTGGTACGTGACCCCGGACAGCGCCGCCGAAATCGCCGAGCGCGTGCGCCCCTGCTGAGGCGACGAAACCCGCCTACCGTCATCCCCGCGAAAGCGGGGATCCTGGGCTTCATCGAGGCACGACTCTGAAGTCTCTGGATGCCCGCCTTCGCGGGCATGACGGCTTCGGAAAGACACCGCCAGGCCAATGGCGATCTACGCCACGTCGGCCCTGGCCGCGCCTGATGCACGGCACACCCCAGCCCCCTCTGCCCCAAGACAAGGCAAGATCGCCCTTACCCATCCCCAATCCCCAATCCCGGCCCATGCGCCTGCACGTCGACCGCTTCACCCTGGCCCTGCTGGCCGCCGTCGCGCTGGCCTGGGCCTGGCCGCTGTCCGGCGCGCCGGCCGCAGCGCTGGACCGCTTCACCGACGTCGCCATCGCGGCGCTGTTCTTCCTCCACGGCGCGCGCCTGTCGCGCGAGGCGATCCTCGCCGGCGCGACGCATTGGCGCCTGCATCTGCTGATCTTCGCCGCCACCTTCGCCCTGTTCCCGCTGCTCGGCCTGGCGCTCAAGCCGTTGGCCACGCGCGGACTGACGCCGGAGCTGTACCTGGGTCTGTTGTTCCTGTGCTGCCTGCCCTCGACCGTGCAGTCCTCGATCGCGTTCACCTCGATGGCCGGCGGCAACGTCCCGGCCGCGGTCTGCAGCGCCTCGGCGTCCAGCCTGCTCGGCGTGTTCCTGACCCCGTTGCTGATGAGCGCGCTGGTCGGCGCGCACGGCGGGATGGCCGACCCGGCCGAAGCGATCGGCAAGATCGTGCTGCAGTTGCTGGTTCCCTTCGTCGCCGGCCATCTGCTGCGGCCGTGGATCGGCGCCTGGGTGGCGCGACGGCGCGCGCTGCTGCGCTACACCGACCAGGGCACGGTGCTGCTGGTGGTGTATGCCGCATTCGCCGCGTCGATGGCCAGCGGACTGTGGCAGAGCACACCGGTGGAATCGGTCTATCTGCTGCTGGCGATCTGCGTCCTGCTGCTGGCGACGGTGATGATCGCGCTGACCGTCGCCGCGCGCCGGCTCGGCTTCGACCGCAGCGATGAGATCGCGATCGTGTTCTGCGGCTCGAAGAAAAGCCTGGCCACCGGCGTGCCGATGGCCAAGGTGCTGTTCGCCGGTTCGGCGCTGGGCGCGATCGTGCTGCCGGTGATGCTGTTCCACCAGATCCAGTTGCTGGTCTGCGCCCAGGTCGCGGCGCGGTATGCCCGCCGGTCCCATGCGTCGGCATCGCCGGCGAGCGACGACGTCGCCGACTGAGCCGGCGTCGCGCCGGTTCGCTGCCAGTCAGGGTCCGCGCCCGGGCCGCGCCTACACTCCCCGCACTGCATCGCGAGGACGTCATGCATTCCCCAGGCAAGGATCGCCACGACCGCGTCGTCGCGGGCGCCGTCGTCATCGTCGTCCACGCCCTGCTGGCCTGGACCGCGCACAAGCTGCTGCGCAGCGCGCCGCCGATCGCGACCGCGGTGGAAACCCAGCTGTACTGGATCGTGCGCACGCCGCCGCCGACCGCGCCGGCCTCACCCGCGCGCAGCGAACCGGTCCGGGCACAGCCGCGTCGCGCCACGGCCGCCGTCGGGCGACCGCTCGCGCCCGCATCGACGCACGCGACCTCGTTACCGACATCGCCGGCCGCCATCGCGCCGGCCAGCGCCGACCCGCCCACCGGCCTGTCGGCCGATTTCATCGATCAGGCCCGCCGCCAGGCCGACCGCGGCCTGAGCTTCGCCGCGCGCGATCCGTTCGCGCGCGCCGCGCCGGCCCTGCCCGGCGCCGGCGTCGAACGCTTCCGCATGGCCGCGCCGCGCTCGCCGCAGAGCGTCCTGCGCTCGATCGGCCGCCTGTTCGGCGGCGGCGATCCGGCCGCGCCCTGCCGCGAACTCGGCCGGCAGATCGAGGAAATGGCCCAGGACGGCGATTCGGCGACCTTGCAGGAGGCCTACGCCAGCCACCAGCGCTGGTGCCGCTGAGCGCGGCTCAGCCGGCGCGCTGCAACTGGAACAACGGCGCCGGCTGCAGCGAGGTCGGCAGCCAATGGTCGATCATCAGGAAGGCGAACAGCACCATCAGATAGACGATCGAGTAGTTGAACACCTTCATCGCGTACAGCTCGTCCGGCGGGTTCATCAGCCGCCAGGCGTAGTAGAGGAACATCGCGTCCAGCACCAGCACGCCGAACAGATAGAAGTAGCCGCTCATGCCGAACACGCAGGGCAGCACCGAGACCACCGCCAGCAGGATGGTGTAGAACAGGATCTGCCAGCGGGTGTAGGCCACGCCGTGGGTGACCGGCAGCATCGGCACCATCGCCCGCGCGTAGTCGGCGCGGCGGAAGATCGCCAGCGCCCAGAAATGCGGCGGGGTCCAGACGAAGATGATCAGCACCAGCAGCAGCGCGTGGGCCCAGTCCCACTCGCCCTGCATGCCGGTGACCGCGGCCCAGCCCAGCAGCGGCGGCGCCGCGCCGGCGATGCCGCCGATGACGATGTTCTGCGGCGTGGCGCGCTTGAGGTAGACGGTGTAGATCACCGCGTAGCCGATCAGCGAGGCGAAGGTCAGCAGCGCGGTGATCGCGTTGACCCAGAGCACCAGGATCAGCATCGACGCCGCGGCCAGGATCAGCGCGAACACCAGGGCCTGGGTCGGACTGACCTGGCCGGCGACGATCGGCCGCCACGAGGTGCGCGCCATCTTGGCGTCGATGCGCGAATCCAGCAGCTGGTTGATCGCCGCCGCCGAGGACGCGGCCAGCCAGATGCCGAGGAAACCCAGCACCGACTCGCGCAGCGGCGGCCAGCCAGGCACGGCCATGAACATGCCGACGATCGCGGTGAACACGATCAGCGCGACCACGCGCGGCTTGGTCAGGTCCCAGTACTGCTTGAAGGTGGGGCGGGTGGCGGCGTTCATCACGGCTCCGGCGTGCGCAGGCGCGCGAGCAGCGAGACCAGCACGAACAGCAGCAACGCGGCGCCGGCGTTGTGCGCCACCGCGACCGCCAGCGGCAGGCCCAGCTTGACGTTGGCGATGCCCAGGCCGACCTGCAGCAGGGTCAGCGCGGCGAGCAGGCTGGCCCAGCCGCGCAGGCCCGGGGTGCGCAGCAGCTTCACCGCCAGGCCGATCAGATAGACGAACACCGCCAGCGCCATGATCCGGTGGGCGAGCTGGATCGCGATCCGCGCTTCGCCGTCGAGGATGCCGCCTTCGTAATCCACGCCGATGCCGCGCCAGAGCACGAAGCCCTCGCCGAAGTCGTGGCGCGGCCACCATTGGCCGACGCAGGTCGGGAAGTCGTTGCCGCAGGCCAGCGCGGCGTAGTTGGCGCTGGTCCAGCCGCCGAGCGCGATCTGCACGCCGAGCACGGCGACGCCGAGCGCGATCCAGCGGCACAGCGCCGGCGCGTCGGCCAGGCGGATCGGCCGGTCGGTGGCGCGCCAGGCGACCCAGACCAGCAGCGACAAGGTCAGCAGGCCGCCGAGCAGATGGCCCATGACTACGATCGGCTTGAGCAGCCAGGTCACCGTCCACATGCCGAGCAGGGCCTGGAAGATGATCACCGCCAGGGTCAGCGCGCTGGCCCGCGACAGGTCGGTATTGCTCCAGCGCAGCGCCGCGGCGAGCAGGATGCCCTCGCCGAGGATCGCCAGCGCCGATGCGGCGACATGCTGTCCGCGCATGTACAGCGGAATCGCGATCGCCACCGCCGCCGCCGCGGCCAGCACCTGAGCCACGCCCTTGCTGCGGCGGCGCGCCGAAACCAGGGCCAGGGTCAGGGTCAGCACGCCGAGCAGGCCGGCGATCATGCGGTGGAACTGCTCGCGCCAGGCCTTGTCGACTTCGACCGGACGGATCTGGGTCGCGGCGTGGTCGCCGATCTCGTGCGGCGTGGTCGGCCAGGCGGCGCGGCCGTAGCAGGTCGGCCAGTCCGGACAGCTCAGGCCGGCGTGGGACAGGCGCACGAAGGCACCGAACACGATCACGCACAGCGCCAGCCCCACCGCCAGCCAGGCGATGCGGTGGAAGTTCTTGTACAGGCCCGGGGTCGCCAGGCCTTTGCCGGTTACGCTCATTCTGGAAAGGGTTCCCGCAGCGGCCGGCCGCGGCGACGCCCGCAGGGCGCGCGCGACCGCCGGTCGCTCACATCAGTTTCAGCAGTTTGGACAGATCCGCGCGCAGTCCGCCCGGCTCGAAGCCGGGAGCGTAACGCAGAATCACGAAGCCGTTCGGGTCGACCACGTACACCGGCACCCCGGCCGGGTCGTTCAGCCGCGGCAGGGCCGCGCTCAGCGCCGGCGACGGCGCCAGCACCCGCAACGAGGCCGGACGCGCCGCACCGGCCGGCGGTTCGCCGACCCAAAGCAGCTCGACGTGGTCGGCGTCCTTGCCGAACAACTGCCAGACCGTGTCGAGCTGGCGCGACAACGTGACGCAGGCGGCGGCGCAGCCGGACGGCGGCGCGACCAGGATCCGCCAGGTGCGCGCGCCCGGATTCCAGTCGTAGGCACGGCCGTCGGCCAGCTGCGGCGGCTGCCGGCGCAGGTCGGGCTTGGGCTCCAGCAACTCGCCGTGCTGGCGGTTCACCGCCGGGTGCAGGTCGGAGAAGCGCAGCAACCCGGCGACCAGCATCGGCACGAAGAAGAAGGCGGCGATCAGCAGCAGGGTCAGGCGGTTGCGCTTGCGCTGCTGCGGGGAAACGGTCTGGTTCGGTGTGTCGGTCATGGGCGGGCGCGGCGCGGGCGGAAAGTCAGGATCAGGGCGGTGATCAGCACCGCGGCGGCGAGGGCGAACCACTGCAGGGAATAGCCGCGGTGCTTGTCCGGCGGCAAGGTGTTGGCGAGCAGTTCCAGGTCGCGGTCGTAACCCAGGCGCAACGCCGGATCCAGGCGCAGCACGCGCGGCGCCAACGGCACCGAGATCCCGGCGGCCGACGCGATCGCGGCCGGATCGACCCGGGTCAGCAGCCAGGCCTCGCCTTCGCGCGCCAGGCCGGGACCGAGCGCGATGCCCGGCGACGGCGGCGGCGCGAGCAGGCCGCTGAGCGCGACCTCGCCCTCGGGACGGGCGATCGCCGGCAGACGGCGGTCGCCGGCCAGCGGCAGCCAGCCCAGGTCGACCAGCAACGGCGCGCCCTGGCGCGGCAGGAAGATGCGGTAGGCGCGCACGCCGGCGCGGCCGTGGCGTTGCTGGTTGTCGAGCAACAAGGCGCCGCGTTCGTCGAAGCGGCCCAAGCCCGCGGCCCAGTCGACCGTGGCGCGCCGCGCCGGATCGGCCGCCGCCGACAACGGCCGCGGCAGGCGTTCGCGCAGCACCTGGGCCGCGGCGTCGAGCATGGCCTGCTTCTCGACCGCGCGCCGCGCCTGCCACAGGCCCAGGTTGGCGAACAAGGCGATCGCGCCCAGCGCCAGCGCCCAGCCGAACAGCAGGCTGCCGCGACGGCTCACCCCATCCTCCGAGCGGACTGCGATAATCCGCGCTTCGCACCCGCGCGCGCACCCAAGGAGGCCGCGATGAGCCAAGAGCTGAAGGTCCTGCTGGTTATCGCGTTCCTCGGGGTCATTCTGTGGAACCTGGGCGCGGGCCTGTATTACATGCTGGTGGACAAGGGGCAGAGCAAGCGCACGGTCAACGCGCTCACCCGGCGCATCGCGCTGTCGGTGGCGCTGATCCTGATCGTGATCGTGTCGATCTGGATGGGCTGGATCACCCCGCACGGCGTGGGCTCCAACCCGGGCTGAGGCGACCGGAGCGGCACGGCCCGGCTGCCTATTATGGCGCTGAAGTCTGTGGATGCCCGCCTGCGCGGGCAGGACGGCCCGACGCAGACGCGGCGAATCCCAGCCACGGCCATCCCGCGAAAGCTGCCTACGGCCATTCCTCGAAACCCACCTACCGTCATCCCCGCGAACGCGGGGATCCAGGGCTCCACCGCGACAAGACGTTGAAGTCTCCGATGCCCGCCTGCGCGGCACCACGGCCTGCAGCTTGCGCAGGCCCAGCAAGCCCAGGGACGGAGGGGGTTAAGCCCGCTTAACCCCCTCCGTCCCCGTAAACGCGAAAGGCCGGCATCGCTGCCGGCCTTTCGTCGTCGGTACTGCCTGCGCGCTTACAGCACGTAGACGAACAGGAACAAGCCCAGCCACACCACGTCGACGAAGTGCCAGTACCAGGCCACCGCTTCGAAGGCGAAATGGTTGTCCTTGCTGAAATGACCCTTGAGGCAGCGGAACCAGATCACCGCCAGCATGATCGTGCCCAGGGTGACGTGGGCGCCGTGGAAGCCGGTCAGCATGAAGAAGGTCGAGCCGTAGATGCCCGAGCCCAGGGTCAGGTTCAGTTCCTTGTAGGCGTGGATGTATTCCTCGGCCTGGAAGAACAGGAACAGGCAGCCCAGGGCCACAGTCAGGCCCAGCCACACCAGCAGCGCCTTGCGGTGCGCGCCCTTGAGCGCGTGGTGGGCCAGGGTCACGGTCACGCCCGAGGTCAGCAGGATCATCGTGTTGAGCAGCGGCAGGCCCCAGGCCGGAATGGTCTGGAAGTGGCCGCCGACCTGGCCCGGGCCCGAGCTCGGCCAGGCCGCGCTGAATTCCGGCCACAGCAGGCTGTTGGTCATCACCCCGTCGCCGTCGCCGCCGAGCCACGGCAGGGCGAACTGGCGGGCGTAGAACAGCGCGCCGAAGAACGCGGCGAAGAACATCACCTCGGAGAAGATGAACCAGATCATCCCCATCCGGAACGAGACGTCGACCTGCTTGTTGTAGTGGCCGCGCACCGATTCGCGGACCACGTCGCCGAACCAGCCGAACAGCACGCCGACCATCATCGCCAGGCCGACGAAGAACACCGGCTTGCCCCAGCTGACTTCGTTGAGCCAGCTGGCGATGCCGATCATGGTCGTGAACAGGCCGATCGAGCCGAGGAACGGCCAGCGGCTGCTGTGCGGCACGAAATAGTGATTGGCGTCTGGCGTATGGGCGTGGGCCATGGCGGCGTTCCTGTGGGTGCTGAGCCAGCTTACGGCGCCGCCAGCGGCGAGGAGGCGGCCTTGGAGACCGGTCCCTGCTGCAGGCGCGCGGTGAGCACGTCGTTCTTGAAGAAGGTATAGGACAGCGTAATCGTGTGCACGTCGGCCGGCAGGTTCGGGTCGACGATGAAGCGCACCGGCATCTCCCGCGACTCGCCCGCCTGCAGGGTCTGGGCGGTGAAGCAGAAGCACTCGGTCTTGTTGAAATAGCCCGACGCGCGCGCCGGCGCGACCGACGGCGAGGCGCTGCCGACGATGGCGCGGTCGGTGGTGTTGCGCGCGTAGTAGGTGGTCTCGTACTGCTCGCCCGGGCGCACCTTCATGCTCAGCTGGTGCGGCTTGAAGTCCCAGGGCAGCTTGGAATTGACGCTGCCGTCGAACTGCACCGTGACCAGGCGCGCCGCGGCCGGCGCGGCTTGCGCCTGGGCCTGGCCGGCGCCGCGCTCGAGGCGGATGCCGAACACCTTCTCGCAGGCGATGCGGTACATCGGCACCAGGGCGAAGGTGAAGCCGAACGCGCCCAGCGCGACCAGGATCATGGTCCGGGTCATCTTCGGCCCGGCCTGGCGGCGGGCTTCGACGGTCTGGGCGTCGCGTTCGTTCATTTCGACAGCACCCCGCTGAGGATGAACAACACGTAGATCGTCACCGCCGCGGCGCCGAACCACAAGGCCGTGCGTCGCGCCGCGGCGCGGCGGCGGGCGAGATCCTGCGGATCGGTCGGCGGACGGTTCATCGTCTGTGGCCAGGAAGGCGGCGCGGCGCCCGGGGCGCGCGTCGCATTCCGCGGCGCGGTCCGGTCAGTGGGTGATGTCGCCGTGGGCGAGGTCGCCGTCGCGGATCACCGGCGGGGTGGCGAAGGTGTGGTGCGGCGCCGGGCTCGGCACGGTCCACTCCAGACCCTTGGCGCCTTCCCAGGAACGCGCCTCGGCCTTGACGCCGGAGACCTTCGAGCGCCACAGGATGAAGGCCATCATGAACGGCGTCAGGAACATGCCGAACGCGCCGATCGAGCTGATCAGGTTCCAGTCGGCGAACACGACGTTGTAGTCGGGAATGCGGCGCGGCATGCCGGCCAGGCCGAGGAAGTGCTGCGGGAAGAACAACAGGTTGACGAACACCATGGTCCACCAGAAGTGGAACTTGGCCATGCCCTCGTTGTACATCCGGCCGGTCCACTTCGGCCACCAGTAGTAGACCGCGGCGATGATCGAGAACAGCGCGCCGGTCACCAGCACGTAGTGGAAGTGGGCGACCACGAAGTAGGTGTCGTGGTACTGGAAGTCGGCCGGGACGATGGCGAGCATCAGGCCGGAGAAACCGCCGATGGTGAACAGGATCACGAACGCGATCGCCCACAGCATCGGCGCCTCGAACGAGATCGAGCCGCGCCACATGGTGGTGACCCAGTTGAACACCTTCACGCCGGTCGGCACCGCGATCAGCATGGTCGCGAACATGAAGTAGATCTCGCCACCGAGCGGCATGCCGACGGTGAACATGTGGTGCGCCCACACGATGAACGAGAGGAAGGCGATCGAGGCGGTGGCGTAGACCATCGCCTGGTAGCCGAACAGCGGCTTGCGGCTGAAGGTCGGGATGATCTCCGACACCACGCCGAACGCCGGCAGGATCATGATGTAGACCTCGGGGTGACCGAAGAACCAGAAGATGTGCTGGAACATCACCGGGTCGCCGCCGCCGGCCGCGTTGAAGAACGAGGTGGCGAAGAACTTGTCGGTCAGCAGCATGGTCACCGCGCCCGCCAGCACCGGCATCACCGCGATCAGCAGGAAGGCGGTGATCAGCCAGGTCCAGCAGAAGATCGGCATCTTCAACAGGTCCACGCCCGGGGCGCGCATGTTGAGGATGGTGGCGATGACGTTGATCGCGCCCATGATCGAGCTGATGCCCATCATGTGGATGGCGAAGATCGCGAAGGCGACGTTGGAGCCGCCCTGCAGCGACAGCGGCGGGTACAGGGTCCAGCCGCCGGCCGGGGCGCCGCCGTCCAGGAACAGGGTCATCAGCAGCAGGGTGAAGGCGAACGGCAGGATCCAGAAGGACCAGTTGTTCATCCGCGGCAGCGCCATGTCCGGCGCGCCGACCTGCAGCGGGATCATCCAGTTGGCGAGGCCGACGAAGGCCGGCATCACCCCGCCGAAGATCATCACCAGCGCGTGCATGGTGGTCATCTGGTTGAAGAACTCGGGGCCGCCCGGCAGCTGCAGGCCCGGTTCGGCCAGCTCGGCGCGGATGTAGACCGAGAATCCAGCGCCGATGATGAACATCACGAAGCTGAAGATCAGATACAGCGTGCCGATGTCCTTGTGGTTGGTCGAGAAGAACCAACGCTCGATGAAGCCCTGCTGGTGGGCGTGATCATCGTGGTGATCGTGCTGATCGGCGACGGGGTGCGTGACTGCCATGGCCTACCTCTGATGAATGCTTGACGATCAACCGACGGTCGCAGCGCGCGGAGCGGCGGCCGTGGTGTCGGAATTCGGAGCGGCGGCCGCGGCCGGCGCGGCTTCGGCCGGGGCGGCGGCAGGCGCAGCGGCCGGAGCCGCCGGCGCGGCGGCCGGGGCCGGCGCGTTCTTGGCCTTCTGCTCGGCCAGCCACTGCTGGTACTCGGCCTTGGGCAGGGCGCGGACCACGATCGGCATGAAGCCGTGGTCCTTGCCGCACAGTTCGGCGCACTGGCCGCGGTAGACGCCCGGCTGCTTGATCTCGGTCCAGGCCTCGTTGACGATGCCCGGGATCGCGTCCTGCTTCCAGCCCAGCGCCGGCACCCACCAGGCGTGGATCACGTCGTCGGCGGTGATCACGAAGCGGATCTTGGTGTCGGTCGGCAGCACCAGGACGTTGTCGACGTCGAGCAGGTAGTGCTCGTGGTCGGCGACGGTGATCTTCTTCTTGCTCTGGCGCAGCTGGTCGCTCTTGCGGTCCAGGCGGCTGGTGAAGGCCACGTCCTGGCCCAGGTACTCGTACTTCCACATCCACTGGTAGCCGGTGATCTTCACCGTCATCGCCGAGTCGCGGGTGTCGTACATGTTGATCAGCTTGCTGGTGGCCGGGAAGGCCATCAGCACGAGCAGGGCGACCGGGACCACGGTCCAGACGATCTCCAGCTTGGTGCTGTGGGTGAAGTCCTTGTCGGCCACGGCGCCCTTGGACTTGCGGAACTTGAACATGGCCACGGCCATCGCGCCGAACACCAGCAGGCCGATGATCACGCAGATCCACAGCGCCAGCATGTGCGCCGAATAGGCGTTGGCCGACTGTGCGGTGACGCCCTCGCCCATGTTGAGCTGCCACGGCTTGGGATCGGCCGCCTGGGCGACTGCGAGAACCGGCAAGGCCATCGCGGCGATGCCCACTGCCCACTGCTTGAAACTACCGGCTTTCATCAGATCGAGCCCCAGAAAATCAGTGTGGTGTTCAACGCGCGCTCCGCGGGCTGCCCTTCCCGGGCGCCGGCCGCGCCGATTCTGGCTGAGCGCGGGGACCTTGCGGGAAGAGGTGGCTGGCGAGCCCTGATGAGGGCCCATCACGCCGGCATCGGCGCTACGGATAACCGCGAAATGGTAGCGGTCGCCCCGCCCTGCGGCAACCCGCCGCATGGACAGGAAAAATCGCGCGCAAAGCCAGCAACGGCGGGCTTTCGCGCAATCGAGCCGGTTCCGGCGCGCAGCGCGGGCACGTCGAGGGCGCGACGAGGGCGCGTTCCCGGCCGCTCGCCGGCCGCCGGCGCGCCCCGGCTCGCCATACAGGCCGGGACCGATAGAAAGCTCTAAAATGGCCGTCTTCCTCCCCCCGTCCCGGGTCCGATGTCCACCAACGCCTCCTCCGCCGTCGCCAGCGACGGCCCGCCGCCGCGCTCGCACGCCTCCGCGCCGAGCGCGCTGATCAGCCCCGAACTGCCGCCGCCCGCGGCCGGTCCGCGCGCCGCGCTCACCGCCGGCTGGGTCCGCGACGAAGCCCAGCACGTGCGCGGCCTGCTCGAACTCGCGCGCCTGCCCGATGCCGACCGCACCGCCGCCCAGGCGACCGCGGCCGACCTGGTCCGGCGGGTCCGCGCCCGCGCCCAGGACCAGGGCGCGATCGAAGCCTTCATGCGCCAGTACGACCTGGGCAGCGAGGAAGGCGTACTGCTGATGTGCGTGGCCGAGGCCCTGCTGCGCATTCCGGACCAGGAGACCGCGGACAAGCTGATCCGCGACAAGCTCGGCGACGCCGACTGGAAGCGCCACCTGGGCCAGTCCGACTCGGTCCTGGTCAACGCCTCGACCTGGGGCCTGATGCTGACCGGCAAGCTGGTCGATCTGGCCGACGACACCAAGCGCGACGTCCACAACGCCTTCAAGCGCCTGGTCGGCCGGGTCGGCGAGCCGGTGATCCGGCTGGCGGTGCGCCAGGCGATGCGGATCATGGGCCACCAGTTCGTGATGGGGCGCACCATCGGCGAGGCCCTGGCACGCTCGAAGAAGGGCGACAACGCCAATTACCGCTATTCCTTCGACATGCTCGGCGAAGGCGCGCTGACCACCAAGGACGCGCTGCGCTACCTGCAGGCCTACCGCGACGCGATCCACGCGATCGGCAAACATTTCTCTCCGCATCGCCAAGGCGATGCTCGGGGCAACGACAAGAACGCCGACGTATTCGCCGCGCCGTCGATCTCGGTCAAGCTGTCGGCCCTGCACCCGCGCTACGAGCACGCCAAGCGCGCCCGGGTGTTCGCCGAGCTGACCCCGCGCGTGCTCGAGCTGGCCCAACTGGCCAAAGGCTACGGCATCGGCTTCACCATCGACGCCGAGGAAGCCGACCGGCTGGAGATGTCGCTGGACGTGATCGCCGCCGCCTACGCCGACCCGTCGCTGGACGGCTGGGAAGGCTACGGCCTGGCGATCCAGGCCTACCAGAAGCGCGCCCCGGAGGCGATCGACTTCATCGCCGACCTGGCCCGCCGCCACGGCCGCCGCATCCCGGTGCGCCTGGTCAAGGGCGCGTACTGGGACAGCGAGGTCAAGCGCGCCCAGATCGACGGCCAGGAAGGCTATCCGGTGTTCACCCGCAAGCCGAACACCGACGTGTCCTACCTGGCCAACGCCCGGCGCATGCTGGAAGCCGCGGACGCGATCTACCCGATGTTCGCCACCCACAACGCCCAGACCATCGCCACGATCCACCGTCGCGCCCAGTCGATGGGCCGGGCCCAGCACTTCGAGTTCCAGAAGCTGCACGGCATGGGCGACGACCTGTACGCCGAAGTCATTCCGGCCGACCGCCTCGACGCGCCCTGCCGCGTCTACGCCCCGGTCGGCTCGCACGAAGACCTGCTGCCCTACCTGGTCCGCCGCCTGCTCGAGAACGGCGCCAACTCCAGCTTCGTCAACCGCATCACCGACGAGGACATCGCGATCGAGGACCTGATCCAGGATCCGGTCGAGACCGTGTCCGGCTTCGACAGCATTCCGCATCCGCGCATTCCGCTTCCGGCCGACCTCTACCGCAGCTTCGGCTACGACAGGACCAATTCCATGGGCGTCAATCTCGCCAACGATCAGCAACTGCAGTCCCTCGCCGCCGCCGTCAACGCCGCCGTCGGCGACTGGCGCGCCGCCCCGCTGGTGCCGGGCGCGACCGTGCAGGGCCCGGACATCGCCGTCACCAATCCGGCCGACCGCCGCGAGACCGTCGGCCAGTGGCAGGCCGCCGACAGCGCCACGGTCGAGCGGGCGTTGAGCAACGCCGTCGCCGCCCAGGAAGGCTGGGACGCGACCCCGGCCGCGAGCCGCGCCGCGATCCTCGAGCACGCCGCCAACCTGCTCGAGCAGCGCATGCCGCAGTACCTGGCGCTGTGCACCAAGGAAGCCGGCAAGACCATCCCCGACGGCGTCGCCGAAGTGCGCGAGGCAGTCGACTTCCTGCGCTACTACGGCGCTCACGCGCGCAAGCTGTTCGCGCCGGAAGCGCTGCCGGGCCCGACCGGCGAATCCAACACCCTGCACCTGTCCGGCCGCGGCGTGTTCGTCTGCATCAGCCCGTGGAACTTCCCGCTGGCGATCTTCCTCGGCCAGATCTCCGCCGCCCTGGCCGCCGGCAACAGCGTCATCGCCAAGCCGGCCGAGCAGACCAACCTGATCGGCTACTACGCGGTCAAGCTGCTGCACGAAGCCGGCATCCCCGAAGCGGTGCTGCAGTTCCTGCCCGGCGACGGCGCCACCGTCGGCGCGGCGCTGACCCGCGACCCGCGCGTGGCCGGCGTGGCCTTCACCGGCTCGACCGACACCGCGCGCGCGATCAACCGCGCCCTGGCCGCGCGCGACGCCGCGATCGGCGTGCTGATCGCCGAGACCGGCGGCCAGAACGCGCTGATCGCCGACTCGTCCTCGCTGCCGGAACAACTGGTCAAGGACGCGATCGGCTCGGCCTTCACCTCGGCCGGCCAGCGCTGCTCGGCGGCGCGCGTGCTGTTCGTGCAGGACGACATCGCCGACAAGGTCACCCACATGCTCGCCGGCGCGATGGCCGAGTTGAAGGTCGGCAACCCCGGCCTGCTGTCGACCGACGTCGGCCCGGTGATCGACGAGGACGCGCTGAAGATGCTGGTCGACCATGCCGCGCGCATGGACAAGGAAGCGGTCAAGATCGGCGAAGTCGCGGTCGACGCCGACAGCGCCCACGGCAGCTTCTTCGCTCCGCGCGCCTACGCGCTGAAGTCGCTGGACCAGCTGCACAAGGAAGTGTTCGGCCCGGTGCTGCACGTGATCCGCTGGAAGGCCGATCAGCTGGACGCGGTGATCGACGCGATCAACGCCACCGGCTACGGCCTGACCCTGGGCATCCACTCGCGCATCGACGAGACCATCGACCGGATCAGCGCGCGGGTCAAGGTCGGCAATTGCTACGTCAACCGCAACCAGATCGGCGCGGTGGTCGGCGTGCAGCCCTTCGGCGGCCAGAACCTGTCCGGCACCGGCCCCAAGGCCGGCGGCCCGCACTATCTGCCGCGCTTCACCACCGAGAAGACCATCACCGTCAACACCACCGCGGCCGGCGGCAACGCCTCGCTGCTGACCCTGGGCGATTGATCCGCGTCGCGGCTGCCCAGGCCGCGATGCGCGCAACACCGAAACGGCGCGCCGCCAGGCGCGCCGTTTTTTGTTGGAATTGCTACCGGCGGCCTGCTCTTGTAGGAGCGGCGTAAGCCGCGACCACCGAAGAGACGCACGCAAGCGCAGCATCCGAAGCCCATGCCCCCTCGCGCTCGATGCTTCGTCGCTGCGGATACTCCGCTCGCGCACACCGCTGCGGTGGTCGCGGCTTACGCCGCTCCTACAGGAACCTGCCGCCGGGTTACTCGCCTCATGCGAACGTTCGTTTCGTGCGCGCGATCGCACTGCGGTGCTCGGGCGCGCCCTAGCTAGGGCACGCCCCGGCTGTCGCGCGCCGCGGCACGGCGGGACACTCGCCTGCAGACGCAGTCAGGGGGCTGCTCTCCGTATCCGGCACACGCTCGACGGGAGAGTCACCATGATCCACAACATCGTCCGCGGCGATACCCTGTCCGAAATCGCCCTGCTGTTCCAGACCACGGTCGAGCGGCTGATGTCGCTCAACGACCAGATCGACAATCGCGACCTGATCTTCGCCGGCGACACGCTCAAGCTCGACGGGTTGAGCGAGGGCCGCGGCGACGGCCGCATCGACACCGACAACCGGGTCGATACCGACACCCGAGTCGACACCGGACGCGGCAACGCCGCCGACATCGCCAAGCGCTTCCTCGGCCGCGACGCCAGCGACCTCAAGCGCAGCGGCGAGATCCCGATGAACCCGAACGTGCCCAGCGACGTGTGCTGCGCCAATTTCGTCACTGCCTGCCTGCAGAAGGCCGGCGCGATCGACTGGCACACCGACTCGGTGGTCAATCTGCGCGACCGGCTCATCGACGAAGGCTGGAAGCGGGTCGACGTCAGCCAGGCCAAGCCCGGCGACGTGGTGATCATGCAGAACTCGCGGCAATCGCACACGGTGCTGTTCGCCGGCCTGGACGCCAACGGCAAGCCGCAATTCATCGGCTCCAACAACCGCAACGCCGACGGCACCCAGGAGATCAGCTGGGGCGGCGCCAGCGGCGACTGGTACATCCTGTCCAAGCCGCGCTGAGCGCAGCGCGCGCGGCGCCGCCTTCGTCGCGTTGCGGCCGCTGCCGCAGCGCGGCGACGGCGTGCCTGCGATGGCGCGCAACGCGCGCTTCGCCGCCGGCGAACGCTCAGTAGCCGAACAGGCTCGCCGGCGCGCCGTGTTCCTGCGGCCACGTCTCCCAGGCCACGTCGCCGGGCGCGACCGCCTGCGCGATCAATCGCCACTGCCCGTCGTCGCGCCTGAACAGCGCGGCGTAACGTTCCGACATCGCCCCCGCGGCGGCCTGCTCGGCGTAGTCGGTGCGCTTCCAGTCGATCCGGTTGCCGTCCGGCGCGCGCATGCGCGACAACAAGAACGCCCAATCGCCCTGCCGGTCCAGATGGTCGACCTGCAACTGCAGCGGCAAGCCGACCGCCTGCTCGGCGCGCGGCTGCGCCAGCGCCAGCAGCGGCGCGTAGTCGGCATCGTCGGGCTGCAGGGCCTGCAACCGGACCTGCGCGAATGAAGTGCTCATGAGCGCTCCCAGACTGAGGAACACGGCCGAACGCAAACGGCGCGAGGGCATGGTGGAGGCGCGGTCCGCCGGCGCCGCGCGCGCGGTTCGAAGCGAATCTGCAGGTTAGGCCGGCGCCGCGCGCGCACCTGCGACGGCCATCGCAGATACGCCGTGCCGCGACCGGCGTATCCGCGCGGTTCATCCTGGCAAGATGAGCCCACCGCTCACCGGGACGCCGTCATGCCGCTCGCCCTACGCCACGCACCGCCGCGACCGCCGTTGCGCCTCGCCGTGGCCGCGCTGCTGTGCGCGCTGTCCGGCTGCGCCTCGCTGGCGCCGCTGCCGCTCACGCCCGGCGCCTGCAGCGAACGCCGCCTGGATCGGATGCTGTTCGGCATGAACAGCCCCGATGGACCGGTAAGCGAGGCGCAATGGCAGGCGTTCCTGGCCGAGGTGGTGACGCCGCGCTTTCCCGACGGCCTGACCGTCTACTCGGCCCGCGGCCAATGGCGCGGCGCCAGCGGCCAGATCGAACAGGAGGATTCGCGCGCGATCGATCTGGTCCACGTCGACAGCGCGGACGGCCGCCGCCGCGTGGTCGAGATCGCCGAGTCCTACAAACGACGCTTCCGCCAGGAAGCGGTGCTGATCCTCAGCGCGCCGACCCGCGCCTGTTTCGCCGCCGCCGGCGACGCGCGCGCCGCCGCGGGCTGACTCAGCGCCGCAACTCGGTCGGCCGCTCGAGCTGGTAGCAGGCGTCGGCGATGTCGTCGAACTTGGCCGCCAGCAAGGCCTGCGCGTCGCGCACCCCGCGATTGTAGTAGTGCGCGCCGATCTGCTCGGAAACGAAGTCGAGCAGGAACTCGCCGTCGAAGCGCCCTAAGGGCTGCCCGAGCTCGCGCTCGAAATAGGCCTGCAGCTTGCCGACCAGCAACGCTTTTTCTTCGGCATCGAAACGGATCGCGGACATCGTTCGGGCGGGTGGCGGTCGGGACGCCAGTGTAGGCGAGCCCGGCCTGGCCGAGCGCCCGCTCACGCCGATGCCGGCCCCTCGATGCGCGAGCCCCAGTCCTCGACCGCGTCGCGCGCCAGGCGGTTCTCGACCAGCTTGCGCCACGACGGCACCAGCGGCAGCGCCAGGGCGGCGCGCAGTTCGTCGCGGTCCAGGGTGCGCGTGTACAGCAGGGTCGCCAAGCGTTGCAGGTTCCAGTGCGGCCACGGCCGTTCGATCAGCGCCAGCGCGTCGCCGGCTTCGGCTTCGCCGCTGCGCACCACCCGGTAGTACCAGCCGGTGCGCCCGCTGGCCTGCACCCGCCGCGCCATGTCGGCGACGCCGAAGCGGTCGTTGAGCTTCCAGCACGGCTGCCGTCCCTGGCTGACTTCCAGCACCGCGCCGCCGCAGCGATAGCGATCGCCCAGGCACACGCTCGCCTCGTCCAGGCCGACGCTGCTGAGGTTCTCGCCGAACGCGCCCGGCGCGTCCAGCAGCGCATGCGCGCCGAGCTCCTCGCGCCAGCGCCGGTAATGATCGAAGGGGTAATGGTGCACGGCCTTGTCCGCGCCGCCGTGGACGCGGCGGTCGCCCTGCTCGTCGCCTTCCAGCCCGTGCTCGCCGATCCGCACCCGGCCGACGACGGCGCACTTGTCGATCGCGCTGCAGCTGCCGGGGCGCGTGTACGGTCGCGCGCGGCCGCTCAGCCAGGCCAGCACCGGCACCGCGGCAGCGGCGTGCGGGGCGGATCGGGATTCGGAAGCGATATCCATGCGCGGCGCGACCACGGGCGGAGAATCGCCATCGTGGCACGCGCGAAAAAGAAAAACCCCGCCGAAGCGGGGCTTTTCGTTCAGCCGTGCGGCCCGGGCCTGCGCCCGGACCGCGGGCCCGATCAGAACTTGTACTGAGCCGCGATGCCGAACAGGTCGGCGTGGCCCTTGTAGGTACCGGTCAGGCGCGAGCCGCTGCTCGAGACCACGTCGATCTTCGGGCTGTCGATCTCGATGCGGGTGTAGGCCGCGTCGACGCTCAGGTGCTCGTTGGCGTTCCAGGTCAGGCCGACCGAGTACAGGGTGCGGTCGTTGTCCGGCAGGCGCGGGGTGCGGTGGTGATCGTTGGTCGGGGTCTCGTCCAACGCGATGCCGCCGCGCAGGGTGATGGCGTCGCTGAGGTCGTACTCGGCGCCCAGCGCGTACATCATCGTGTCTTCCCACTCGAACGGCTCGCTGGTGATCGGCGTGCCGTTGGCGCGGACGATGTCCACCGACTGCAGCGAGTGCCAATCGGTCTGCTGCGCATCGAACATCATGCGGAACTGATCGGTGAACTCGTACTGCAGGCTCAGGGTATCGACGCTCGGGGTGGTCAGCTTGGCGCCGCCCGGACCCGAGTTGTACTGGGTGATGCCGCGCGCGGCCAGCAGCGCCGAGACGTTGGCCGGCTTGGTGAAGTCGATGTTGCCTTCCAGCTCGTGGTCGATTTCCGAGCGGTGCGAGTAGCCGATCGAGAACTTGTCGGTCGGCTTCCACTGCAGGCCGATGATCCAGCCCAGGCCGTAGTCGTCGCCCTTGACCTTGGCGTAGCCGTCGTTCTTCTGCGGGCCGAACGGCGCGGCGGCCGGGCTCGGGGTGGTGCAGGCGGCGATGCTGACGCGGCAGATCGCCGAACCGAAGTCGACCGCATTGGTCAGGGTGGCTTCGGCGCGTTCCCAGACCAGGCCGGCGCCGACCGAGAAGCGGTCGGTCAGGGCCAGGCCGGCGGAGAAGGTCAGGTCGATGGTCTTCACTTCCGACTCGACCGCGTGGTAGCGGCCGACCCAGTCGCGGTCGTATTCGGTCTTCAGGCCGAACGGCGCGTTCAACTGGGCGCCGAGGGTCAGCTTCTCGAACGCGCCCGACAGCGGCATCACGATCGACAGCGCCGGCACCGGCTGCGCATCGCCCGGGTCGCCGCCGTTGCCGCCGGTCAGCGGACGCGCGAGCGGGGTACCGGCCGCGGCCGAACCGCCGCCGCGGAACTTCGCGGTCAGGTCGATCACGGTCACGTCGCCGCGAATCGTCAGCGAGTCCAGGTTCACCATCGCGGCCGGGTTGTTGGTCACGACGGCGGCATCGTTCTTGGCGGTGGCGCTGCCGGCGAACGCGCGGCCCTGGTTCTTGACGCTGTTTTCGCGGATCTGGAAGCCGGTCGCTCCGGCCGAACCGACGCTGATGACGCCGGCGATGCCGAGCGCGAGCGCGGTCAGGCGGGAGATGCGGTGTGAGGCTTGCATGCGTGTAGTCTCCGTTGGAGTATTTTTCGTTCTGTCGCGGCGTTGAGCACGGGCCGCGCGGGTCGGCCCGGTTCCGCCGGAAACCCCTCCCGACGTACGACGCCGTATGCACTATAGCGCGGCTATTAACCGAACGCTAACAATACGCCCAAGATCGCAAAATCGTCCGTGCAGATGTCGCAAACCCATGTATTGCGGGCGTTTTTCCGCTTCCAAGCGGTATCGCGCCGGCTTCGTCCGATGCTGAATAGGCGTCGCTCATGAGCATGTTCGTCGCCATCCCTTCACGCGAACGCACGCGACTGCGTTGGGCCACGCCTTTGGTGTTCGCCCTGCTGTGGATCGCCTTCATCGTCTCGGCAGTGGTGCTGTCCGGACCGGAGCAGCGCCGGCTGATGCTCGAATGGGGCGCGCTGTCGGGCGGCCTGTCCAATCCGCTGGCGTGGTGGGAGGCGATTCGCGACGGCAGCATCCTGCGCCTGTTCAGCGCGCTGTTCCTGCACGCCGACTGGGCCCACCTGCTCGGCAACCTGGTGTTCCTGCTGATCTTCGGCCTGCCGGCCGAACGCGCGATGGGGCCGTGGCGCCTGCTGGCCTTGTTCCTGTTCGGCGGCGCGGTGGCCAACCTGGCCGCGGTGCTCGCGATCGGCACCCCCGACCGGCTGATCATCGGCGCCAGCGGCGCGGTGTCGGCGCTGATCGGCGCCTATCTGGCGCTGTTTCCCGGCGCCAAGCTCGGCGTGGTGGTGCCGTTGGGCCTGTTCCTGCAGTTCGTGAAAGTGCCGGCGCCGCTGTTGATCGGCGTGTGGGCGCTGCTGCAGGTGGTGTTCACCTTCATCGGCCCGGCCTTCGGCGCAGTCGCCTGGTCCGCCCACCTCGCCGGCTTCGCCTTCGGCGGCGCCTTCGCCCTGATCGCCCGCGCCGGCATCGCCCGGCGGCTGCGGCGCAAGCGGGGGTATTGAAGGCCGGGAATGGGGAATTGGGAATGGGGAATAGGTAGAGCACAAGCCGCGGCGGCTATGGGGGATGCGGTCGGCGATCGCCATTGAGTTCGGTCCGGCGTCCCCTCGCTAACTTACACAGGCGACGCGTTACGCTCACCGATTCCCTATTCCCTATTCCCCATTCCCGCCCAAAGAGCACAAGCCGCGGCGGCCGTGCTGGATGCGGTCGGCGATCGCCATTGAGTTTCGGTCCGGCGTCCCCACGCTAACTCACACAGGCGACGCGTTACGCTCACCGATTCCCGATTCCCGATTCCCCATTCCCGATTCCCCACTCCCGCCCCAATGGCCACGCTCTACAAAATCACCTTCCTCAACGCCGGCAAGATCTACGAGCTGTACGCGCGCAAGATCGCCTCGGGCAATCTGTGGGGCTTCACCGAGGTCAGCGAACTGGTGTTCGATCTGCACGAAGGCCTGGTGGTCGATCCGACCGAGGAGCGGCTGCGCGACGAGTTCGGCAATACCCGGGTGCTGCATCTGCCGATGCAGAGCATCGTGCGGATCGAGGAAGTCGAACGCAAAGGCCAGTCGGCGATCCGCGATGCCGCCACCGGCGAGAAAGTGGTCACGCCGTTTCCGTTGCCGGCCAAACCGCGCTGAGCGGCCGGCGGCGAACAAGAAAAACCCGCAAGAAAAAACCCGGCCTCGGCCGGGTTTTTCGTTTGCCGATCCTCTCCGGCGCTCAGCGCCGGGTAGCGGCGCCGGCATCGGCGACCGGCTTGGCCGGCGCCGGCTTCTTCAGTTCGGCCAGGGCCGCGGCGATCGGCGCTTCGCCTTCCAGCACCTCGCCGGCGTTCTTGCCGGGCGCGTCTTCCTCGTCGCCGTGCAGATGCCCCGGCAGGGCCGCTTCCGAATAGCTCGGACGCGAATCGCCGTCGCGCTTGGCCGCGCGCACCACCACGTCGGGGACGATGCCCAGGGCCTGGATCGATTTGCCGCTGGGCGTGTAGTAGCGCGCGGTGGTGAGCTTGACCGAGTCGCCGTTGTCCAGCGGCAGCACGGTCTGCACCGAGCCCTTGCCGAAGGTGCGGCTGCCGATCACGCGGGCGCGGCCGTTGTCGCGCAAGGCGCCGGCCAGCACCTCCGAAGCGCTGGCCGAACCGGCGTCGACCAGCACCATCAGCGGCGCGCCGTCGAGGCGGTCGCCCGGAGTCGCGCCGAATTCGGCGTCGCTGATCGCGATGCGGCCGCGGGTGCTGACGATCTTGCCTTTCTCCAGCAGGTCGTCGGCGATCTGCACCGCCGAGGTCAGCAGGCCGCCCGGGTTGCTGCGCAAGTCGATCACCAGTCCGCGCAACTTGCCGCCGGCCTGGGTCTTGAGCTTTTCCAGCTGGGTTTCGAAATCGGCCGCGGTGTCGGCCTGGAACGCGCTGATGCGCAGATAGCCGTAGCCCGGTTCGAGCATGCGGCTCTTCACGCTGGCCACGCGGATGGTCTCGCGCACCACGGTCAGGTCGAAGGCCTTGTCGCGGCCTTCGCGGACGATGGTCAGCACCACCTTGCTGCCCGGCGCGCCGCGCAGCGGGCCGGAGTTGTCGCCTTCGTCGACCTTGAACGGCTTGCCGTCGATCGCGGTGATCACGTCGCCGGCCTTGATCCCGGCGCGCGCGGCCGGAGTGTCGTCGATCGGCGCGATCACCCGCAGGCTGCCGTCGGGCTGGCGCTGCAGCTCCACGCCGATGCCGTCGTAGGCGCCGCGCGACTGTTCGTCGAAATCCTCGGCCGCGACCTTGTCCAGGTAGACGCTGTGCGGGTCCAGGTCGAACAGCAGGCCGCGGATCGCCGAATGCATCAGCTTGGCGTCGTCGACCGGTTCGACGTAGGCCTGCTTGACCGCGTTGTAGACCGCGACGTAACGGCGGATCTCCTCGATCGGCACCTTGGACTCGCTGTCCTCGCCCTTGCCCGCGGCTTTCTTCTTGGCCGGCGCTTCCTTGTTTGGCGTTTCGTTGGCAGGAGCCGGCGTCTGCTGGCCGGATTCGCGCGCCGGCGGCGCCTGGGCCGGTTTGGCCGGCGGCTCCTGCGCCCACGCCGGTACGGCGCCCAGCGCCAGGGCCAGCGGAAGCAGACTACGCAGGGGGTAACGCAAAGACATGCACGACGCTCCGGACGCGAGTGAGGGGCTGGCGACGGACCGCCGCGAACGGCGGGCCGGGTCCTGGCTACGACCGCGCGCGGCGGGCGCGGGTTCCATCGCCTATCTGCGCACGTTAAGCCGCGCGCGCGCAAGCTTTCGTTAACGAAGCGCCGATTCGTTCAGCGCGCGCTGCATCAGCGCGCAAGTGCTTGATCCGGTGGGAGCCCGCTCGCACTGGCGCCGCCCCGCTCTCGCCCGCACGGATGCGGCGCGGAGCGCGCGACCGCCCCGGAAACCGTGCTCAGCGTCGCAGCCAGCCATTGGGGTTGACCGGCTGGCCGCCGCGGCGCAGTTCGAAATACAGCGCCGGCCGGCCGTGGCCGCCGGAGCTGCCGACTGTGGCGATCGCGTCGCCGCGCTTGACCTTGGCGCCGGCGTCCTTGAGCAGGGCATCGTTGTTGGCGTACAGGCTCATGTAGCCGTTGCCGTGGTCGACGATCAGCAACAGGCCGTAGCCGGTCATCCATTCCGAATACACCACCGTGCCGTCGCCGACCGCCTTGACCGTGGCGCCGGCGGGCGCTCCGATCAGCAAACCTTCGCTGCTGCGGCCGTCGGGCATGGTGCCGCCGAAACCGGCCAGCAAGGCGCCGGACACCGGCCAGCCCAGGCCGCCGACCTGCGGCGGCGGCGCCTTGGCCACCTCGACCGCGGGCTTGCGCGGCGCGCGCGGCGGCGCCGGCTTGCCGGCCGCCGCGGCGGCCGCGGCCGCTTTGGCTTCGCGCGCCTCGCGCTCGGCGCGGGCCTTGGCGGCGGCGCGGCGCTGGGCCTCGGCGCGCGCGGCGGCGGCGCGCAGCTTGGCCAGCAGCTGTTCCAGGCCCTTGGCGTCGCGGCCGAGCTCGCGCTCGCGGTCGCTGCGGTCCTGGTACTTCTCGTTGATCTGCGCCACCAGGCTGGCGCGTTCCTTGCGGTCGCGCTGCAGTTGGCCGAGCTGGTCGCGTTGCTGCTTGCGGGTGCTGTCCAGGGTTTGGCGGCGCTCGACGATCTCGCGCTCCAGCGCATCGAGCTCGCGCAACTGCGCCGACAGTTCGACGATGCGCCGGGCGCGGTCGCGCTGCACGTAGCCGTGGTAGGTCAGCACGCGGTTGCTGTCGGCGACCTTGTCCTGCGACAGCAGCAGTTTCAGCGGCGCGTCGTTGCCCTGGGCGTAGGCCGCGCGCAGCAGTTGCGCGAGCTCCTTGCGCTGCGAGCCGAGCTTGGCGTTGAGACCGTCGCGACGGGCCTGCAGGTCTTTCAACGCGGACTGCTCGCGGGCGAGCCGGGATTCGGTCTCGCGCAGCACCCGGTTGGAACGGCCGACCTTCTCGTCGGCCTCGCGCAGGCGCTGCGAGGCGTCGCCGCGCTGGCCTTCGAGCTTGCGCCGTTCGGCCGAGACCGACTTGAGCTCGTTCTTGACCTTTTCCAGCTTGCGCTCGGTCTCGCGGCTGCTGTTCTGCGCAGCCGCCGGCGCGGCCAGCGCGACCGTCAGGGTGACCGCCAGCAGCAGCGCGCGCCGCAGCCGCATCAGGAAACCAGCAGGCTCTGCCCGCTCATCTCCATCGGCTGTTCCACGCCGAGCAGATCGAGCATGGTCGGGGCGACGTCGCGCAGTGCGCCGCCGCTGCGCAGCGCGGCCTTGCGCGGGCCGAGATAGACCAGCGGCACCGGGCCGACCGTGTGCGCGGTATGCGGCTGGCCGGTGTCCGGATCGCGCATCATTTCCAGGTTGCCGTGGTCGGCGGTGATCAGCAGCGCGCCGCCGGTCTCGCGCACCGCCGCGGCGACCGCGCCGATCGCCACGTCCACCGCCTCGGCGGCGCGGATCGCCGCGTGCAGGTCGCCGGTGTGGCCGACCATGTCCGGGTTGGCGATGTTGCACACCGCGACGTCGAACTCGCCCGAACGGATCGCCGCGGTCAGCTGCGCGGTCACTTCCGGGCAGCTCATTTCCGGCTGCAGATCGTAGGTGGCGACCTTCGGGCTGGGCACCAGGATGCGGCGCTCGCCGGCATAGGGCTCTTCGCGCCCGCCGCTGAAGAAGAAGGTGACGTGGGCGTACTTCTCGGTCTCGGCGATGCGCAGCTGGGTCAGACCTCGCGCGGCGAGCAGTTCGCCCAGAGTGTTGCGCAGTTCGTCCGGCGCGAACGCGACCGGCGCCGGCAACCGGGCGTCGTACTCGGTCAGGCAGACGTAGCGCGACAGCGCCAGCCGGCGCGCCTCGTAGCCGTCGAAGCCCGGATCGACGAAGGCGGCGCTGAGCTGGCGCGCGCGGTCGGCGCGGAAGTTCATGTACACCACCGCATCGCCGTCGGCGATCGGCGCGGCGGCGCCGATCACGGTCGGTGCGACGAACTCGTCGGTCTCGCCGCGCGCGTAGGCGGCTTCCAGCGCTTCCAGCGCGGTCGCGGCGCGGTGCTCGGACTGGGCCTCGACGATCGCGTTCCAGGCGCGCAGCTGGCGGTCCCAGCGCTTGTCGCGGTCCATGGCGAAATAGCGGCCGCTGACCGAGGCGATATGCGCGTTGCCGACTCGCTCGCAGGCCTGCTGCAGGCGCTCCAGGCTCGGCGCGGCCGACTTGGGCGGCATGTCGCGGCCGTCGAGGAAGGCGTGCACGGCGACCCGGGCCACGCCTTCGCGGCGGGCCAGCTCGAGCATGGCGAAGATATGTTGTTCGTGGCTGTGCACGCCGCCCGGCGAGAGCAGGCCCATCACCTGCAAGGTGGCGCCGGCCTCGCGCGCCGCGGCGCAGGCCGCGCGCAGCTCGGCGTTGGCGTAGAAGCTGCCGTCCTCGATCGCCGCGTCGATCCGGGTCAGGTCCTGGTAGACGATGCGGCCGGCTCCGAGATTCATGTGGCCGACTTCGGAATTGCCCATCTGCCCGTCCGGCAGGCCGACGTGGCGGCCTTCGGTGTGGATCAGGGTGTGCGGCTCGCTGGCCAGCAGCGCGCGCCAGTTCGGCAGGTCGGCCTGGGCCAGGGCGTTGTCGGCCGGATCGTCGCGATGGCCCCAACCGTCGAGGATCAACAGCACTACGGGCTTGGGGCGGGGGGTCGCTGACACGTCGAGATTCCTATGACTTGGGGCAGGGGCCGGCGCACGCGGGCCCTGCGATTGTAGCGAAGCCGGCGATCAAGCCCGAACCGCCGACGCCCGAGCGCCGCCCGGCCGGCGCGACGCGCGCAAGTGCTTGATCCGGCGGCGTCGCCGCCGCGTCGAGGCCCCGTTCGTCGCCGGGCTTAAACCGATTCGGCCATCGCCGCATCCCAGTACCTGTCCATCAGCCAAACGGAACACGCCATGACCCGTAACCGCCTCACTCTCGCTCTGTCGGTCCTGATCGCCCTGTCCTCGCCGCTGGCGTTCGCGCAGGAAGGGGTCAGCAAGGTCAACGGCAGCATCGACGTCGACGCCGGTCAGCAGCGCGGCAACCTGGAAACCGTGAACGGCAGCATCAAGGTCGGCGAGAACGCTCGCGTCGGCGACGCCGAGACCGTCAACGGCAGCATCCACATCGGCGCCGGCAGCCAGACCGGCGGTCTGGAAACCGTCAACGGCAGTATCCGCCTCGGCGCCAAGACCACCGCCAGCAGCGACCTGGAAACGGTCAACGGCGGCATCTTCGTCGACCGCGGCGGCACCATCGGCGGCGACATCGAGACCGTCAACGGCTCGATCGGCCTGGTCGACACCGACGTCAGCGGCGGCATCGAGACGGTCAACGGCGACGTCACCGTCGGCGTGGACTCGCACGTGCGCGGCGGCATCAAGTACACCAAGCCGCGCAGCAACTTCCAGCTCAAGCCGCAGCGCGACCCGCGGGTGGTGATCGGCCCGAACGCGCGCGTCGACGGTCCGCTGGTGTTCGAGCGCAAGGTCGTGCTGTACGTGCACGCCACCGCCAAGACCGGTTCGATCACCGGCGCCACGCCGATCGCCTTCAACACCGCGACCCCGCCGGCGCAGTAAGCCTTGCCTGCGTCCGGCGCCTGCGATCCGAGCGCAGGCGCCGGACGCCGGGCTTTTCGGTCGCGCCGCAGCGCGGAAAGCACCGCCCGGACCATTGCCCCTAGAATGGACCTCCGCCATTCCCGGCCCCTCGCGGCCGTCCCTGGAGGTCCGATGTCGCAAAACCGAACTTCGCTTCTCACCGCCGCCTCGCTGGTGGCCGCCACGCTGGCGCTGTCGGCGTGCAAGCAGCCCCCGGCCGATCAGGCCCCCGCCGGCACGGATGCCCCAACCCCGTCCGCCGCCGCCGATCACGCCTTCGACGGCGCGATCAACCCGGCCGATTTCGCCCAGCACGTCAAAACCCTGGCGTCCGACGAATTCGAGGGCCGCGCGCCCGGCAGCCCCGGCGAGGAAAAGACGGTCCAGTACCTGGAAGCGCAGTTCAAGCGCCTGGGCCTGAAGCCCGGCAACGGCGACAGCTATTTCCAGACCGTGCCGATGGTGCAGACCATCGCCGACGAAAGCACGGTGCTCAAGCTCGAGGTGAAGGGCCAGCCGCGCGAGCTCAAGTTCGGCGCCGACATGGTGGTCGGCACCCGCACCGGCCAGCCCGAGGTCAAGCTCCAGGCCAGCGACCTGGTCTTCGTCGGCTACGGCGTCAACGCGCCGGAGCAGCAGTGGAACGACTACGCCGGCGTCGACGTCAAGGGCAAGACGGTGGTGATCCTGGTCAACGACCCCGGTTTCCACGGCCAGGACGCGACCCTGTTCGAAGGCCGGCGCATGACTTACTACGGCCGCTGGACCTACAAGTTCGAAGAGGCCGCGCGCCAGGGCGCCGCCGCGGCGCTGATCGTCCACGACGACGCCGGCGCGTCCTACGGTTGGGACGTGGTGCGCAACTCCTGGTCCGGTGCGCAGTTCGACCTGCCGGCCAAGGACGACCCCGAACCGCGCCTGCCGGTGCAGGGCTGGATCGGCCAGGACGTCGCGCGCAAGCTGCTGGCCGACCTCGGCCAGGATCTCGACGCGCTGTATCAGGCCGCCGGCAAGCGCGGCTTCAAGGCGGTCCCGCTGCAGGCCAAGGCCTCGGTCGAGCTGAAGAGCGAGATCAGCGAGAAGTCCTCGCGCAACGTGGTCGCGCGCCTGGACGGCGCCAAGCGTCCCGACGAAACCGTCGTCTACATGGCCCACTGGGACCACCTGGGCCACCACACCAGCGAAGGCGGCCACGAAGGCCACGACGCCCAGCCCAAGGGCGAAGGCCACGACACCATCTACAACGGCGCGGTCGACAACGCCTCCGGCGTCGCCGGCATCCTGGAAATCGCCGAAGCATTCAGCAAGCAGCAGCCGCCGCCGGATCGCTCGCTGCTGTTCCTGGCGGTGACCCTGGAAGAGTCCGGCCTGCTCGGCTCCAAGTACTACGTCGCCCATCCGACCGTGCCGCTGGCCAAGACCGTGGCGGTGATCAATCTCGATGCCATGCCGATCATCGGCAAGGCGCGCGACATGACCGTGGTCGGCTTCGGCAGCTCGGAACTGGAAGACCTGCTCAAAACCGTCGCCGACGGCCAGGGCCGGGTGCTGCACGCCGAGGCCACGCCGCAGGACGGCTTCTACTTCCGCTCCGATCACTTCAACTTCGCCAAGGCCGGCGTGCCGGCGCTGTACGCCAAGGGCGGCGACGATCTGCTGGAGGGCGGCACCGACGCCGGCCGCAAGGCCCAGGTCGACTATCGCGACAACCGCTACCACAAGCCGGCCGACCAGTTCGATCCGAACTGGAAGCTCGACGGCGTGGTCCAGGACCTGGACGCGCTGTACCAGGTCGGCAAGACCCTGGCCGGCAACGAGCAGTGGCCGAACTGGTACGAAGGCAACGCCTTCCGCGCCGCGCACGACAAGCTCAAGGCGGCGCCGGCGAAGTAAGCCGGCCACGCCGCCGCACGGCCGGGCTGCGGACCGGCCGTCCGGGCAAAGCGAAACGACGACGGCGCCCGTGGGCGCCGTCGTTTTTTCCGCTAGGCTGATACGGTCGCCGCGGCCGGCGCCGGCCCGAAGGATCGCGCATGCTGACCATGTCCACCGCGTACTGGTGCCTGTTGATCGCGGCTCTGCTGCCGTATCTGTGGGTGGCGGTCGCCAAGGGCACCGGCCAGCGCTACGACAACCGCGACCCGCGCGGCTGGCAGGCGCGCCAGGACCATCCGCGCTCGATCGCCGCTTACGCCGCCCACCTCAATGCCTTCGAAGCCTTCGCCCCGTTCGCCGCCGGGGTGATCGGCGCGCAGATGGCCGGCGTCGATACCGAATGGATCGCCGCGCTCGCCCTGGCCTTCGTCGCGTTCCGCACGCTCCACGGCGTGTTCTACCTCGCCCGCCGACCGACCCTGCGCAGCCTGACCTGGGCAATGGGCCTGCTCTGCGCGATCGCGCTGCTGATCCTGGCCGCCTTGGCCGCGAACTGAGCCGACGCCCCCTTACCTCCGCCGCAGGACCCGACGTTCGCCCATGTTGAAGCTGGCGCTGCAAGAAGACCATTTCGCTTTCGTCGGCGCCGGCGTGATGCGCGCCTTGCTGGAGCGCTACCGCCCGCTCGAGGACTGGCAGGCCTTCGCCGACAGTTGGAACGACCTGGCCCCCGATCCTTACCTGGCCCAGGTCGGCCTGCACCGTCGCCGCCGCCATGCGGTGTACGCCGCCGGCGCCCAGGGTCCGGTGCTGCGCCAGCCGCACCAGCCGCATTACCAGAGCCGCGACTACAACACGCTGCAGGGCGGGATCGCGCGCAATTTCGAACCGATCCGCGACCGCATCGCCGAGGGCGCATGCCTGCGCACCGTGCTGGAGTTCTGTCGCGATCTGTTCGCCGGCCTGTCGCCGCAGACGCCGCAGTGGCGGATCGAAGTGCACCAGTTCCGGATCGAGGCGCGCGCCGACGCCGCCGGCCAGCCGACCCCGGAAGGCGTGCACCGCGACGGCGTCGACTACGTGCTGGTGCTGCTGATCGACCGCCACAACATCAGCAGCGGCACCACCAGTTTCCACCTCGCCGACGGCACCGAGATCGGCAGCTTCACCCTGACCCGCCCGCTCGACACCGCCCTGGCCGCCGACCGCCACGTCTACCACGGCGTCACCGCGGTCGCGCCGCTGGACCCGGCGCAGCCGGCCTGGCGCGACGTGCTGGTGGCGACCTTCGTCGCCGAGCCGCCGTCCGCCTGACTGCGGCGCGGTCCTGACGACGGCGCGGCGCGGCGATTTGAAGTTCGATTCACATCCGCCGCACAGACTGAGGTCTCCCCATCGCGGAGACCGCCCATGCCTCGCCTGTCCCTGTTCGCCGGCCTGCTGGCCGGCCTCGCCTTCGTATCCGCTGCGCCGGCCTGGGCCGGCGACAAAGTCCTGATCGTGGTCAGCGGCGAAGGCCGCGACCAGGGCAAGACCCGTCCCGGCTTCGAGATGGACGAGTTCGCCCAGGCCTATCTGATCTTTCGCGACAACGGCCTGGAGGTCGAGGTCGCCAGCCCGCGCGGCGGCCGGGTCGAGGCCGACAAGTACGACGCCAAGGAACCGTTCAACGCGCGCCTGCTCGCCGATCCTCAGGCCCAGCGCCTGCTCGCCGACACCCGCGCCACCGCCGGACTGCGCGCGCAGGACTACGCCGCGGTGTACGTGGTCGGCGGCAAGGGCGCGATGTTCGATCTGCCCGCCGATCCGGCCTTGGGCTCGCTGATCGCGGCGGTGTACGAACGCGGCGGCGTGGTTTCGGCGGTTTGCCACGGTCCGGCGGCGCTGGTCGGCGTGCGCCTGGCCGATGGCCGAGCGCTAGCCGCGGGGCGCGCGATGACCGGCTTCAGCAACGAAGAAGAAACCGTGTTCGGCAAGCGCTGGGCCAAGCAATACCCGTTCCAGCTCGAGGACGCCTTGCGCGAACGCGGTGCGCGCTGGAGCGAAGCGGCGTTGATGATGCCGCACGTGGTCGTCGACGGCCGCCTGGTCACCGGCCAGAACCCCTATTCCACCCCCGGCGTCGCCGAGGCGGTGGTCGCCGCGTTGGGCCGCACCCCGGTCGCGCGCACGCCGTGGCGCGACGAGAAGACCATGCAACTGGTGCGGCAACGGCTGGCCGGCGACGCCTCCGCCGAACAGCGCCTGGCGCAGGCGCCGCAGGACTACCACGCGCAACTGATCGGCCTACTCGGCTACTACCAGTTGCAGACCGCGCAAGCGCAACCGCAGGTGCGCGACGCGCTGAGCATCATGCAACTGGCCGAGCCGCACATGCCCGAGCCCCAGCTGCGCCTGGGCATGGCCGAAGCGCATCTGCGCCTGCAGCAGCGCGAGCCGGCGCGGCGGCTGGTCGCCGCCGTGCTGGAAAGCCACCCGGACATGGCCGAAGCTAAGCAGTTGATGGAGCGGATCGGGAACTGAGCGCCGATGGCCGAATGCCTGCGCATCCTGGTGGTCGAGGATCATCTGCCGCTGCGCGCCTCGCTGGCGGCGATGTTCGAAGGCCACGGCCACCGGGTCGATTTCGCCGCCGACGGCCCGGGCGGGCTGCAGTTGGCCCTGGCCGACCCGCCCGACGTGATGGTGCTCGACCTCGCCCTGCCCGGCATGGACGGCCTGCAGGTCTGCGCCGCGCTGCGCGAGCGCGCCGACCGCCACGTGCCGGTGCTGATGCTGACCGCCCGCGATGCCTTGCAGGACAAACTGGACGGCTTCGCCGCCGGCGCCGACGACTACCTGGTCAAACCGTTCGCCGGCGCCGAACTGCTCGCGCGCTGCCTGGCGCTGTCGCAGCGCCACCGCAGCGGCCAGGCCCATGCGCTGCAGGTCGGCCCGCTGCGGATCGACCGGCGCCTCGGCCGCGCCAGTCGCGACGGCCGTGCGCTGGAACTGCAGCACACGCCGTACCGGATCCTGCTGATCCTCGCCGAGGCCTGGCCGCGCACGCTGACCCGCAGCGAACTGATCCAGCGCCTGTGGGGCGACGAAGCGCCGCCGTCGGACCCGTTGCGCTCGCATCTGTACCTGCTGCGCCAGGGCCTGGACCGGCCGTTCGACTGGCCGATGCTGCGCACCGTGCACGGGGTCGGCTTCCAGTTGCGGGCCGAACCATGAGCTTGCCGCGCCAGCGCCTGCGCAACCGGTTGATGCTCGCCTTCGCCGCGTTCGCGCTGTTCGTCGCTGGGCTGTTCGGCCTGTACGCGATCAGCTTCATGTACGCGACCGAAGACGCGTTCTTCGATGCCGCCCTGGCCCAGGAAGCCGCGACGCTGCAGCAACGCCGCGGCTCCTCCGCGCACTGGCCGCAGCCGCAGGCCGCGTACATGCGCGTCCATACCGATCGCGACAGCCTGCCCGCGGATCTGCGGGCGGCATTCGCCGACGAACCCGGACGCAGGGAATTCGCTGGGCGCGACGGCCGCCATTACCACCTGCGCTCGCTCGCGCCGGCCGGCGATCCGGACGGCCCGTGGCTGGTGGCCGAAGTCGGCCGCCAGTTGGTGGTGCGGCCGATGCGCGATCGCGTGCTGAGCCTGCTGGCCTGGTCGGCGCTGGCCACGCTCGGCGTCGCCCTGGCGATCGGCTACTGGCTGGCGCGGCGCATCACCGCCCCGCTGTCGGCCCTCGCCGCCGAAGTCGCGACGCTCTCGCCCGAGCGCTTGCCGCCGCGACTGAACACGCGCACCGCGGACGACGAGGTCGGGGTGCTGGCGCAGGGCTTGTCGGCCCTGATCGAACGCACCCTGGCCTTCGTCGCGCGCGAGCGCGAGTTCACCCGCGACGCCAGCCACGAGTTGCGCACCCCGCTGGCGGTAATCCGCAGCACCAGCGAGCAGTTGCTCGGCGAGCCGGGGTTATCCGCGCAAGGACGACGGCATCTGCATTACCTGCAGCAGTCCGCGCTGCGGCTCGAACAGACGGTGACCGCCCTGCTCGCGCTGGCGCGCGAGGACGAACCGGCGCCGGCTGCGACTTCCACGGCGCTACTGCCGCTGATCGAACAAGTGATCATCGAGCAATCGCCGCTGCTCGAACACAAGCCGGTCGAGGTCGACATCTCGGTCGACGCCTCGCTACGGGCGCCGTGGCCGGCGCCGGCGCTGCATATCCTGTTGTCGAATCTGATCGGCAACGCGTTCGCGCACAGCGACAGCGGCCGGGTCGCCATCCAGGCCGACGCCGGCGCGCTGCGCATCGCCAACCGCGGCCACGCGGTGCCGGAAGCGGAGCGCGCGCTCCTGCACGAGCCTCACCATCGTCGCGCCGGCAGCCCGGGCCATGGACTCGGGCTGGCGATCGTGCAGCGGCTATGCGAGCGCTATCGTATCGACCTGCGGTTGGAGCACGGCGACGATGGCGAGTTGCTCGCGGTCGTCGGCCTTAGCGCGCCGGTCGCGATCGCCGCCGCTCCTGTAGGAGCGGCGTAAGCCGCGACAGGGACTTGCTGTGCTAGTGCCTCGGATATCGGCGGTCCTAGCGGCGCCTGTCTCGGCGGGGCACGCCTGAAGGCGCAACTCCAGCCGCAGACGGGTGCGATGCATCCGTCTGCGATGCCGGCTGCGCTGACGAGCAAGGCAGGCAAACGCGATTGGTGCTCATAGCTCGCGTCGGGCTTTCCGTTTCGATCGATGGCGAAGGCGTTGGGAGCCTGCGCGTTCCTTGGCCGCGACTTGTGACCGGAGGAAATCCCTGTGGGACGTTGCTCCTACCCATTGGTGGTGGCGCCGCGACCGGGGACTTGTCGCCGGTCCGCACCGCTGCGTTCAAGCGTAGGTGGCGATGAAATCGTCGACCGTATCGACGATATGCGCAGCGAAATCGCGGAAGCGGGCGCCGGAGTCCTGCGCCAGGGCGAATGCCTCATCGTGGTAATAGGCGACCACGCAGAGCTCGCCGTCGTCGCGACGGTCGCGCGGGTTGAAGGCCCAGAAATTCTCGACCGAAAAGTCGTCGATGTACTGGAAAAACAGCGCTTCGCCGATCGCCGCGGCGACTTCGTCTTCGTCGCCGCCGACCGCGTCGTCCGGGTCCGGCGCCGTCGCATGCAGATGGCCGGGTTCGACCATGCCGATCAGTTCGTTGCCGCCGTAGTGCACGACGAAGGCGCCATAGGTGCGCAGGAAGTAGACGTAGGCCGGCGGCAGCGCCAGGCCGTACTTGTTCTCCAACTGCGCGATCGCCCCGATCGGCAGCGTTTCGGCGAAAACCAGGCTCATGTCGTCGGTCTCGGCGACGAAATCGCGCAGCCGTTGCACCGCCCGGTCGATCGCCTGCCGCAGCGCCGGCGCGCAGACTTCGTACCGCTCCTGGATCGATTCCTTGCTCATGCTCGCTCCTTATCGGTAGTCCTTACCGGAGCTCGCAGTGTCGCCGAACCAGCGGAATCCTCCAGCGCCCATAGGGGCGGGAAAGTCCAACGGCCACGATCCGCAAGGGGCCGGCGGCACGATTTCGCCTGATCCCGTCGGCGATGATGAGCGTACGAATCGCAGCGGTCGAAGCGGAGTTTCCCGGGGTGGGAACGCGGTTGGATGTTTCCGGAACGCAAAAGAAGAAGGCCGGATCCTTTCGGATCCGGCCTTCTGGGGTAAAGCCCCTGGCGATGACCTACTCTTGCATGGCTTAAGCCACACTACCATCGGCGCGTGTGCGTTTCACTTCCGAGTTCGGGATGGGATCGGGTGGTTCCACACAGCTATTATCACCAGGGAGAGGGTGGAGGGTCGCAGGCTTCGGTGGATTGAAGTAGCGCGCACGCTCTCGTTGGGTGCTTTCAACGCGGTGATCTGCGTTGTCGGCGAATAGATTGGAATGTAGCGAGTCAGTGTTGGGTTGGAATATCGACGCGTCGTCGAGTCCAAGGCCACTTGAGGTTATATGGTCAAGCCACACGGATCATTAGTACAGGTTAGCTCAATGCGTTACCGCACTTACACACCCTGCCTATCAACCACCTAGTCTTGATGGTTCCTTTAGGGGAGTCGAGCTCCCGGGAGATCTCATCTTGAGGCGCGCTTCCCGCTTAGATGCTTTCAGCGGTTATCGCTTCCGAACATAGCTACCCGGCAGTGCCACTGGCGTGACAACCGGAACACCAGAGGTTCGTCCACTCCGGTCCTCTCGTACTAGGAGCAGCCCCTCTCAAATCTCCAACGCCCACGACAGATAGGGACCGAACTGTCTCACGACGTTCTGAACCCAGCTCGCGTACCACTTTAAATGGCGAACAGCCATACCCTTGGGACCGACTACAGCCCCAGGATGTGATGAGCCGACATCGAGGTGCCAAACACCGCCGTCGATATGAACTCTTGGGCGGTATCAGCCTGTTATCCCCGGAGTACCTTTTATCCGTTGAGCGATGGCCCTTCCATACAGAACCACCGGATCACTAAGACCTACTTTCGTACCTGCTTGATCCGTCGATCTTGCAGTCAAGCACGCTTATGCCTTTGCACACAGTGCGCGATGTCCGACCGCGCTGAGCGTACCTTCGTGCTCCTCCGTTACACTTTGGGAGGAGACCGCCCCAGTCAAACTACCCACCATACACGGTCCCCGACCCGGATTACGGGCCTAGGTTAGAACGTCAAGCACGACAGGGTGGTATTTCAAGGATGGCTCCACTGCAGCTAGCGCCACAGTTTCATAGCCTCCCACCTATCCTACACAGACGAACTCAACGTTCAGTGTAAAGCTATAGTAAAGGTTCACGGGGTCTTTCCGTCTTGCCGCGGGAACGCTGCATCTTCACAGCGATTTCAATTTCACTGAGTCTCGGGTGGAGACAGCGCCGCTGTCGTTACGCCATTCGTGCAGGTCGGAACTTACCCGACAAGGAATTTCGCTACCTTAGGACCGTTATAGTTACGGCCGCCGTTTACTGGGGCTTCGATCAAGAGCTTCGCCTTGCGGCTAACCCCATCAATTAACCTTCCAGCACCGGGCAGGCGTCACACCCTATACGTCCACTTTCGTGTTTGCAGAGTGCTGTGTTTTTGATAAACAGTCGCAGCGGCCTGGTCACTGCGGCCCTTCTCAGCTATGAACCAAAAAGGGCGCACCTTCTCCCGAAGTTACGGTGCTATTTTGCCTAGTTCCTTCACCCGAGTTCTCTCAAGCGCCTGAGAATTCTCATCCTGCCCACCTGTGTCGGTTTACGGTACGGTCTGCGTAAGCTGAAGCTTAGGAGCTTTTCCTGGAAGCGTGATATCAGCAGCCTAGTCCTAATGGACCGGTCCTTAGTCTCAACGTTGCGCCCCCGGATTTGCCTAAGGGCACCGCCTCAACTCTCTCACCAGGACAACCAACGCCTGGCCTGCCTAACCTTCTCCGTCCCTCCATCGCACTTACGCGAGGTGCAGGAATATTAACCTGCTTCCCATCGACTACGCATTTCTGCCTCGCCTTAGGGGCCGACTCACCCTGCGTCGATTAACGTTGCGCAAGGAAACCTTGGGCTTTCGGCGTGCGGGCTTTTCACCCGCATTATCGTTACTCATGTCAGCATTCGCACTTCC